>JABTUA010000002.1:1602500-1926058 GCA_015075635.1 Polyangiaceae bacterium
ACGATGACCTGGCGCGTCTCGGGCCAACCCGGGATCGAGCTCGCGCCGAGCGCGCGGAGCACCAAGCTCCACTCGGCCGCAGCGACCTTGATTTCGTAGGGGTCGATCGCACCTGCGTAGTCCACGGTCTCGCCCTGCGTGTCGACGAGCGCTCCGCCGTGCGCGCCAGTGCCGTCGCAAAGCTGAAGGAGCACCGCGCTGAACGGCGTCGCGTCCTGGTCGCGTATCGCGCTGGCGCGACGCCGAACGCTCATTCGCCGATCCGGACTCGGGCCAGGAGCTCGTTCGCTCCGCGGTCCAGCATCACCGGGGTGGCCTGGTTGACCGCCTCCAGGATGGACTGGTGTCGCTTGCGCGCGCGCCGATCGATGATCTCTCGCCGCATCACCAGCCGGCGCTCCTCGAGCGGGACCGTCTTCTCCGGCAGGCGCTCCAGGGCCAGGATCACGTGGAGCCCGTAGCGCGTCTCGACCACCCCGCTAGTTCCCGGCACCTCTCGGATGGCGTGGGCCCCTCGCGTGAAGTCCACCTCGAAGCGCGCGACCTCGGCCGTCGGAGGCTGCTTCGGATCGCCGCTGCGCCCGTCCAGCGCCACCGGCGGCAGGTGCTCGACCTTGGTCTTCAGGCCCTCGGCGTCCACCGCCTTGACCTTCGCCTCGAAGGTCTCGGCGTCCGTCACGCCGCTCACCGCTTCGTGGATCCGCTCGGCGACGCGCCGGGTCTTCTCGCTCTTCTTCGGCGCGTCGTCGAGCACGACCGCGTGAACGGTCCGCACCAGCGCCGGACGCGCGAAGTCGAGCCAACGCAGCGCGGTGACCTCCTCGACCTCGGCGTCGCTGGGCGGGCCCGCGGCCTCGGCTTCGTGCCGGATCTCTTCGAGTACTGCGCGGGCCAAGGCCGAGCGCTCGGCGCTCTCGATCTGGCCCGTGCCGGCG
Source organism: Polyangiaceae bacterium (assembly GCA_015075635.1). Classification (NCBI taxonomy): domain Bacteria; kingdom Pseudomonadati; phylum Myxococcota; order Polyangiales; family Polyangiaceae; species Polyangiaceae bacterium. Next base: position 1,603,436 of record JABTUA010000002.1, read on the forward strand.
AGCACCCGGCGCGCGTGGGCGGCGAACAGCGCGTCGGACACCAAGCGCTCGCGCGCCTCCGCAGGGCTGACGCTCTGCGCGGCGGCCACTCGCGCGACGAGCTCCGCCGAGATGTCGTCGTCCCCCACGCGCGCGGCGACGCCGTCCGGCAGCGTGGCGACCTCCGCCCTGCGCGTGGCGTCTCGCTCCGCAGTGCAGGCGAGCGCGATGGCACCGAAGAGCACGAGGCGTCGCATGGCTCAGCGAGACGCGCCTTTCGGGCGCAGCATGTCCGTCGCCGCGCGCAGCACCAGCCCGCCCACCACCAGCCAGTAGAGGGCGTCCAGGTCGCGTCGATCGCCCAGCGCGCTCACCCCCATGGTGAACGCCCCGGCCGCGGCGCAGAGGAGCAGGACACTGATGACGTCGACGGCGCGGGCCACGGTGCAGACTCTACTCGACCAGCATCCACGCGAAGCGCAGGATCAGCGCGATGGCCAGCAGCGTGAGCGGACGAACGGCCGCTCCCAGCCGCGCCGTCGGCGGCGTGAGCGGGCGCCAGTCCTGGCGATCGACGGCGACTTTCGCCGCGCTGACCGTGAGCGCGATGGCACACACGATGGCGGCGGAGTGGGAGAGCAGCGCGTGGCTCGGGCGCGCCACGCGCCAGGCGGCGAACAGCGTCGACGCCGCCCCGAGCAGCCCGATCGCGAAGATCACGCTTGCGAAGGCGGGCAGCTGGCTCCGGGCGGGCAGGGGCGCGCCCAGGATGGCCCGCGGGTCGTCCTCCGGGATCCCGGGGGCCCGAACCGCGCCCCAGCCGAAGGCGAACAGCACCCAGGCCACGACCCCGATGGCGGCTCGCACGGGCTCGAGGTGCTGCACGCTGATGGAGGGTCCGAGGGAGAGCCAGGTGACTAGGCAGAGGGCCATGGTGACGTGGATGCCCACGGCGCGGCCGAGGCGCGGGTAGGCGCCGGTGGCGAGCGGACCCGCTACCATCGCCACGAGCGCGGCCCCGGCAGCCAGACGCGTGCCAGCGCCGACGCCGCGCTCGAAGGCCGGTACGCCCACGGTGGCCACCCAGGCCAGGAGGCCGGGGAGCAACATGTTGGAGCGCGCGGACAGCGAGGCGACGCGCTCCGCGTTCGCGACGGCCATGCCGGAAGGCTACCTCAATTTCCCGCGACGCCAGAACAGCCAGACCACCAGGCCGCCGATGACCACGCAGGTGGCGGCGAGCCAGAGCGCCGGACCCCGGCTTTTCGGTGGCGTCCACGCCGCGACCACGACCCTCGGCCCCGGCTCGCGCAGGCGCTCGACCCAGTTGAAGCGCTCCGCGACGCCCGCGGCCATGGCCGCGTCGCCGGCGCGCTTGAGCGGGGAGTGGGGCGGTCGGTCGATCTGGACGTCGCTGATCTCGACGCCCGGCACGTCGTAGGCGTCCTCCAGACGAATGGCGCCGATCTCGCGGGCGTGCTCCCGCAAGCGCAGCGTCCACGAAAAGTGCAGGTGGCCGCTCGGACCCGGCGTCCAGCCCTCGGCCTCGACGCGCTCGATGTCGCGCGGCCCGAGGCGCCGGCAGGACACGCGCCCGAGGGTTGGACCCGTGCAGACCGAGAGCGCTCCGAGGAGCGCGGCGGTGCGCGCGTCCAGGGCCGCGTTGCCCTCGGCCGCGCTGACCTGGAAGTCTCCGTCGCGATCCGCGCTCTTTCTCAGCTCGCCCGCCAGGCTGGCCCCGAAGCCCACGCGGTAGCCGATGCGAATCGGCTCCTCGGCGAGGCGCAGCTCGATCCAGCGCTCGGCCTTCACGGTGGGAAAGCGGAGATGGCTGTCACCCTCACGCGCCACCAGCACGGCGCAAAGGCCGAGCGCGAGAGCGGCAGCGCGGCGCATGCTCAGCGCGCGGCGTGCTCGACCATCTTCAAGAACGTGAGCACGGGGTGACCCGTCGCGCCCTTCGGATAGGCGCCCTTCGCCGCGTCGGCCAGCACCGGACCGGCGACGTCGCAGTGGATCCAGTGCGTCTTGCCGACGAACTCCCGAAGGAAGAGCGCAGCGGTGATGGAACCGCCCCAACGGTCGGCGGTGTGCTTCAGATCCGCGACGTCGCTCTTCAGGCCCTCCTTCAGGTCGTCGAGGAGCGGCATGCGCCAGAACTGCTCGCCCGCCTCTTTTGCCGCCACCTCGAGCTCGCGCGCGTTCTTGTCCTCGGTGGCGTAGAAGGCCGAGCAGTTCTTGCCCAGCGCGACGATGCACGCGCCGGTCAACGTCGCGGCGTCTACGAGCAAGTCCGGCGAGAGCCGCGAGGCATAGGTCAGCGCGTCCGCGAGCACCAAGCGCCCCTCTGCGTCGGTGTTGACGATCTCCACCGTCTTGCCGTCGAGCGAGCCGAAGACGTCGCCGGGGCGGTAGGCCTCGCCGTCGGGCATGTTCTCCGCTGCGCCGACGATGCCGTGCACCTCGACCTGCGGCTTGAGCGCGGCCACCGCGGCCATCAGGCCCAGCACGGCGCCGGCTCCGCCCATGTCGGTCTTCATCTCGCCCATGCCGGGCGCAGGCTTGATGCACAGACCGCCGGAGTCGAAGGTCAGGCCCTTGCCGACGAAGACCAGCTTCTTCTTCGGCTTCTTGGGCACGTAGGAGAGGTGGATGAAGCGCGGCTCGTTGGCGCTGCCCTGGCCCACCGCGTAGTGCAGCTTCATGCCGGCAGCGGCGATGCCCTTCTTGTCCAGCACCTTGATGCCCAGGCCGTTCTTCTTGGCCAGCCCCCGGGCGATCTGCGCGAGCGCCTCGGGGTTCAGCTCGTTCGGCGGCTCGTTCACCGCGTCGCGGGCGAGGCAGATGGCGTGGGCGATCTTCAACCCGAGCTCGATGGCGCTCTTGTCCGCTTGCGCCTGCTTGTGGACGAAGAGCTTCACGTCCTTGACGTCGGTCTTGGGGACGCGATCGCCGGTCATGTACTTGGTGAAGCGGTAGGCACCGAGCCCGACGCCTTCGGCGACGACGCGCAGGTCGACGCCCTCCGCCGGCAACACCAGGGCGAGGCTCTTGGCCTTCGCGCCTTGCGCGGCGCGGGTGGCCGCCGCGGCGCAGGCCCTGAGCCGTGCGGGCTCGTGGGCGCGTTTCGGTCCGGTGCCGAGGAGCAACACGCGACGTGCCTTGACGCGACCCATGCTGGGCAGGTCCAACGCTTGGTCGGCCTTGCCGGCGAAGTCAGCCAGCTTCGCGTGCTCGAGCAGCGCGCCCCCCAGCGCACGGTCGAGGTCGGCGACGACCTTCTGCTTGTCGAGGCCTCCCTCCGTGACGAGCACGGCGAGCAGATCGACTGCGGCGCTGGTCGGATCACCCGAAGCTGTCTGAATGTGCAAAGCCATGTTCGCGATGTCTCCTCTGGCGGGGGGCGAGATAGTGCCACCCCAGGCCGAGGAGCTTCAAGCAGGCTTTGCGGGCCGAGCCTTCAGCCCTTGTAGATGGCGATGATCTTCTTCAAGAGGTCGATGCCCTCGGCGCGTGGGCGCTGGAAGGCGTTCCGCCCGACGATGGAGCCGAAGCCGCCGCCGGCGTTGATCTGACGGATCTCGTCCAGGACCTCGTCGGTGCCCTTCGCGGCGCCACCCGAGAAGATCACGATACGTTTGCCACCGAAGGCCGCTTGCACGCAGTAGCGCACCCGCTCGGCCAGCGTGGCCACGGGGATCTTCGCCTTCTCGATGGCCTTCTTGGCCTCGGCCTGCTCGATGTGCGCGGTGGGCGGCTTGATCTTGATCAGGTGCGAGCCGAGCTCCGCCGCGATGTGCGCCGCGTACGCCGCGACGTCGATGGCAGTCTCACCGTCCTTGCTCAGGCCTTCACCGCGCGGGTAGGCCCAGGTCACCACGGCGAGCCCCTTCGATTTCGCCTCGTAGGTGAGCTCCTTCAGATCCTGGTACATCGTGTTGCGCAGACCGGAGCCGGGGTAGATGGTGTAGCCGATGCCGACGCAACCGAGGCGCAGCGCGTCGTCGACCGTCGCGGTGAGCGCCGAGCAGGGCTCGACCTTGGAGAGCGAGTCGCTGTTGTTCAGCTTGAGGATGAGCGGGATCTGCCCCGCGAACTTGTCGGCGCAGGCCTCGAGGAAACCGAGCGGAGCGGCGTAGGCGTTGCAGCCGGCGTCGATGCCGAGGCGGAAGTGGTACTCTGGGTCGTGCGCGTCGGGGTTCGTCGCGAACGAACGCACCGGGCCGTGCTCGAAGCCCTGGTCCACGGGCAGGATGACCAGCTTGCCGGTTCCGGCCAGGGCGCCCGTGTTCAAGAGGCGCGCGATGTTGGTCTTCGTGCCCGGGTTGTCCGAGCCATACCAGGAGAGGATTTCCTTCACGCGGTCGGTGGCCATGTCGTTTTCCCCTTCGCTGATGCAAATTCAGCGCGGCCCGGCGGGACTGCCGAGGCTTGCCCGCTTGAATGCGGGCCCGGAACGTAGATCCTTATCGTCGGCCTTTCAACCGAGGTCGTACGAGGAGAAGAAGGAGCGCCATGACCCAGACCTCTTGGAGCCCCCCGGACGCGTCGAAGGCGGGCGCCACGCTCGAGACCTTCGTGCTCGAAGGCATGTTCCAGGTTCCCGGCGCGACCGGGACGTTCACCTCGGTGCTCAACCAGATCAGCTTGGCGGCGAAGCTGATCACGTGTCGCGTCCGCAGTGCAGGACTTGCGGACGTGCTCGGCTACACCGGCGAGACCAACGTGCAGAACGAGAGCGTGCAGAAGCTCGACGTCATCGCCAACGAGATCGTGCTCAACGTGCTCCGGCGGCGCGGGCACTGCATGGGCGTCGCGAGCGAGGAGCTCGACCACGCGGTGATCTTCCCCGAGGCGCGCGGCGGCTACCTGGTCGTGGTCGATCCGCTCGACGGCTCCAGCAACATCGACGTGGACGTGTCGATCGGCACCATCTTCGGCATCCTGCGCGCCGACCGGGACAAGCCGATCACCGAGGGCAGCTTCCTGGTGTCGGGCAAGGACTACGCCGCCGCCGGCTACGTCATCTACGGCACCTCGACGGTGCTGGTGCTCACCACCGGCAAGGGCGTGCACGGCTTCACCTGGGACCCTGCGGCAGGTGAGTTCTTCCTCTCGCACGAGAACATGCGCTGCCCCGAGCGCGGCAACATCTACTCCGTGAACGAAGGCAACCACGCCCGCTGGACCGACGGCGTGAAGCGCTGGGCCAGCCACATGAAGGAAGAAGACAAGGCCGACGGGCGCCCCTACACGCACCGCTACGTCGGCTCGCTGGTCGCCGACGCCCACCGCACTTTGATCAAAGGTGGCATCTTCGCCTACCCGGCGGACACCAAGAGCCCGAAGGGCAAGCTCAGGCTTTTGTACGAGGCCAACCCGATGGCGATGATCTTCGAGGCCGCCGGCGGCCGCGCCATCACCGGCCGGGGGCGAGTCCTCGACGTGGTCCCGAGCGAGCTCCACGCGCGGGTACCGCTGATCATCGGCTCCAAGACCGACGTGGAAACCTTCGAGCGATTCGCCGGGAACGAGGCCTGACCACTCCCCAGCGCCCGAGACCCTGATACACTTGGGGCATGCGTCTTCCGGTCGCGACCGCGAGCGCGAGTCTGCTCGCCGTCCTCTTGGCTTCCTCGTCCGCCGGCGCGCAATACGGCGGACAACCGCCACCTCCGGGCTACGGGCAACCGCCGCCTCCCGGCTACGGGCAACCGCCGCCTCCGGGATACGGACAGCAACCCGGCTACGGACAGCAACCCGGCTACGGACAACAGCCAGGCTACGGGCAGCCGCCGCCTCCCGGCTACGGGCAGCAGGGCTACGGGCAACAGGGCGGCTACTACGGCGGCCCTCCGCCGCCGCCGCCGAGGAAGCCCGACAGCGGCTTCGAGGTGCCGCCGCTCTCGTTCCGGATCGATCCTTTCAACTGGCTCCTGCAAGGGCGGCTCGGCCTCGAGCTCGAGGTCGGCTTGCTCGACTTCATGAGCTTCGAGCTGGTCCCGGTGTTCGTGGTGAACGAGCAGCCGCCGGTGATCAACTTCCGCGGCATCGACGAGGAGCTGACGCAACATTCGAACGGCATCGGCTCGATGGCGGGCGCGGCGTTCGGCCTGGGCTTCTGGCTCGAGGGCAAACCCTTCGAGGGCAACGTGCTGCGCGTGATCCTCACCAACTACGGCTACGAGTACCGGACTAGCGACGACGCGGGCGACATCGACGCGGTCGAGCACACGGAGCGACACCTGTACGGCTTCTTCGGCTCTCACTCGCGCTGGGGGTTCTTCACGCTCTCGGCGGGCATCGGCTTGGGTGTGGAGTTGAACAAGGAAGAGCGCTGCTACCCGACGCCGCCGGCGACGCCCAAGACGGACGCCACGACCTCCGGCTGCGACGGGCAGCTCTTGATCTCGATGGACCGGAACACCAGCAAGCTGGCCGACCTGAACGGCGGCTTCCACCCGGTCTACCTGATGGGGCGATTTTCGCTGGGCATCGTGATCGACTGAAGCGTCGGGGAGAGGACGGTAGGGGTGAGCGAGCGTCGCAAGAACAAGATGAAGACGCTGCCCATGCAGGACCCGGAGGCGACGCACGTCGGCGGCGCACCGCCGGGCTGGGAGGGGGAGTCGACGATGGTGGGCACGCCGATCGGCTGGGAGGTGAACACCTCACCAGACGCGGAGATCCCGCCGGAGTGGGAGGTCGAGCGCACGGTGGAGGAGCAGTCCCCGGCGCCCAAGCCCAGGAAGCCGTCGAAGCCACCGGTGCACGCGCTCGAGAAGACGCACATCGGGCCGCCGCCGGACTTCGATCTGCGGGGGCGCGTGGCGGCTCCGGAGCCCTCCTCCCCGGTCGCCGCGCCGAAGGTCGAGCGCCCTCCGATCGAGGTGGAAGTACGCAAGCTCTCGGCTTCCTCTGCGAAGCGCGCGCCGCCTGCCTACGAGGTCTGGACCAAGAACCGCGTCTACGCCCTCGATCCGATGCTGGTGTGCGTGGACGTCATCGACCTGGCCACGGGCCAGAGCGACAAGAAGCACGGCTTCCTGGGAGGACAGCTGGTGGGCGGGCAGCGCCGCGTGAACGACAACAACGAGCTCACCTTTCCGCTGCCGACGCCGGGCTCCGAGGCGGTGTTCCAGACGCTGGACATGAATCGCCGGCCGCGGCTGGTGGTCACTTCCAAGGTGACGCGCGTGATCCTGCACGTGCAGATCGTCCGCGTGGCCGAGACTCAGAAGGACGACACCTGGAGCGCCATCGCCAGCACGCGCCGGCCGGTGATTTGAGTCACCAGAAGCTCTCCGCCGTCAGGTGCCCGGGCTTGCGCTGTCGGTGCTTGCGGAAGCCGCGCGGCGCGAGCAGCTCGCTCACCTCTTCGATCATCTGCGGGTTTCCGCAGAGCATCAGGTGAGAGCGCTCCGGGTCGAGCGCGAGGCCGGCGGCCTCTTCGAGCGCGCCGCTCGAGAGCAGCGTCGTGATGCGGCCGTGAGAGACTCCCTCGGCGCCGGGCTCGCGGGTGACGGCGGCGACGTAGCCGACCGGCAGCCGGGCGAGCTCGTCCCGATACGCCAGCTCGCCGAGCGTGCGCGCGCCGTGGACCACCACGACGCGCTCGAAGCGCGCGAGCACCTCGCCGGAGCGCAGCATGGACACGAAGGGAGCGAGGCCGGTGCCCGTGGCGAGGAGCCAGAGCTCCTTCGCGGGCGGCAGCCACCTCAGCGTGAAGAAACCCTGCGGCTGCTTCTCGATCTGGAGCGGATCGCCGGGGCGAAGCTCGAACAGCCGCGGCGAGAAGCGCCCGCCCGCCACCAGCGTGACGAACAGCTCCGGCGGCGCTCCCGGCGCGGACGCCAGCGAGTAGGCGCGGCGCACGCGCTCGCCGTCGATCTCGAGGGAGATGTTCGCCCACTGCCCGGCCTCGAAGGGCGACAGGCTGCCCTCGAGCTTCAGCGTGGCCAGGCCGGGCGCCCACTCGTGGCGTTCGGCGATCTTGGTATCCAGCCAGGCGCTCATGCACCTCAAATACACGAAAGCGCCGCCCCGACCAGCGGGACGGCGCTCTCGCGCGTGGTTCAGGACCGAGCGGGTATCAGAACCCGATCGTGCCCTTGACGCCGATGGTCAGCCACTGGTGCATGGCCTTGTCCTCGATGTCACCCTCGTTGTCGCCGGTGACCTTGGAGTACTGGCCGATGGAGAAGTTCAGGAACGGGCCCACGCCGATGTTGTCGGCGACCTTGAAGTCCGCGCCTGCCATCAGGGTCGCGAACTCGAGGCCGCTCACGCCCGACTTCGTGTCGCCGGCCTTCTGATCGACCATTTCCAGGCCGACGCCCAGACCGAACCAGGGGTTCATCGACTCGCCGGGCGACAGGTGGTACTGGCCCTGAAGACCGAAGCGCAGCTGGCTCGCCGAGCAGTCCACGCTCGCCGCGTCACAGGCGTCCTTGATGTCAGAGTTGAGCATCAAGATGGCGTACGAGGCGTACAGACCGACCATGATGTTCGGCGTGACCATGTAGCCGAGGTCGAGCCAGATCGGGATACCGCCGCTGACGCTGTCGCTGAGCTTGACGTCCTTGGCGGAGTCACCCATCGGGAGCTCGTAGCCCAGGCGCAACCCGAGCTTGATCTTCCCACCGGCGTCCGGAGGAGCGCTGGTGTCGACGGCTCCGCCCGCCTTCGCCTCGCCACCCGCGGCTGCGTCGCCGCCGGCCGGCGCTTCTTCGCCGCCCGCGGGCGCGTCCGCCGCTTTCTCCTCACCGCCGCCTTCGCCTTCCTGGGCGAGCGCGCCGGCTGCGGTCAACGTGAATGCGAGCCCCAAGGCAACTGAAGAAATACGACGAATCATTCTGCTTCCTCCTGGTACTTGAATGTCCGGCGCTCGAATGGGTTTGCCGTTGGATGGATCAGTGCGCCGGCTAGTTTCGCGAGATCATCCCCGCTAGTGGTTCGAACGGCCCAATTTGCTGCGGGCCGAGAAAGCCCGATCTCAGAGCGGATTGGTCTTTCCCACTCGGCCGTATACGTCAGAAAGGGGCGTGACCACCCCTGCTTTCGTACGAAAGACGAGCCGGCCCGCGGGCAGATTCAGCGGTTTTTCTGGCTTTTCGTGCGAACTGGGCTACGCAGCCCGGACTCGAACGCCACGGGGGCTACCCCGAGGCGGCGACAAACCCTAGGTATTGAGGTCCGTGACCGCCTTGCTCGACCACCCCTACGCCGCGTTCCTGCAGCGTGTGGAGAAGCCCACCCGCTACACCGGTCGCGAGCACGGCAGCCGGCGGAAGGACTGGGACGCCGTCGAGGCGCGGATCTGCCTGGCGTTCCCCGACGTCTACGACATCGGGATGAGCCACCTGGGCTACCGCATCCTGTACAAGATCCTGAACGACGATCCGCGCACGCTGGCGGAGCGCTGCTACACGCCGTGGCTCGACATGCAAGGCGAGCTCGTCGCGCGCGAGCTGCCGCTGGTGTCGCTGGAGAGCGGGCGCCCGCTCTCGGAGTTCGACGTGGTGGGGTTCTCCCTCCAGTACGAGCTCACGTACACGAACATCCTGACCATGCTCGACCTGGGCGGCATCCCGCTCCGGAGCGCCGAGCGTGGCGAGGACCATCCGCTGGTGGTGGCCGGAGGGCCGGTGGCGACCCACGCCGAGCCGATGGCCGACTTCCTCGACGCGCTCCTGATCGGCGACGGCGAGGAGGCCGCCACCGAGATCGCGCTCGCCTGGACCCGCGGCAAGCGCGAGGGCCTGAGCCGCCGAGCCAGGCTCTTGCGCCTCGCCAACCTGGCGGGCGTGTACGTGCCGTCGCTCTACGCGACCGCCGTCGACGCGGACACCGGGCTCGAGGTCGTGACCGGGCCCGCGCTCGATCCCGAGACCGGCGCTCCCTACCCGGTGCCTTTCCCCATCGAGCGCCGCGTCCTGCCGAATCTGGACGCGTTCCCCTTCCCCGACGACGGCCCCGTCGGCGGGCCGGAGGCGATCTTCGATCGCATGAGCATCGAGGTTGCCCGCGGTTGCACCGAGGGCTGCCGCTTCTGCCAGGCCGGCATGATCTACCGGCCGGTGCGCGAGCGTGACCCCGGCGAGGTCGTGCGCACCGTCCAGCGCGCGCTCGAGAAGAGCGGTCAGGACGAAGTGAGCCTGACTGCGCTCTCCACCGCGGACGTGAGCGCCATCTCGCCCTTGATCCGCGACCTGGCGAAGAAGACCGCACCGGAGCGAGTGAGCCTGGGGGTCGCGTCGCTGCGCGCGTACGGGCTGGCGGAGGACTTGCTCGACGACATGCGGCAGGTGCGGGCGACGGGCCTGACCTTCGCGCCGGAGGCAGGCACGCAGCGCATGCGCGACGTCATCAACAAGAACGTGACCGAGGCGCAGCTGCTCGAGACGGCCGAGCGGGTGTTCTCGCGGGGCTTCGACAAGATGAAGCTCTACTTCATCTGCGGGCTGCCCACCGAGACGGACGAGGACGTGCTCGGCATCGTCGAGGTCGGCAAGAACGCCCTCGGCGTGGGCAAGCGGCTCGGAGCCCGGCCCAAGGTCACCGTCAGCGTCAGCGTCCACGTGCCGAAGCCCCACACGCCGTTCCAGTGGTGCGCCATGGACACGCCGGACGCCATCGCCCACAAGCAACAGCTCCTGCGCGACGCCGCGCGGGACGCCCGCGGGCTCAAGCTGCGCATGCACGAGCCGAGCTCGAGCTTCCTCGAGGCGGTGATCGCGCGGGGTGATCGCCGCCTCTCTCCCGTGATCGAGCACGCGTACCGGGCCGGCGCCCGCTTCGACAGCTGGGAAGGTCGCGTGCAGCTGGAGCTGTGGCGCGACGCCTTCCGCGCGTTCGGCGTGGACGAAGCCCGCTACCTGGGCACGCTGCCGGTGGGCGCGCGCCTGCCCTGGGATCACGTGGACGTCGGTCTCGAAGACGGCTTCCTCGCCCGGGAGTACCGGAAGAGCCTGCACAGCCGGCTGAGCCCCCCCTGCGGGAAGGCCAAGGGCATGTTCGTCCACCACGACAACGTGACCGACGCCAGCGCCGATCAGCGCCGCTTGGTCTGCTACGACTGCGGCGTCGCCTGCGATCTGACGGCGATGCGGGACGAGCGCATCGAGTTTCTGCGCGAGATGAGCGCGCTCGAACCGCGGGCGCAGACGCGTCTGCCGCTGATCTCGAACGCCGAGCGGCGCAAGCAGCAACCCGAGGCCTTCCGGCCCGTGCGCCCGGGCAACCCGCCCGAGCGCTGGCGCTTGTCCTTCGCGAAGACCGGCCCGCTGGCGCTGCTCGGGCACCTGGACCTGATCCGCGAGCTGCCGCGGGTCATCCGCCGCGCTGGCATCAAGACCCACTACACCGCCGGCTACCACCCCAAGCCCGACATGAGCTTCGGTCCCGCCCTGTCGCTCGGCGTCGCGAGCCTGGACGAATACGTGGACGTGAAGCTGATCGATTCGCCGGAAGCCGCGGAGCTGTGCTCGCGCCTGAACCAGGCGGCTCCTCCGGGGCTCTGGTTCATCGGGGCGGCGCTGCTCGGGCCCAACGACCCGGGCGTGAACCGCATCCTCGACGGCGCACGGTACGTCGTGGGCCTGGCCGAGGGTGCGCTGAGCCGGGCGGAGCTCGAGGCCAAGATCGCGGAGTTTCTAGCCAAGACGGAGCACCGCGTGCGCCGCGAGATCGAAGGCGTCGGCAAGATGGTGGACGTCCGGGCCTTCGTGATGAGCCTCCGCATCGGCGGCGGCGACGCGCTGGAACGGGCTGGCATCGTGGGTCGCTCGCTGCCGCTCGAGGTCGAGGTGCGCTTCTCGCAGAGCGGCGCGGTCAAGGTGTCCGAGGTGGTCGGGGCCGTGGTGGGCGACGTGCCGTACATCGCCGTGCGCACCGCGCTCACCGGCGGCGGCAGGTCGGCGCTGGAACTCGCTGCACACCGCAAGGTGCCGGTGGCGGAGACGCCCGTGGTGGTGCCGTTCGAGGGTTAGAAGCGCGACGGGCGCTCGGTTTCCCGAACGCCCGTCGTGGCTCAGGCGCCGTCCTTCACTGGATCAGCTTGAACTCGGTGCGCCGGTTCTTCTGCTTGCCCGCCGCGGTCTTGTTGTCCGCGATGGGCTCGTTCGGTCCGGCGCCGCGGGTCTGGATGCGCGAGGCGTCGATGCCCTTGTCCGTGAAGTACTTCTTCACAGCGTCGGCGCGGTCCTGCGAGAGCTTCAGGTTCTTGTCGTCCTTGCCCACGTTGTCCGTGTGCCCACTGATCTCGAGCTTCACCGTCGGGAAGTCGGTCAGCACCTTCACCGCGGCGTCCAGGGTAGCGGTGGACTTCGGGCGGATGGTGGCCTTGCCGGTGTCGAACTCGATGCCCTCGATCACGCCGGTGAACTTCTTGACCTCCGCCGGGACCTCGTCCGGACAGCCGTCCTCGTCCAGGTAGTTGTTCTTGGTCTCCGGCTCCTTCGGACACTTGTCGTTCGGATCGAGGATGCCGTCCTTGTCCGGATCCTTGTCGGGGCAGCCGTCCGGCGCGACGCCGGCCTCGTTCGGGCACTTGTCCTCGGGGTCGAGGATGCCGTCCTTGTCCGGATCCTTGTCGGGGCAGCCGTCCGGCGCGATTCCGGGCTCGGTCGGGCACTTGTCTTCCGGATCGATGAAGCCGTCCTTGTCGGAGTCCGGCGGCGGGCAGCCGTCCGGCGCGACGCCGGCGACCGTCGGGCACTTGTCCTGCGGATCGAAGAAGCCGTCGCCGTCGCTGTCCTTGGGCGCGACCGCTGGCGCTTCCTTCTTGCTCAGGCCGAGCTTCAGGCTGAGGCCGAGCAGCACCTCGGGGTGGTGCGTCTGATCGCCGTCACCCGCAGCGCTGGTCGGCCCGCCGTCCTTCTGCGTCATGTTGTCGCGCAGGTCGAGGCGAATGCCGAGCGACTGGCTGACCGGGATCTTCACGCCCGCGCCGAAGTGCAAGGCCGGGTCGCGATCCTTGCCCATGCTGTCGCTGTTGGCCCCGAGGCTCCCGAAGCCGAGCAGCACGAACGGCGTCACGCCGCCGAGCGGCATCTGCCCGACCAGGTGGCCGCGGAAGGCAGAGAGGTTCGCCTTGCCGTCTTTCTCGTCCTTGGTCGGCATGAACGCGCCTTCGATCTCGAGGCCGACGAAGCGCACCGGGTAGTAGCCAGCGCGCAAGCCGAAGTCCGGCGCGACGCTCTTGAGCTTCAGGTGCGGGCGGGCGCCGCTCTCCGTCTTGGAGTCTTCGAAGTTGTGGTCCTCGCTGGGGAACAGAGCGCCGGCGAACAGCCCGAGCTCGATGTAGTTGTCGTCTCCGGCCTCGGAGGTCGTCTCGAGGCTCACTCCCTCGCCCGTGGATGCGGATCCTTCGGCTGCCGCCTGAGCGAGCGCAGCGGAGGACCAGCTGCCGGTCGCGGCGACCATCAAAGCCAACAAAGTGCGCTTCGCCATTTCCCTCTTCCTTTCCCTGAGCGGCCGGACGCTAGCGCATTTGCGCGGCCTGGTGCAGCTTCCGATCGAACGAGCAGGTCAAAACGACCCCGCTCAGCGCTCCTTGGGGGGCGGCGCTGGAACGGTGAAGCCCCGGGCCTCCGCGGCCTCGCGGATCCGAGCGACCAGCGCCACATCGGCCGGCGTGCCGGCCAAGCCGAGCTCCTGGATCGCGCTCAGGTAGGCCTCGAAGGCGAGCGGATCGATGGACACACCGCCGAACAGCACCCGTTCGAGCAGATCCGCCGTGCGCGGGCTCATCAGCCGCGAGCGCCGCCGATGCTCTGCGATGATCCAGTCTGCGTAGCGGCCTTCCCGGGAAGCTTCGGCCAGGCCCAGGGCCAGCACGGCCACGCGTTCCAGGGTCGCGGGCTGGAGCGGGCGATGCCCGAGCTCGAGCAGTCCGAGGAGCGGATCGACGAAGCGCTTCGCGTCTTCGACACGGCCCTTGTCCAGGAGCGAGACGACTTGGTCGTAGACCATGTCCACTGGCGTGTCCTGGCGCGTCGCGGCGTCCGGCGCCGAGCCGTCTTCGATCACCGGCGGCCGCGCCGCGGGGATGTCCGGGGAAGTGGTCTGGGACTCGCGACGCCTGCGGGCGGGGCGCAGGCGCCGGAGCTCGAACTCCTCGGCGCCCACGCGCAGCTTGCCCCCGACCGGCATCCGCAGCGGGTGTTGCACCAGCTTGCCGTCGAGGAAGGTGCCGTTGCTGCTGCCCAGATCCTCCACCTCGACCACGTCGGCGGTGACGATCAAGCGCACGTGCCGGCGGGATACGTTCGGGTCATTGACGATCTGGATGTCCGCGTCGGCCGCGCGACCGACGACATAGCGGCCCGGCACGAGGCCCACGGCGCGGTGCTCCGACACGAGCCAAAACGGGGCGTTGGGTGCGGTGCCGAAGCCCTGGCGGTCGCCACCGGTCATCAGAGGTGACCCTGATACTACTCCGGGCGCCAGCGCGCCATTGAAGCGCGCAGCGGAGGGGGCTAGGACCGAGCCGCCATGAGCATCATCAAAGAGTTCAAGGAGTTTGCGGTCAAGGGAAACGTCGTCGACATGGCCGTCGGCGTGATCATCGGCGGCGCGTTCGGCAAGATCGTGACCTCGCTGGTGAACGACGTCGTGATGCCGGCCATCGGCCTCGCCGTCGGAGGGGTCAACTTCTCCTCGCTCGGGGCGACGCTGCGGGAGGCCGCCGGGGACAAGCCAGCGGTAGTGCTGAAGTACGGCGTGTTCCTGCAGACGGTGTTCGACTTCTTGATCGTCGCGTTCGCGATCTTCATGGCCATCAAGGCCATGAACAAGCTCAAGAAGAGCGAGCCGCCGCCGCCACCGCCGCCGACCAAGGAGGTCGAGCTCTTGACGGAGATCCGCGACGCGCTGGTGAAGCAGCCGGCTGAGAAGAGCTAGCGCCTCCGCAGCAGGCGCTTGAGCTTCTTCGCCAGGGTGTCCGGCGCCACGGGCTCGGCGATCACGTCGGCCGCGCCGGCCTCGATCAGGCGCCGCATGGCGGCGGCGTCGACGCGCTCGAGCACTATCAACACTGGTACGGCCCCCGGCGGACGTGAGCCGAGCACCTCGACGGCGGCGTCCACCGAGTCACCCGCGTCGAACACTACCGCGTCGGCGACGCGCTCGCCGAGCGAGCGGGCGTGCGCTGCGGTCATCCCCTGCGCCGCGAGCCCGGTGAGCAGCGACGGATCGGCCAAGAGCGAGCCGGCGCGCGCGACGATCACCACGCTGCCGCCCGAGCTCGGGGCGGCCGCGGTCGGAGCGGCCTGATTCCACTCGGGGATGCGCGCCGCGCGCGCGCCGCGCGGCAGCTCGCCCTTGCGCGGCGGCAAACGCGCGGCGCTGGCCTCGGGATCGACGGCCTCGAGCAGGCGGGCACGCACCGACGCGGCGTCCGGCGGCCGCTGGTGCGCGTGCTTCGCGAGCAGGTCCAGGCGCAGCTTCTCCAGGAGCGGGGGCACCGGCTCGGCGCCCTCTGGCCGCTCCAGCGACGGCGGCGGCATGAACAGGTGCTGCGAGATGGTCTCGATGGCGCTCGGCGCCTCGAACGGCGGCTTCTTCTGCAAGAGCTCGGTGAGCAGGCAGCCGAACGCGTAGAGATCGGTGCTGGGGCCGACCGAGAGCGAGCGGCTCTGCTCGGGGCTCATGTACGCCGGGGTGCCCGCGACCATGTCCTTCTTGGTGAGCGTTGGAGCGTTCTTGCGCGGGTCCTCCACGTGCGCCAGGCCGAAGTCCACGACCTTCGCCACCTGACGCCCTTGGGCGTCGTGCGAGAGGATCACGTTCTCGGGCTTCAGATCGCGGTGCACGATGCCGTGACGGTGCGCCGCGTCGAGCGCGTCGAGGACGTCCAGGCAGATGGGCACGATGGCGGAGACCGCCGGCAGCCCGGGCTGCTCCGCCAGCCACTCGTCGAGGGCCTTGCCCTCGATCAGCTCCATGACCAGGAAGAAGGTCGCCTCGTGCTGTCCGAAATCGATGACGCGCACCACGTTCGGATGGCTGAGCAGGAGCGCGGCCCGAGCCTCGCGCCGAAAGCGCTCCACGTACTCCGGCTGGGCCGCCACCCACGAGTGCATGATCTTGACCGCCACCGGCACGCCGAGCTGCACCTGCTCCGCGAACCACACGCTGCCCATGCCTCCCTGGCCCAGGAAGCGGGTTAGGCGGTACTTCTCCGCGAGCACCGTGCCTACCTCGATGCTGGGAGGCGGGACGCTGTCACCCGTCTGCGAGAGCAGCGTCTCGGCCTCCTGCTTGGCGCGGCGCTCCTGCGAGACGGGCTCGAAGCCCTTGGGTCGATCGCCGCTCATGGCCGCGCCCGAATGCCCAGGGCGAGCTGAGCCATGACGTGACCTCCCGCGTCCGACCAGGGCGACACGCGGAGCGCGAGCCCGCCGAAGAAGCGCTGGCCGAGCTCGGCGCCGAGGGTGAAGCCGCCGCGCCCGGCGAGCTCGTCGTTCGAATCGGAGAGCGCGTGCGCATCGAGCAGGGCGTAAGCCCGCCAGAGCGGGGTCGGGTCGTAGCCGGCGCCGCCGAGCAGGAAGCCCTGGGCGTCCGGCGCGGGACGACGCTCCGACGAGAACTCCAGCGGCGCTCGGCCGCCGAGGTTGGCGAGCCAGTGCCAACGTCCGGAGAAGCCTCCGGCAGCGAAGCCCAGCCCGATGCGCGACGACGGGCTCCCGGCCGTCATGGGCAGCCCGAGCTGCACGGCGGGGCCGAGCTGAGTCTCACCGCTCTGGATGGGGCGCCAGCGCAGCGTGAGCCAAGCGCTGCCGTCGGCGGCCGCGCCGTCGAGCTCACGCGTGGTCACCAGGCCGTCGAACCCGAAGCTACCGACGGAGCCGGAGGCGCGGGTCGCGAGCTGCGTGCCGAGCTGCGCACCTTCCGAGTAGCCGGTCGCGCTGACCGCGGCGCCGTTCTCCGGGATCGGAGCCCACCACACCACGTCGCTGACCGGCGAAGGCTGGACCAACGGCGCGCTGGCGCCGAGCACGCGTGCGCTCTCGACCGGTGCTGGCCTGGCTGGCGGCGCCGGCGCCGCTTCGGGCGCGACGGAGGCGAGCACGCGACCGCGGGAGTCCACTACCTCGACTCGCTCCGGAACGCTGGCGACGCCGCCGAACCGAGCAACCCAGGCGCCGCTCTCGGCGACGAGCCCCGCGCGCTGCCACTTGCCTCCTGAGAGGAAGCGCACCGCTGGAGCCATGCGACGCGAGACGTCCACGCCCTCGACGGAGCCGAGCTCGGCCCGCACCTTCAGGGACTGCCTCGCCGGATCGTGCGCCGCTTCGGCGCGCGCAGTCGGCTCGCGGTAGCGGAGCTGGTAGCTCGAGACCGACGCGCTCCCGCGCAGCCGGAGCGCGATGGACTTCGGCGCCAGGCGCAAGAGGTCCACCCGCGCCGGCACCTTGCCGAAGGGCGCGCCGTCGAGCGACAGCTCGAGCCCCTCGAAGCCCGAGAGCACGAGCTCGGCGTACGGGCTCGCCTCGATCACGCCCGCTCCCACGCTGCCGGTGCTGCCCTCGAGCTTCGCGTCGGCCAAGACCACGCTGCGCGTCTCGGCCGCGAGCCCCAGGAAGTCGTCGCCGTCGATGGCGCGCACGCGCAGGTAGTAGGCGCCGGGCGGCAGGCGCTCCGCGCGGAAAGAGCGCACGTCGCCGGGCACTTCTTCGCGCGCCAAAAGCTCGGTGAAGGCGGCGTCCTTCGCCAGCTCCACTCGGTACGAGCGCGCCTTCTCCACGGGCTCCCAGGCCGCGCCCAGCGCGTTATTGCCGGGCGCGCCGAGCAGCGTGCCGCTGGCCGTTTGGGGCAGCCACTTCGGCGCCGGAGGCAGCGGGCGCGGCGGCTCGGGCGGCTTGTTCTCCGCGAACGCCGTGCCGTGGTTCTGGGGAACCTCGACCTTCTTGTTCGCCGAAGCGACGCTCGCGCTGCCGTCGAACACGCTGACGGTCGCGCGCTTGTTCTTGGCCCGCACCGCCGTGTCGCGGGACTTGGCCGTCACGCGGCCACCCTGAGTCGAGACCTCGAGCGGCTTGCCGCGCAGCGCGGCCAGACCGGCCTGGAGCTCGCCGCTGTCGAGCTCCACGGTCGGCGGCGTCTTGGCCACCGCGGTCTTCTTCGCGGTTCCGTAGATGATGACCAGCGTGTGCTCGGCCAGCACGACCCGGGTGCGATCGACGAACAGGATGTCCGCACGGGCCTTGTCCAGCGTGTTGACGCTGTGGTTCTTGTAGAGCGGCATGCCCGGCGCTGCGGGCTGCCAAGCGCCGCCCGGCGGCCGCGCTTTCACGTCGGGGTAGAGCGAGCGCAGGCGGGCGCTCGGCAGATCCGTGACCTTGGCCGGGACCACCAGCGTGAGCCCATCCGGCAGCGGTTTGTTGGTCGCGCAGCTCACCGAGTTGTAGCGTTCGATCAGGGGTTTGTGCTTGGCCGCGCCGTACAGCGCGCTGGCGATGTCTTCGCAGCTCTCGGCGTTCTTGGTCGTCCAGTGCAGCACGCGCTCCGGATACCCCGGGGTGGCGTCCTCGGCGCGCGCCGAGCCCACCAACATGAGCAGCGCCAGCAGCGTGAAGCCCGCGCGTCTAGCCATCCGTCACGTCCAATCCGAGCTCGTAGACCGTGGTCGCGGTCTTCCTGCCCGTGAGCTGGTGCGGTCCGAGCGAACGAAGCTCGAAGCCGTCGCCGGCGAGCTCCGCGGTGCGCTCCGCCACCAAGATCTGGTTCGGCTTGGCTACCGCCTCGAGCCGCGCCGCGACGTTCACCACGTCGCCGACCACCGTGTACTCCATGCGTTTGTCCGAGCCGATGTTGCCCACGATGGCCTCGCCCGAGTTGACGCCGATGGCCAGGCGCAGCTCCACGCCGAACTGGGTCTTCCAGCCCTGGTTCGCCGTCTCGAGAAAACGCAGCATGTCCTCGGCCGCTGCCAGGGCACGGCGTGCGTGATCGGGCTGCGCCACGGGCGCGCCCCACACCGCCATGATGCAGTCGCCGATGAACTTGTCGACCGTGCCATGATGTCGGAACACGACCTCGCTCAGCATCGAGAACAGCTCGTTCAAGAGCGTGACGACCTCCTCCGCGGGTCGGCGCTCGGCCAGCGGGGTGAACGCCACGACGTCGGCGAACAGCACCGAGATCTCGCTGCGCGTGCCGCCCAGCGCCAGCGGGTGCTCGCCGCGCACGATGGCCTCCACCAGCTCCTTGCTCATGAAGCGGCTCAGGTCACCGCGCAGCTTGGCCTCCTTCTCGATCTCGGCCTCGCTGGTCTCGAGGTCCTTGGCCATCTTGCCGATGCTGCGCGACAGGTCGCCGAGCTCGTCGTTCCGCTTCGACTCCACGCGCACCTCGCCCCAGCGCCGCTGGCCGATCAGCGCCGCTTGCTGGGCGATGCCGAGCACCGGGCGGGTCACGCGCTCGCCGGCCGCGAAGCCCGCCATCAGCGCCCCGAGCAAGGCGAACGCCAAGACCCAGGTGCTCTGGCGCTGCATGTCGAAGACGGTGGCGTAGGCCACCCGCTCCGGTCGCCAGAGCGCGACGGCCCAGCCCAGCTCCTCCACGCTCTCGATGCCCCCGACCTGCGCCGCGGAGCCGGCGCTGAAGCCGCTGACCACCGCCACCCGAGTCGTCCAGCTCGCGCCGCGGGGCAGGACGCCCCAGACCGGGAGGCTGGCGACGTCGGCGCCGGAGCGCAGCGTCTCGTCGCCGTGGGCCGCCACCGCGCGCCGCGCTCCATCCGCGACCAGGAACGTGACTTCACCTCCCGTGAAGCGGGTCTCGGCGAGATCGCGCAGCTCTGCCTCCAGCACCGTGAGGTCGGCGCGCACCGTGACGTAGCCGCTCGAGCCGGCCGGGTCGGCCTTGGCGACGGGCACCACGATGGCGCCCGTGCCCGGCCCCGTCATCACGAACGAGACGCCGCGCTCGTCCGCCTGGCGGCGCGTCTCCTCGGTCGAATGGGGCGCATCCAGCGCTTCGCCGCCCTGCTTCTTGATCAGGAGATCGGTCTTGGCGCTCGGAACCTCGAAGCGCACCGCGTCGATGCTGGTGCGCGTCGCCACCACGGAGCGCAGCGCGTCTTCGCTCACGCCCGGGCGGGCCGCTGCCAAGGTCAGCGCGTTCGCCACGGCGCGCGCGTCGGCCTCCACGGCGCGAACGCGGGCCAGCACGGACGCGGCGACCTCGGCCAATACCGAAGCCTGCAGATGCCGCTCGCTGGTCTCGACCGCGCCGCGGTTGATCCCGGTCAGGCGCTCCGCCACGACGGCGGCCGGCAACGCGGCGATGGCGACCAAAAGCACCGCCGCCTTGAGCCGGATCGAGAGGCGGAACCCGCCGTCACTCATCGACCGGCCCGTCCTTCCACCCGCGCTCGCCGAGCTCGGTCTTCTTGAGGATCTGGAACTCGACCCGGCGGTTCTTGGCGCGACCCTCCGCGGTCTTCGGGTCGGCGATGGGGCGGCGCGGGCCGAAGCCACGCGCCTCGAGCCGCCGTTCGTCGACGCCGCGGCCGACCAGCCAGCGCACCACCGCGATGGCCCGCCGGCGCGAGAGCGCGAGGTTCGCCTTGTCCTGACCCACGTCGTCGGTGTGGCCATCGACCGCCAGGCGCGCGATCTCCGGGTGCTCGGTGAGCACCGCCGCCACCTGCTCGAGCACCTTGGAGCTCTCGGGGGCGAGCACGTCGCTGCCGGTGGCGAAGTTCACCTGATCGATGATCACGATCTGCTGACCGACGACGCGCACCGTCGGCGGACAACCGTTGGTCTTGGGGTCGTCGGTCTTCGGGCCCTTCTCGTCGGCGCAGGCGTCGAGCGCGTCCGGAATGCCGTCCTCGTCGCGATCCGGCGGGCAGCCGTGGCGGTTCGGATCGGCGCTCGCCACGCCGGCCTCGGTCGGGCAGCGATCCACCGCGTCGGCGATGCCGTCGCGGTCCTGATCCCGCGGGCAACCGGGACGCTCGGCGTCCGGCTCACCGGGGACGTCGGGGCACTGGTCGGCGGCGTCGGGCACGCCGTCGCGATCGCGATCCGCCACGGCGCCGCTCGGGTGGATGGGCGACTCGAGCGGCGTGCCCGCACCTGGACCTGGCGTGCCAGCGCCGGCGCTGGAGGCGCGCGCCTGGGACGCGAGCTCGAAGCTGGCGTTGAGGCCCAAAATCACCCGGAAGGCCGGCGTCCCCGCGCCGCGGGTGAGACCGGGACCGGCGCCCACGAAGGCCGCGACGGGGCCGAGGAAATAGCGCGCCGAGCCGAGCGCCTCGAGGTGCGTCGTGTTGCCGCCGAACCAGCCGGCCCCCGCGTCCATGCTGGTGGCGCCGATCAGCTCCGCTCCGAGCTGAGCGCTCCCGAGGCGATAGCCGAGCGCGAACGCGCCGAAGGCCTCGCTGCCGAAGACGCCGGCGTACACGTCGTCGGCCTGACGCTGGCGCGCGCCGAGCTGAGTGCGCCAGAAGAAGCGGCGGTAGTCCGTGCCGATCACCACTCCGGCGCCCGCGCGCGTCGAGCCAGTCCCGGCGTAACCTCCGGTGGCGGTCGGGAACCAGAGCGTGGTCGCGAAGGCCGCGCCAGGCGAAAAGCCGTGCTGGGGCAAGAGGGCCAACCGGGCCCCCAAGCGCAGATCGCCGACGTCGCTGCCGCTCGGGCTGTCGATCGTCAGGCTGCCGGCACTCCCGGGATCTCCACCCTGGCTCAGCACGGTCGGCAGCGCCGCGTCCAGGACCAGCCAGTGGCCGAGGGTCAGCGACGCCCCGAGGTGCGCGAGCAGCTGGTGATCGACGAGGACCGTCCGGCTCGAGCTGCCGTCGCTCCGCTCGATGGACAGCACGAGCGGCTCACTCGCGTAAGCGAGCACGCCTGCCAGCGCGAGCTTCTTCGCTCCCTTCGCGTCGAAGTCCGGGATCGAGAGCAGCGCGTCGCCTGCGGGTGCGGGCTCGAAGCGATCGAGGGCGATCTTCGGCTCGGCGTGCGCGAGCGTCGCGCTACACAGCGCGGCGACAAAGCTGCTGATCGGACGCTTGGGTGTCATTGGTCCGCGCTCCTCGTGGGCGCCCCGGCTCGTGGTATACCCGTCGCGTGCCGTCGATCGCAACGTCCCCGCTTTCCCTGGGAAAGGCCCGGGTCGAGGTGCGAACGCTGGCGGTCGAGGTGATCTCGGGACCCGACGCGGGCGCTCGCGCCGAGGCGGACACCGAGCGGATGACGATCGGGAGCGCCGACGGCAACGTGCTCGTGCTCCAGGATCCGACCGTGTCGCGATTTCACCTCGAGCTCGCGCGCACCGAGCGGGGCGTCGTCGTCACCGACCTGGAGTCCACGAACGGCACCTTCGCCGGCTCGCTTCAGATCTTCCACGGCGTAGTTCCTCCGGAGACTCAGCTTGCGCTCGGGCGCAGCGTGCTGCGCGTGTTCGACGGCGCCGGCAGCACCGTCGAGGTGCACGAGAGCGATCGCTTCGGCGATCTCTTGGGCGCCACGCCGGCGATGCGCCGCCTGATGGCACAGGTCACTCGGGTAGCCAGCGTGCCGGTCGCGGTGCTCCTGATCGGCGAGTCCGGCACGGGCAAGGAGCTGGTCGCCCGGGCGCTGCACGAGCACAGCCCGAGGAAGGACGGGCCGCTGGTGGTCGTGGACTCGGGCGCGCTGGCCCCGGGCGTGGTGATGAGCGAGCTGTTCGGGCACGAGCGCGGCGCCTTCACCGGCGCCGAGCGCACCCACGTCGGCGCGTTCGAGCGCGCGGACGGCGGTACGCTGTTCCTGGACGAGATCGGCGAGCTGCCGGCGGACCTCCAGCCCCAGCTCTTGGGCGCGCTGGAGCGGCGAAAGTTCCGGCGCGTCGGCGGTCGCGAGGACATCTCGGTGGACGTGCGCGTGGTCGCCGCGACCAACCGGGACCTGCGCGCCGAGGTGAACTCGGGGAGGTTCCGGCTCGATCTGTACCACCGCCTGGCCGTCGTGGAGATGCGCCTGCCCCCGCTCCGGGAACGCGTCGAGGACATCCCGCTCCTGGTCCGCCAGTTCCTCACCGAGTGCGGGCACGACGGCCCCGTCGAGGCGGTGGTGTCGAAGGAGGCGCTGGAGGCCCTGGCCACGTACCGCTGGCCCGGCAACGTGCGCGAGCTCAAGAACTGGGTCGAGGCGACCTTGGCGATGGGCGAAGCGCCCGACCTGGGTGGGAACGGCGTGGCCAGCGCACGGGGGGACGGAAGCGACGAAGCGCACCTGGCGCTGCCCTACAAGGACGCCCGCAACGCGGTGCTCGAGCGCTTCGAGCACAGGTACCTCGCGCGGCTGATCGCGGCGACGGACGGCAACGTGAGCGAGGCGTCCCGTCGCGCGAAGATGGACCGCAGCTACCTGATCAAGCTCTTGCAGCGTCATCGGCTGCGCGACGGCGAGGGCTGAGAGCATCTCGAGCCCTCGCCGTACGAGCGAGGCGTTCAGCGCCGCCGGCGTCGCGAGAGCGCAGCCAGCGCGAGCCCGGCCAGCGCCAGGGCCGCCGGAGTGTTGCTGCCTGACCCCGGGACCGAGCAGTTGCAGCCGCCGCCTTCGAGTGTGCCGGTCGCGCTGGGCGTTCCGGCGCCGCCGCCGGTGCCGGTGCCGCCGCTGCCGCCGGATGCCGCGCTGCCGCCGCTGCCTCCGCCGCTGCCCGCGGCGCCCCCGCCACCGGCCGCGCCACCGCTGCCCGCCGCGCCACCGCTGCCGGCCTGGCCTCCGGCTCCGCCGGTGCCGGTGTTGTCGTCAGCGGGGTTCAGCGGATCGCGCTCGCCCGCGTCCACTTTGCCGTCCTTGTTGGTGTCCTCGTCGCCGTCGCTGACGCCGCCACCGTCGGTGTCCGCGATCAACGGGTTGGTGGTGGTCGTGTCGTCCGCGTCGGCCTTGCAGCTGTTCGAGGCGGCGCTGGTCGCCGAATTCGAGCAGTCGAGGCCCATCTCGGTGCCGTCGAACAGTCCGTCGCCATCGCTGTCGGAGTCCAGCGCGTTGATCTTGCCGTCGCCGTCGGTGTCGGCGGAGAGGTTCGGCTCGTCGCCGTCGAGCACGCCGTCGTCGTCGCTGTCGGCGTCGTTCGGGTCGGTGCCGATGGCCTTCTCCAGCTCGTCGGACAGGCCGTCCTTGTCGGTGTCCACGACGGTGCCGTCGTCTGCGCCGTGACCCACGGTCGGATCCGTCTCGCCGCTGTCGAGCTTGCCGTTCCGGTTTGCGTCCTCGCTGCCGTCGATGACGCCGCCGCCGTCCGTGTCGGCGATGACCGGCGAGGTCTTGGTGGCCGGGTCGGCGTCCGCAATGCAGTGCTTGGCCGCCGCGCTGGTCGGCGGATCTTCGCAGCCCTTCCCGCTCTCGGTGCCGTCGAACAGGCCGTCGTTGTCGCTGTCCACGTCCAGGATGTTGTCGAGCCCGTCGCCGTCGGTGTCGTCGCTCGGGTTGCGCTCCTCGCCGTCGAGCAGGCCGTCGTCGTCACTGTCCGCGTCGTTGGGGTTCGAGCCCAGGAACTTCTCGAGGGCGTCGGAGAGCCCGTCCTTGTCCGTGTCCACGACTCCAGTGTCGTCGGCGCCCTGCCCGGAGGTCGGATCGGTCTCGCCCGTGTCTACCGCACCGTTCAGGTTGGCGTCCTCGGAGCCGTCTGAGGCGCCGCCGCCGTCGGTGTCCTTCTTCAGCGGATCGGTCTTGGTCGCGCCGCTGTCCGCGTCGGCGATGCAGTGGCCTTTGGTGGCGTCCGTTCCGGTCGCCGCGCATCCGAGCCCGAGCTCGGTGCCGTCGTAGAGGCCGTCGTCGTCGCTGTCGGGATCGAGGGCGTTGATCAGCCCGTCGCCGTCGGTGTCCTTGTTCCAGTCGGGCTCCTGGCCATCCGGCACGCCGTCGTCGTCGCTGTCGGCGTCGTTCGGGTCGGTGCCGGCGACGGTCTCCTCGAAGTCGCTCTTGCCATCGTTGTCCGTGTCGGTGTCGCCGACCGGGATGTCGGTGGTCTGCGGCCCCGGCGTGCCGGCGTTGCCGTCGGTCGGGGTGGTCGCGGGCGGAGCGCCCTGCTGGCCGCCGGCGGTGATGTTGGCCTGGTTGGCGATGGTGCCGGTGGCAGTCGGGCTGATCGTCACCTTGAACTTCACGGTGATGGACTCGCCCACCGCCATGGTGCCGCCGCTGGTCGCGTTGGCGCCGGTGCCGAGGCGCACGGTGATGGTGTTGGTGGTCGCGTTGTACTCGCCGGTGTCGTCGCCGGCCGCGTCCGTCTTGGCGCCCGCGCCCACCCCCGCGCTGACCTGGATCGAGCCGGGCACGTAGGTCACGCCCGCCGGCAGCTTGTCGGTGAGCACCGTGTTCACCGAGGTGTCGTTGCCGTTGTTGGTGGCGACGATGGTGTACTCGAACACGTCGCCGGGCAGCACCGTGCCGCCGTTCAAGTCCGTCACGGTCTTGTTGGAAGCGGCGAAATCCGGCTTGAACGTCGAGATCGAGGTGACGAAGCCGCCGAGCAGGTAGACGTCGCCGCTGCTGGTGGCCTGGATGTCGGCCGAGGTCTGGCCGGCGGTCACGCGGCTGGTGATGTCCACCACGTCGAGGTCGAAGCTCGACATGCTGCCCTGCGTGCCCGTGAGCTGCGGCAGGTCGCCGGCGACGGAGACCGGCGCGCCCAAAAGGGAGCGTGTGCCGTTGAAGAAGTTGTCGACGGGGTTCTGGGCGTTGGTCAGCCGATCGGCGTTGGTGAGCGGCGCCTTGCCGAACCGCAGCGAGTCGCCGGTCGAGTCGGGATCGCCCTCGAAGGTCATCACGCCGAGCTTCGCGTCGAAGCCCGCCGCGGGCACCAGGAAGCCGGAGAGCGTCGCCGACTGGGTCGTGGTGCCGGTGACGAGATCGAGGCCGTCGAACACGGCCAAGTTGCGCGGCGCCTCCGTTCCGAGCGAATAGAGCACCACCATGTACCAGCCCGCGAAGTTCACGTTCTGGTTCAGGTTGATGAACGACAAGCTGTCCACGCCCGACACGCGGTACCCGCCCGAGCCGTTCGTCTGCACGAGCTGGGTCACGTCGGCGACGGACTGGTAGTAGACCTGGCCACCGCCGGCGTCCGCGGTGTAGCTCTCCACGGCGTTGACGGTCGCGGTGAACCCGCCCTGGCGCTCCAGCGTCACGGAGGTGTCCGCCGTGGTGCCGGTGCGACGGGCTCCCCAGTACAGGAACGCGTGGGTGACCGTCGCTCCCGTCTTGAGGGCGAGCACGGCCGTGCTGCGCGCCTGCGCCATGGAGACGGTGTTGTTGGCCACCGCCTGCCCCGCCGCGGGGTCGTCCGCGCGCCAATACACGTCCGGCGCGGAGTCGGCGGTGTTGGTCCCGCAGGCTCCCACGGTCCCGACGACCGGGGCGGGAACGATCGCCCGGCAGTCGTGCCCGAGCGTGTTGCCCACCAGGACGAAATCGCCCTTCTGATCGACCTGGACGCGCAGCTTCGGCGCCGCGCCGGCGACTCCGCTCGCCGCCAGCACGGCGAGCCCTGCGAACGAGCTCAAGATGGTGAGTTTCTTCATTGGCTTGTTCTCCGTCACTTCTTCTTGACCTCGGGCGCGCCGGGCTCGCTCTTCTTGATGTGGAACTCGACGCGGCGGTTGTTCTGCCGCCCGGCGTCGGTGTCGTTGCTGTCGATGGGCTTCTCTTGACCGAATCCGGCGGAGGTGAGCCGCTTCTTGTCGATCCCCTTGTCGGTGAGCCACTTGACCACGCTGGCGGCGCGCCGCTTGCTCAGGTCCTTGTTGTAGCCCTTGCCGCCGCGGTTGTCGGTGTGGCCTTCGACGCTGACCAGGCTAATCTGCGGAAGATCCTGCAAGATCTTCAGCACCGCGTTCAGCACGCCGTCGCTCTCGGGCAGGATCTTGGCGCTGTTGGTCGCGAACTGGACTTGCTCCAGGATGCGGATCTGGTCCCCGCTGACCTGAGCCTTCGGGCAACCGTTCTTCTTGGGATCGGGATCGGCAGGGCCGGCCTCGGTCGGGCAGGCGTCGGCCGGATCGAGGATGCCGTCGCCGTCCGTGTCCTTCGGCGCCGGGCAGCCGTTCTTCGCCGGGTCGGCGCTCTGCACGCCCGGCTCGGTCGGACAAGCGTCCACGTCGTCGGTGATGCCGTCGCCGTCACTGTCCTTCGGCCCAGGGCAGCCGTGCTTCTTCGGATCGTCGCTCTTCACGCCCGGCGTGTCCGGGCAAGCGTCGTCGGCGTCCAGGATGCCGTCGCCATCGCGGTCGCCCGGCGCCGCCGCAGGCGGGCAGCCGTTGGTCTTGGGATCGTCCGTGCGCACGCCGGGGGTGTCCGGGCAGGCGTCGTCGCGATCGAGGATGCCGTCCTGGTCGCGATCCGACGGCGCGGCGGCCTTCTCCACCTCCGGGAACCACTCGATGCTGGCCAGCACGCGCACGGCCGGAGCGCCGACGCCGCGGGTCAGGCCCGGTCCCACCGCGGCGCCCACGCGCCAGTCCGGGGTCACGCGGTACTTGCCACCGAACACCACCTCGAGGGGCGTCGTGCGCTTCTTGAACGCGCCGTCGCCGCCGTCGCTGATCACCGTCGAGCCGAACACCTCCGGACCGATGATCAACTTCTTGTCGAGCGCGCGCACGCCGAGCGCGGCGGAGAAGGTCATCTCGCTGCCGAAGGCGTCCTCGCCCAGGTTGTCGCCCTTCGCGCGATAGTTGAAGCCGGTCTGGGCGGCGTAGGCCAGGGATCCGAGATCACCCGCCAGCATCAGCCGCGGCCGCAGGCGCAGCTTTCCGTCGCTCGCGAAGGCGTCCTCGTTGCCGACGGGGATGAAGCCCTGGACCCCGAAGGCCAGCGTCGCGGCGCCGCCGTATTCGCCAACCAGTCGCACGTCGGCGCTCAGCCGCGGGTCTCCGATGCTGGTGCTGTCGCTGGTCGAGAACGACGAGTTGCCGACGTTCAGCGACTCGCCCTTGGTGTAGGCCAGGAGGGGCAGGTTCGCGCCGAGCCGCAGGCGATCGAACAGGATGACCGCGCCACCGATGTGGACGAACAGCTGGTGCTCGACGACCGCCGCCTGCTCGTCGCCGCTGGCGTCGTAGAAGACCAGGGGCTTGTACGCATAATCCCCGACGACACCGAGGGCGAGGCGCCCGTTGCCGCGCAGATCGAGGGACTCGTTGGCGAACCAGTCGCTGCCGCGCTCCGACGGCTCGTAGCGGTCGAGGGCGAAGCCGCCTTCGGCGAGAGCGGCGGTCGGCGCGAGCAAGCAAAGAGCGGTGAGAGCGGTGAGTGTGGAACGTCGCATGGAGGTCACCCGTGAGTCGTGCCCAATAGCAACGGATGTGCCCGCACGAAAAGAGCCGGTGAAGCCGCGATCGGCGGCGCCGGGGTGTTGGCCGGAGTCGACAGTCGGGACGACGCCTGTCGCCTGCAGCCAACAGGCGCCGAGTTACCGGTAACCAATGTCCAGAGTTGTCACAGCAACGAGCTGTAATCACTGGCTTCTTGTGTGGCCCACGGTTTGCTGAAGGCCCTGTCTTTCGAAGGAGGTCTTTCCAATGAGGTTCAGCAATGTGTTGGCAGGAGCGCTCGCGCTCGGGACGGTACTTGGCGCGGCGGAGGCGGGCGCCAGCGCTCCGGTGGGCGTCTGGGTGAAGGTGAAGAAGGTCGTGCTCGAGCCGAACGCGACCGCGCCCACGAAGATCCAGATCCACGGCGCCGCCATGCTCTACGACAAGAGCACGAATACGACCTACCTGGGCTACAGCGAGCCGGCGTTCGGGTTCCTCTACTACGCCTGCCCGTCGGGTCAGGAGAAAACCTGCGTCAGCGAGTGGGCCGACGTGGAGAAGAACATCACCGCCACGGACGACGTGTGCATCGGGCTCGGCGACCAGACGCTGCCGACGGGCACGCTGCGCGCGCCGAACGCGACGCCCGTGAACCCCGACGACTACCCGATCTCGATGGGCGTGGTGGGCGGCTTCGCACCGTGTCAGGTGATCGAGAAGTTCCTGGGCAGCCAGCCCGACGGCGGCAGCGGCGGCGCGGGCGGCAGCGCGGGGGCGAGCTCCGGCGGTGCGGCGGGCAGCGCCGGCGCGGGTGGTGCTTCGAGCGGCGGCGCTTCCAGCGGCGGCGCTTCCAGCGGCGGAGCTTCCAGCGGCGGAGCTTCCAGCGGCGGAGCGACCGCGAGCGGCGGCGCTTCCAGCGGCGGCGCCACCGCGAGCGGGGGCAGCTCCGGCGGCGGTGACGACTCCGACGACGACGGCGGCTGCACGGTGTCCGGCGGCCGGTCAGCGCCGTTCGCCTGGCTGCTCGGCGCGCTGGGCGCAGCCCTGGCCTTTGCCCTGCGGCGGAGGAGCTGAGCCATGGCGATGCTCGCGGAGTGGTGGCTGGAGCCCTCGGAGTCGCGGACCCGATCGCTGTTCCGCCACTCCGCGCGCGACGCCTGGCTCGTCGGCGTGACGCTGGCGCAGACCCTGGCGACGCTGGCGGCGTTCGCGCTGCTGCCGCCGCTCGGCGCGGCGCTCTCGTTCGCCGTCGGGATCTGCTGGTGCTCGAACACCGTCTCGCACAACCACCTGCACAATCCGCTGTTCCGCTCGCGTCGCGGGAACCGGGCGCTGGATCTGTGGCTCTCTCTCCTCTTGGGCGTGCCGCAGACGATCTGGAAGGCCCGCCACGTCTGGCACCACGCCGGCGAGCCCGCGCGGACCCGACGCCCGCTGTCCCGGGCGGCCAAGCGAGAGATCGCGCTGATCGGCGTGCTCTGGCTGGGCCTCGCGCTGCTCGCGCCGAGGGTGTTCCTGCTCGCCTACGTTCCGGGTTACCTCTTGGGCATGGCGCTGTGCCGCCTCCAAGGGGACATGGAGCACGCGCGCCGCGAGGCGCCGGAGGCCGGCGTCAGCCACTACGGCCGCGTCTACAACTTCTTCTGGTTCAACGACGGCTACCACGCCGAGCACCACCGCTTTCCCCGCGAGCACTGGACGCGACTGCCCGAGCGACGGAGCGCCATCGCGCTCTCCCCCAGCGACTTCCCGCCCCACCTGCGCTGGCTCGAGCTCCTGCCACGGAGCGGCGCCGAGCTCCGGGGCGCGCTGCTCTGCGCGCTGGAGCGGCTCGCGCTCTCGTCGGCCTGGCTGCAACGCTTCATGCTCGCGAGCCACGCCCGCGCCATCGCGCCCTTGTTGCGCGCGCTGCCCGAGCGCCCGCGCCGCGTCGCCATCGTGGGCGGGGGGCTCTTCCCACGCAGCTTGCTCGTCCTGGCCGAGCTCCTGCCCGAAGCACGTTTCGTCGTGGTGGATCGCTCCGCCGAGAGCGTTTCTCGCGCCGTGGACCACCTGAAGCGACGCGGCTTCGAGCTCTCCCGGGTGCGCTTCTGCATCGAGAGCTTCGACCCGCAGGAGCACTGCCGGCACGATCTGGTGGTGGCGCCGCTGGCCTTCGTCGGCGAGCGAGACCTCCTGGCGGAGGCCGAGCAGCGCGCCGCGGTGCTCCGGCACGACTGGGTGTGGGCGCGACCCAGCGGTGTGTCGCGCGTCGTCTCCTGGCTCCTGCTCAAGCGCGTCAGCCTGAGGCTCCCGGCATGACGGCGCTGCACCGCACGCGGACGTTCCTCGAGTGCTACGGCTTCCTGCCGCACCGGTTGATGAACCGGAGCGTCGCGCGGGTGACCTCCGCGACGCGACCGGCCTGGGCGGTGGACCGCGCGGTGCGCTACTGGGCGAAGCGCGACGGCATCGCGCTCAGCGAGTTCGAAGAGCGACGCTTCGAGTCCCTGGACGACTTCTTCTTGCGCCGGCTGGCGCCCGGCGCGCGGCCGCTCGACGGCGGCTTCGTGGCCCCGGCGGACGGCAACCTGCTCGCCGCAGGGACGCTGCGCTTGGATCGGCCTCTGGTCGTGAAGGGGCAGCGGCTCAGCGTGGACCGGGTGGTCAACGGGCGCCTCCACGACCTCGAGCTCTCGGAGTACGACGGCGGCAGCTACGCGGTGATCTTTCTCACGCCGCGCGGCTACCACCGCGTGCACATGCCGGTGGACGGCACGCTCGAGGCGGTGCGCTGGATCCCCGGCCGCTACTTCCCGCAGAACGAGGACGCGCTCGAGGTCATCCCGCGGGTGTACGAGCGAAACGAGCGCGCCACGCTCTCCTGTCGCGACGCGCACGGCCGGCCGTTCCTGATGGTCATGGTCGGCGCGAGCCTGATCGGCGGCATCCACCTGGAGGGCGTGGAGCGCAACGCTTGGGTGAAGCCGGCGCCGTTCGCGCTCGACCGGCGACTGGCGAGAGGCGACGAGGTCGGCCACTTCGCCTTCGGCTCCACGGTCGTCGTGCTCTTGCCCCGGGGCGTGGCGACGAGCCCGCGACGGAGCGCAGAGGTGCGGATGGGGCAGAAGCTGTTCGAGCTGGGTCGGTAGGCGTGCGGCGTGTAGCCGGCGGCGCGCCCATCGGGCACACGGCGTTGCAACCTGCACTCGTTCAGCTACCAGTGAAGGAGGCTCGCGATGTTCCTCAGGTCGTTGCCAACTCTGATGTGTCTCGGGATCGTGAGCGCGTGCGCCGAGGACCGGAGGCCCGAACCGAGCCCCGCGGGGACGGTGGACGCCGCGGCGGGCGGCCCTGCCGTGTTGGGGCCGACGGGCCCCCTGCCCGGCGCCACCAACGTCCCGCTCGAAGGCCTGTTCAGGTTCTCGTACCAGATCACCCCTCCCCCCTGGAAGTGGAAGCCGAAGCTCGAGGCCGCAGCGACCTACCTGTGCGCGAGCGCGGAGCAGCCTGTGGAAGTGCGTGATGTTCTCGGCAAAGATGGAGCGCCATCCTACACCGTCGAGCTCGTGGCCAAGGCGAACCTTCCGGCGGACGAGTGGTGCTGGCTGCGGATCCACCAGAGCTCCGAGCTCGAGATCGCATACGCAACGGGTCAGGGTGCTTGGAGCACTCACTTCTTCACGGGGAGCGCGCTTCGTCCCATCAGAGTCCAGTTTTCCCCCAAACACCCCAATGAGGTGAGCATCGCGTTCAGCGAGCCGTTCGACGCCGCGCAGCTGATCGGGAAGCTGAGCTTGACGCTGGGCAACGCCACGGTGGACTGCATCCTCCGCGGGACGGACTGCGCCAAGGCTGGCGAGCCTTTTCTCACGTCTGCGTTCGACGTTCGGCTGACCTCGACGGCCACCAGCGCGCCTCTCGCGATGAAGATCCCCGGCACCGTGATGGGCTCCGGACGGACCGTCGCTCAGGGCGCGGCCAAATCGGGAGATGCGCTGACGGCTGGAAGCCTGAGCTTTCAACTCGAGGCTCAGCAGTGGGCTTCCTGCGACGACGGCTCATCCACCTGCTGGAGCGATCACAGGCCCTTGCCGACGAAGTGAGCTCGAGCGCCAGCGTTCGAAGTCAGTAGGCGTGCGGCGCATAGCCGGCGGCGGCGCAGTACTCCAGGTACGCCGGCATGATGTAGTCAAGGTGGCGTGCTGACCGCGTGACGCCGGGCCGCGGACCACTCGAAGAGGTGCTTCCGGTAGCGCGCGACGCGCTCGGGCTGCTCGGCGGCGAGGTCGCGTTGCTCCCCGGGATCCGTCGTCAGATCGAAGAGGCGCGTCCGGTCGTGCTCGGTCTCGTGCACGGCTTTGTAGCGACCCTGGCGCAGGCCCAGGGTGAGCGGTCCGTGATCGGTGTAGAAGCGCGCGACGCCGGGCTCCGGATCGAGGAGCGAGCGGCCGCGGCGCAGGCCCATCAGCGCCAGCGTCGTCGCTCTGAGATCGGTGAGGCTCGCGACCTGCGGCGCGCGCACCCGCCCGAGGGTCAGGCCAGGCGCGGCGATGATGAACGGAACGCGCACGTTCTCTTCGTACAGGTGGAGCGTGTGGGCGAAGTTGCCCTCGTGCTGGCCAAAGGCCTCGCCGTGATCGCCGACGATCACGTAGAGCGTGTCCTGGTGGAGCCCGCGCGCTCGGAGTCCCTCGACCAGCTCGCCGAAGGCGGCGTCGCCCGCGAAGAGATCGTTCAGGTAGTGGTCCTTCTCCGTCTTGGCCGGGAACGGACGCGGCCCTTCGCCCGGAGAACGGTAGGGGTGGTGGCCGGAGATGGGCGAGTAGACGCCGAAGAAGCGCGCTCCCTGGGGCAGCTCGTCCACGAAGCGCAGCATCCGGCGCACCGTCGAGGCGTCGTCGGTGCCGAAGCTCGAGGCGTGTTTGCCGCCGATGGTCTCGGCGTCGAACAACGCGTCGAAGCCGCGCTCGTCCACGATCCCTTGCATGCCCAGGTAGCGGAAGCGGCCCGAATGGAAGAACGCGGTGCGGTAGCCGGCGCTGCGGAAAGACTGGGCGACGGAGGCGCAGGGGAGGCGCGAGGCGACGTAGTCTTTCGCGCTGCTCTGGGCCGCCGGCGCCTCCCCGCACAACATCGACCAGAGACCCTTGATGCTCTCGGGGTAGGCGCTGTAGGCGGCGTCGAACACCACGGCGTTCTCGCTCAGCCGCGTCAGGTTCGGCGTCGGATCGAGCTTGGCTCCGTAGGCGCCCAGGTACTCGGCGGCCGTGGACTCGAGGATGACCCAGACCACGTTGCGGCCACGGGCAGCGCCAGCCAGGTGCCCGAGATCCAGCGCCGGACCCTCCGGCGGGAGCTCCGCGACGCGTCCGCTGCGCGGAGGCGGCGCCAGCCGCGCGAAGCCCGTCGCGGCCAGCGCGACGGCGGCGTTGCGGTGCAGCCCGAGCGTCTCGACGCGGGCCGCCGCCGCGGGCCCGAAGAGCCCGAGCGCGAGCACGACGGAGAGCGCGAGCGTGACGCGCCGGCGCGAGGGCAGGGAGCGGTGCCGCGCAACGAAGATCGCGGCGCAGAGCACGAAGGCCATCGCCGTGAGGTTCGCCGCGGTGACGTAGGCGACGATCGAGTCGCTGAGCGCGCCGCCAGCGGCGCCGAGCATGGACACCGTGAGCGGCGTGGAGAAGACCCGCGCCACCGCCACGTTGAACGCCGCGTAGGCGAGCAGGCCCCAGACCACGACCCAGAGCGCACGCTCGAGGCGCGCGCGGGACAGCGCGAGATCGACGAGCGCGAAGCCGCCCACCAGGAGCGCGTCCTGGTGCAACAGGGCGAACGGCGCCGCCACGTCGAACAGCGGCCCTCCGCCTCCGTCGGCGATCCGCAGGGCGACCAGCGCGACCTTGGCCGCGCCGAGACCCACCGCGAGCGTCAGCGCCCGCTGCCAGGTGGCCGCTGGTAACCAGCGGGCTGGCTGGTTACCGGTAACTGCGACTTGGGCTGCTGCATCTCTCATGGGATTCTCGCTACTTCCGCTACTGGATCGCCCCCTGCTTACAAGGACCGTACCCTGCTTCAAATGACCCCCCTCGAGCACCCCCGTTACCTCCCCGGACCGGTGCTGGGCCAAGGCGCCCAGGCGCTCGTCCTCCGGGTGACGGATCGCGAGGCGCCGGCGCGCCCGCTGGTCGCCAAGCTGTGGCAGCCCGGGTTGTTCGACGCCGACCTGCTCGGCGGTGAGTTCGCGCTGCTCTCGCGCCTGCACGTGCCGGGGCTGGTGCGCGCGCACGATCTCGGGCGCGACGCCAGGACCGGTGCGCCATTCCTGGTCGAGGACTTCATCGACGGACCCGACGCGCGAAAGTGGCTCGATGCGGCGCCGAGCGAGCGGGCTCGGGCCGAGCGAGTCTCCCGGCTCCTGTGCGAGGTGACCGCGACGCTCGCCCTGCTGCACGAGAGCGGTTTTCTGCACGGCGACCTCAAGCCGGCCCACGTGCGCGTGCCGGAGGGTGGTCGCGCGACGCTGCTCGACCTGGGCGCCGCGGTGTCCCGAGCCCGCGCCGAGCTCGGACCGCTGGCGGTGACCCACGGCTACGCGGCGCCGGAGCTCCTGGGGGGCGCCGCGCCGAGCCCTAGGAGCGACCTGTATGCGCTCGGTGCGCTGGTCTTCTCGATCGCGACCGGACGCGCACCGGCGCCGACGTCGGTGCGCGAGCTCGCGCCTTGGCTGCCTCCCAGCGTGGGCGACGTCGTCGATCGGCTGCGGGCGCCGCACCCGGAGGACCGCCCGGACGATGCCCGGGAGGCGCTGGCCCTGCTCGGGCAGAGCCTGTCGTTCGCAGCGCCCCGCGCGGTGCGCTCGACCCGCGCGGCCGGCTCGGAGCGCTCGCCCCGCGAGCGTGAGCTCGCCGCGCTCGCGACGCTGTCGACCGGTGTGTCGTACCTGGCGGGACCGCCCGGCGTGGGCAAGAGCCACCTGCTCGGCGAGCTCGTGACCCGCGCGCTGCTCGGGGGGCGCGGCGCCCGGCTGCTGCGCTTTCCCCTGGAAGACCGCCAGCTCCTGCCACGGCTCACGGCCTGGCTGCGCGGCGACGAAGCGGCGCGACCGTTCGCGAGCGGGCCGTTGCTCTTGGCCTTGGACGAGCTCCACGCCGCGCCGCTCGAGCTGCGGGCCGCGCTCGAGGCCTTCCGCTGCCGTCCGCGCGATCCCGACGACGTCAGCGTGCTCGCCGCCGTGCGCAGCGCGCCCGCCGACGCGCCCGTCACCGAGCTGCCGGCGCTGGATCTCCGCGGCATGAACGAGCTGTGCCGCGAGCTCGGGGTCGATCCCGCACGCGCCGAGGAGCTGCTCGCCGCGAGCGAGGGCAACCCTGGCTTCGTCGTCGCACTGGTGGGCAAGGCTCCGCTGTCTCGGCCGGCGGTGCTGGAGCGGGCGCGGACGCTCTCGGCTCCGGCGGCGCGCGCGCTGGGCGCGCTGGCGGTGCTCGACGGCCACGCCGCCGAGGCGCTGCTCATCGGACTGCTCGGCGTGAGCGACGCGCGGCGCGCGTTCGCCGAGCTGTCCGTCGCGGGCCTCGCGCGGCGCAGCGTGAGCGCCAAGGACGTCACGCTGTCCCTCGCGCACGCCGAGATCCGCGGCGATCTGGCCGATGCCCTCGCCAGCTTCGAGGTGGTGGACGGCGTGGCGGACCTTCTGCTCTCGCGGAAGACGCTCGCTTCAGCGGGTCAGCTGCTCTCGCTCGCCGGCGCGCCATCACCTCCCACGCGACGCGCCGAGCTGCTCTCGCTCGCGGCCGAGGTCGCCCGCGCCGAGGGCCTGCGCTCCGAGGAGGCCACCGCGCTCTCGACGCTGGCGGCGGATCCGCGCCAGCGCACGGCGGAGGTGCTCGGGGCCCTCGATCGCGCGACGCGCGGCGGCGGCAGCGCGGGCCTGCACCCAGAGCTCCTGGACTGGCTCGATGCTGCGGCGAGCCGAGAGCCGTCCCTCGCCGTGCTGGCGCTGCGCCGTCGTGCGGAGCAGCAGGCGCGGGCGGGCGAGCAGGAGGCAGCCCGCGCGCTGGCGGAGCAGGCCGTGGCTCGTGCGGGCGACGACCCGGGCCAGCGCGCGCTCGCGCTCTCCACGCTGGCGTCGGCCGCGTTGTATCGGGCCGACTGGAACGAGGCGGAGCGCGCGCTCACCCTTGCTGGCGAGGCCCTGGCGCGCAATCGGGTGGACGACGCCGAGGAGCTGGCGCGGCTCGACCACAACCGCGGCGTGGTCGCGCTCTACCGCGGGCGGCTCGAGGAGGCGCGCGCGGCCTTCGAGGCGTCCCTCGGAGCCAAGCGAGCGCTGGGCGACCGCGGCGGGACCTGGGCGTGTCTGCTCAACCTGGGCCTCGCGCTGGGCCAGCTCGGTCGGTATTCCGAAGCGGAGGCGGCCCTCGGCGAAGGCGTCGCCACCTGCCGCGCGCTCGGGCAGCTCTCCGGCGCGGGCTGGTGCCTGGCTGCGCTCGCCGACGTCTCGCTCAGACGCGGTGACGCCCGGGCCGCGGAGCGCTCCATCGCCGAGGCCGAGCACCTGGGCGACGTCGTGCCGAAGCCAGTCCACGCCGATCTCGCGCTGTTGCGCGCCGAGCTGGCGCTGCTCGAAGGCGACGGGGCGGAGGCGCTGGCGCACGTCGCCCGCGTGGACTCCGAGCTCGCGAGCCACGACGCGCTGCTCGCGACCCGCTCGCTGACGCTCGAGGCGCGGGCTCATCTGTGTACGCTCCCGGCAGACCGCAGGCTGGCCGCGCGCACGGCCGTCGCCGCGGTGCGCCGGGCACGGGCCGCGGGCCTGCCCGAGCCAGAGGCCCGCGCTCTCGCCGTGCTCGGCGAAGCGCGCCGGCGCTTCGCCTCTGCGGCGCCTCCCGGCTACGCTACCGACGCGAGCATGCCCGACGCCGATCAGCTCTGGAGTTTCCTGGCCACCGCCTCGGCGAGCGCGGACCGGGAGGCGGCGGCGCTGGCGCTCTGCCGCTGGGTGGTCGAGGCGAGCGGCGCCGAGCGGGTCTTCGTCCTCGCGCTCGACCCCGCGGGGCGGATCGCGGCGGGGTTCGGCGTGGACATCGACGGGCTCGCCATCGCCGACGCCGCCGAGCGCGTGCCGAGCGATGCGCGGGAGAGCGCGCTCCGCGCGGGCGGCGTCGCGCACCACCCCACCTTGGCGACCCGCGGCGGACGCGGCTCGCGGCTGTCGGCGCTGGGACCGGAGACTCCCTCGGGCGAGCGCGCGCTGCTCTTGCTCGAGCATCGCTTCGTGCCCAACGCCTTCGAGCGACTGGACCGCGAAGCGGTCGAGCGCTGGGCCATTTGCGCTGGCCTCTGCCTGGCGCTCGGGCGAACGCCGCCGAGCGCGCCGAGCGCCGCCGAGCCGAGCGCGCCGAGCTTGCTCGCCTTGCCGAGCCACGAGCCGAGCACGGTGCTGCCGGGCCGCGGGCGTCGCCACGCCTTCCCCAGCATCGTCGGCCAGAGCCCCGGCATCGAACGCGCGCTCGCGCGCCTGGACACCGCCGTGGACAGCGAGCTGCCGGTCTTGATCACCGGCGAGACCGGCGTCGGCAAGGAGCTCTTCGCCCGCGCGCTGCACGACTTCGGTCCGCGCGCCCGGGCGCCGTTCGTGGCCATCAACTGCGGCGCCGTACCGGACTCGTTGTTCGAAGCGGAGCTCTTCGGCCACGCGCGCGGTAGCTTCACGGGCGCGGATCGTGCTCGCGCCGGCCTGATCGCGAGGGCGGAGGGCGGCACGTTGTTCCTCGACGAGATCGGCGAGCTGCCGCCGATGCGACAGGCCACGCTGCTGCGCGTGCTGGCGGAGAAGCACTACCGCCCCGTCGGCAGCGACGAAGAGAAGCCGTTCGACGTGCGCATCGTGGCGGCGACCAACAAGAACCTGGAGCGCGAGGTCGAGCTCGGGAGCTTCCGCCGCGATCTGCTGTATCGCCTCAACGTGCTCGAGGTGCGCGTACCGCCGCTGCGCGAGCGACCCGAGGACATCTTGCTCATCGCCGAGCGCGTGCTCGCGGCGGCGGGCGCCAAGAGCGAGATCTCTCCGCGCGCGGCCCGCGCTCTCACGGCGCACCGCTGGCCGGGCAACGTGCGGGAGCTCGAGCACCAGCTGCAGCGCGTGGCCGCCCTCGGCGTGTCGCGCATCGAGCTCGAGCACCTGTCGCGGGAGGTGCGCGCGGCGTTCAAGGACGCGCCGGTCCTCCGGGTGGCCAAGAAGGCGGAAGGCCCCGAGGCCGAGCGGGACGAGGTGCGTGAAGCCCTGGCCGCCGAACAGGGAAACATCACGAGGGCGGCCGAGCGCTTGCGCCTGACGCGCCAGGGCCTCAAGAAGAAGATGGTTCGGCTGGGGCTCCGCGAGCCCAAGGCCTCGGGTGGGTGACATGTTGCGCTTGGCCCTTTCACTCTGCGCGCTCCTGGCGCTCTCGTGCGGCTCGGATGAGGCGTCGCAAGCCGGCACGGGCGGCACTTCGAGCGGAGGCGCGGCCGGCAGCGGCGGCGCAGCCGGTGCCGGCGCGAGCGGCGGCGCGAGCGGCGGAGGTCCGAGCGGCGGCAGCGGTGGAACCTCCTCCGGCGGGAGCGGTGGCGCGCCCGATTGCCTGGCCAACGCGCAGGGAGTGGAGGTGGCTCAGGTCGATCTCGACGGCTTCCCGTCGTACTCGGTGGACGGCTGCCGGCTCGCGTACGTGTCGGCCAGCGACCAGCGCCTGTGGCTCCGCGATCTGGCCACCGGCAACGAGACCGCGATCGCGGAGGCCGCGGAGAGCCCGCGCCGTCCGAGCCTCTCCGGCGACGTCTTGTGCTGGGAAGCGGACGTCGGCGGCAAAGGCGCGGTGCGCGTACGCCACGGCGGAAAGACCTCGACGTTGAGCGGCAGCTTCGACCACGCCGGCGAGCCTCGCGCGACGACGGACGCGGTGGTCTTCACCGGCTGGCTCGGCGCGACCGCGGACTCCGACACGGACGTGTTCCTGTACACGCCAGCTGACCAGGCCGTGAAGCTCGTGGCTGGAGGCAAGGGCCAGCAGCGCTTCGCCGACGTGTCGGCGAGCCACGTCGCGGTCAGCGACTTCTCGGAGGACCCGAGCGGCGTCTACGCCGGAGACGGCACCACGCAGGCGGACATCATCGTGATCGAGCGCGCCACCGGGACCACGACTCCGAAGCAGGCGCCCGGCAAGCAAGCGTTCCCCATGCTCGGCTCGAGCGGCACGCTGGCCTACCTGGAGTGGATCACCGTGCACCCGGTCCCGAAGCTCCAGGAGTACTCCATCGTGGCGGTGCCGATGACCACGCTCACTTCGCCGGGCCTGAAGCTCGCGGACGTGCAGTCGGAGGTGGCCGTGCGTCCAACCGCGAGCGCGGGCGTCGCCGAGTGGGTGGTGCGTTGGGGCGGGCAGAGCTCGCTCTGGCGCGCGGCGCTCGACGGCGCGACGCCCCCGGCCGAGCAGAGCCTCGGGAGCCTGGCGGTGCTCCACGCACCGAGCGCGTCGAGCAGCATGACGGTGCTCGCCGTGGAGAAGACCGCGGGAAGCGCGCCCGCTCTGCTCGCGATTCCGCGCTGACGATTTTCGATATACTGGCTCGCGATGAGCCGCCTCGACGCCAAGGAACCGCACTCGGGGCACGTCATCGCCGGGCGCTACGAGCTCGGCTCGATCATCGGCCGCGGCGGTCACGGGCTGGTGTGGAAGGCGCGGGACCGCGACACCGGCCGGCTGGTCGCGGTGAAGATGCTGACCGACGTCGCGGCGAAGGATCCGCAACAGGTCGAGCGCTTGAGGCGCGAGCAGCTCGCGCTGGTGAAGCTCGCGGGGACCTCCGCGGTCGAGCTCATCGACCTGTGCCGCTCGAGCACCGGCAAGCTGTGCCTGGTCATGGAGCTGCTCGAGGGCGTGGACCTCGAGGCCCACCTCGAGGCGCTCGAGCAGCGTGGCCAGCGCATCTCCGTCCCAACCTTGCTCGCCGTGCTGGAGCCCGTGGTCACGACGCTGGAGCGAGCCCACGAGCAGGGCATCATCCACCGCGACCTGAAGCCCGCCAACGTGTTCATGCTGGCGGAGAAGGCCGGCGGCGGCGTGCGCGTGCTGGACTTCGGCCTCGCGCGGCTGCGCTCGCAAATGCCGCTCACCGCCGCCGGGACCATCGTGGGCTCACCCAGCTACATCGCGCCGGAGGCCTGGAAGGGTCGCTCCGAAGGCCTCGATCAGCGGGTGGACGTCTACTCGTTCGGAGTCCTGGTGTTCCGCGCGCTCTCCGCCCAGTTCCCCTTCCCCGGCACGTCGCTCCAAGACAAGTTCAAGGCGGCGACCAGCGCCGAGCGCCCGCGGCTCTCCCCGCTCCGGCCGGACGTGCCGCGGGAGGTGGACGACTGGGTGCAGCAGGTCCTCGCCATCGATCCGGATCTGCGCTTCCGCACGCTGCGCGGGGCCTGGAACGCGCTCCTGGCTGCCCTCGGCAACCCCGCGCTGGCCAGCGCGCTGGTCACCGCCGAGGATCTCGCGAGCGCGGCCGCGGCGAGCGCACCCCTGGAGGCGCCACCCGCGCGTGCGCCCGCGCCCCGCATCAAGACGCCGGTGATGTCGCCGCTCCCGCTGCCCGAGCGCTCCGAACCGAGCATCGAGCTGCCGATGTCCGGCGCGCTGCCGGCGCTGAAGAGCGTGTTCAAGCGCGCGGCGGGCGTCGTCGCGCGGGTCGCGGACGCGGTGACTGGAGGCGAGCGCAAGCGCACCCCGCTGCCGTTCGTGCCCGCCCCGACGCCGCTCGACGACGCGCCCCCGCCCTCGCGTGCCGGACCCGTCTCGGTCTCGCCGGTGATGGCGATCGGCAAGCGCGCCCGCGAAGGCAAGTCGATGGTGCGCGAGTGGCTCGCGGGCAGCGACTTCGACGTGGCACCACCCGCCGAACCCGAGTCGAGCGACGTCGTGGCCTGGCTCGGCGGCGACGCTGCACCCGCGACGCGCGAGCACACGCTGCCGATGGCGGTGAGCGCCCCGGTCGATTTGCCCGCCGAGCGTCCCAAGCCGGTGAAGAGGGCCGAGCCGAAGCCCCGCGCCAAGCTGGAGAAGAAG
This sequence comes from Polyangiaceae bacterium, assembly GCA_015075635.1. Taxonomy (NCBI): domain Bacteria; kingdom Pseudomonadati; phylum Myxococcota; order Polyangiales; family Polyangiaceae; species Polyangiaceae bacterium. The sequence continues at coordinate 1,644,740 of JABTUA010000002.1, forward strand.
CCGGCCGCCAGGAACAAGGCCGCTCCCAAGCGGAAGGCGGCCCCCAAGAAGCAGGCCGCCCGGAAGAAGCGCTCGCGCAAGAAGAAGGCGTGAGAACTCACCAGGGCTCGTGGCAGTCGCCCCAGACCTTGCTGGACGCGATGACACCCTTGGTGTCGATGGGGCCGGTCTTGAACGCGAGCGAGCCGCCCGTGGGCCACTGGTTCTTGACCTCCCACTCGGTGAGCCCGCTGCGGGTGTCCACGATCTTGCCACTCCGGTCGTAGAGCGCGATCACCGCCTGCGGGTTGATGCAGGGCTTGCCGGCGTTCTTCACGTTGCCGCTGAAGCGCCAGTACTCCGTCTTGCCGATGGTCTCCTTGTCGATCTTCACGTCGGAGGCGCTGGCATCGTAGCTCGAGTCGCTGGGGAAGGCCTTGGGCTCGAGCTTGTGAGAGGCATAGGGGCGCGCCAGCTTCTTGATGTCGCGGATGTAGTGGAAGGGCGTGACCTCGCCGGGCGGCACGTTGTGGCGCATGCCGAGCGCGCTCTCGCCGAAGCCCTCCGCGGCCGCGATCGAGTCCACGCCGATCGGCTTGCCCTCGGCGTCGAACAGCAGCACGGAGACCTTCGCCGACTCGATCCACTTCGGCGTGTCGTTGCGGATCAGGCCGACGATGTGCAGGAAGCCGGTGTCCTCCACCTCGGCGCGCCCCTCGATCACGGTGAGCGCCAGTGTGCCGCCCTTGGCGGTCGAGGACGCGGGCACCGCGGCCCCGGCCGCGCGCTCGGCCGACTTGGTCTTCGGATCGGTGGTCTCGGTGCCGGCGGGATCCGTCTTCGTCGCCGAGCCTCCCTTGCAGGCGAGCAGGGCGCAGAAGAGCGGGACGGTCATGAAGATCGAGGTGCGGGTCATGCTTCGGGGTCTCCTTGGCCCACCGGGAGAGCAAGCCCCGGACCAGGCAGGATTCCGCTAGAAATCTGGGGGCAAACGCCGAAGCTGCACGAACCGGTCGAGCAGATTCGGCGTAGCCTCGTGCCATCGTCGCGCGACGCGGCTAGACCGGCCGGGTGAAGAAGGTCGTCGTTCACCGCCCCGGCTCCTACGAGCGCCTCGTGCTCGAGGATCACCCCGACCTCGAGCCCGGGCCGGGACAGGTGCTGCTCGAGGTGGACGCGACCGGCGTCAACTACGCCGACTGCATCGTGCGCATGGGCCTTTACTCGTCGGCGCGCAAATACGTGGGCTGGCCGATCACGCCGGGCTTCGAGGTCGCCGGCCGCGTGGCGCGACTGGGTGCTGGCGTCTCGGAGCCGGCCGTCGGCAGTCAGGTGATCGGCGTGACCCGCTTCGACGGTTACGCGACCCAGGTGGTGCTGCCGCAGCACCAGGTGTTCCCGCGACCCGCCGGCGTGGACGCGGCGCACGCCGCCGGCTTCCCCGGCGTGTTCCTGACGGCGCACTTCGCGTTGATCGAGCTGTGCCGGCTCCGGCCGGGCATGAAGGTGCTGGTGCACTCGGCAGCTGGCGGTGTGGGGGGCGCGCTGACCCAGATCGCCAAGCTCCACGGCTGCGACGTCATCGGCGTGGTCGGCAGCTCGCACAAGCGCGACGCGGCGCGAGCTCACGGCGCCAGCGAGGTCATCGACAAGAGCACCGAGGATCTCTGGGCCCGGGCCGAGCGCCTTGCGCCCGAAGGCTACGACGTGGTCCTGGACGCCAACGGCGTGGAGACCCTCGGGGAGAGCTTCCGCCACGTGCGTCCGGCAGGGCGTCTGGTGATTTACGGCTTCCACACCATGATGCCGAAGAGCGGCGGGAAGCCGAGCTACGGCAAGCTGGCGGTGGACTGGCTGCGCACCCCGCGCTTCAACCCGCTCGACCTGACCGAGCAGAACAAGAGCGTGATGGCGTTCAACCTCTCGTACCTGTTCGACCGGCCCGAGCTCTTGACCGAGGGCATGCGCGACCTGATCTCCTGGCTCGAGGCGGGGAAGATCCACCCGCACGCCGTGCGCACCTTCCCGCTCTCCGAGGTGCGGAAGGCGCACGAGCTGATCGAGTCGGGGACCACCGTGGGCAAGCTGGTGCTTCTCCCCGAGCGCTGAGCGTGCTTGGCTCCGCCGCCATGAAGCAGGTGGCTCGGGTGTTTCTCTTGGCGTGCGTGCTCAGCGCGTGCGGCAGCGACGACGGCGGCGCGCAGGCCAGCGGCGGCGCGGGGGGTAGCGCCGGGGATGCCGGGCTCGGCGGGACTGGCGGTGACGCCGCCAGCGACGCCCCGGCGGGCGACAGCAGCGTGGCCAAGCCTGAGCCCGCCGACATCGGCTTCCAGGCGGCGAGCCCCGTTCCCAGCGGCGAGCAGCTCCTGTTCAACGACTGGAACGCGCAGCCCAACACCGTGTCGTCGATCAAGCCGGACGGCTCCTCCGAGACGAAGCTCTTCGAGGCGTACCGCGTGTGGTCGATGGGCGTGACCAAGGACGTCTCCAAGATCGCCTTCGCCTGCGGCGATCCGCTGCAGAAGGAGCACTACGGCGTCGAGATCGGCGACGCCATCCAGCACACCTGGGTGTTCGACGTGGCCGCGCAGAGCGCGTCGGTGTTGGCCTGGGGCAACATCAACGACGAGTGCCACGACTGGAACGACAAGAACGACTCCATGGTCGTGTGCCGGCGGCGCGATTTCGACGCCAGCGGCGGCAACAAGACCTATCGGATCGGCCGACTCGCCACGAGCGGCGCCTTCGAGTGGCTGGGCCTGGGCGAGGATGCGACGCCGACCACGATGGAGCTCCACCCCCAGGTCACCTCGGACGAGAGCACGCTCTACTACACGCTGATCCAGATCAGCGGCGGCAAGCAGGCGCGCAGCATCATGAAGAAGACGCTGCCGGGCGGAGCGCCGGAGCTCGTGCGCGCCAGCGCGTCCAGCGGCGTCCTCTCCCCCGACGGCACGCGGCTCCTGTTCGCCGACACGACGCAGCAGAGCGCGCTCTTCAGCATGAAGCTCGACGGCTCGGACGTGGTCAAGGTGGCGACGCGCAACGGCACCAGCGCGGTGTGGTCGCCGGACGGCAACAAGGTCGCCTACCTCTGGGGCGAGACCATGGGCTGCAGCCACATCGAGGTGGTGTCGGCGGACGGCTCGCAGGCGGACGCGCCGCTGCGCATCCGTGACTGCGGCAGCTCGTTCGTGACCGAGCTCGCGTGGGTCGTGCGACCCTGAAGCGCGCGTGCTAGTCTGACGCCATGCGGCTCGGTGGGGCACTTCCGTGGCTCGTGCTCGCGTGGCTCGCTGCCGCGGGCTGCGGGCTCAGCGAAGAGGGCGGCGCCAGCGGCACCGGCGGCGCAGGTGGCGGTGGCGCTGGGACGGGCGGCGCCAGCGGCGGCAGCGGTGGCGGTGCGACGGGCGGCAGCGGCGGCACAACGGGCGGAACAGGCGGCGCGACCGGGGGCGTAGCGGGCACCGGGGGCGCAGCGGGCAGCAGTGGAGCCGGCGGCGCGAGCGGAGGCGCCGCGGGTACGGGTGGCGCGACCGGGGGCAGCGCAGGCACCACCGGCACCGGTGGAACCGGCGGCGCGACCGGTGGAACCGGCGGCGCCACTGGCGGAACCGGCGGCGCGACCGGCGGCACTGGCGGTGCGACCGGCGGCAGCGGCGGCGCGACTGGCGGCACTGGCGGCGCGACCGGCGGAACCGGCGGCGCGACCGGCGGAACCGGCGGCGCCTCCACGCTCTGCCCGCCTGCGCAGCCGAGCGGAGCTTGCACGGCCTCCGGGCAGAACTGCGTCTACGGCGGCAACCAGTGCACGTGTTACGGGGGAAGCTGGCACTGCAACTCGTGTCCGGGCTCTCAGCCGAGCGGGTACTGCAGCGGCAACAGCGGGGCGCTGTGCAAGTACGGCGGCGCGACCTGCGCGTGCGGCGCCGTCGCGGGAACCCCGGACTGGGAGTGCATCACCTGCCCGACCAACAAGCCCGCCAATTACTCGGGCTGCGGCGTGCACCAGATGGTCTGTGTCTACGGCGCGTCGTACTGCAAGTGCAACTGGCCGAATTGGAACTGCACCTGAGCGAGAAGCTCAAGCCCTGAGCTTCTTGTACTTGATGCGGTGGGGCTGGTCGGCGTCTACGCCGAGCCGGCGCTTCCGGTCCTCTTCGTAGGCCTGGTAGTTGCCCTCGAACCACTCCACGTGGCTGTCGCCCTCGAAGGCCAGGATGTGCGTGGCGATGCGGTCGAGAAACCAGCGATCGTGGCTGATGACCACGGCGCAGCCCGGGAACTCGAGCAGCGCTTCCTCGAGCGCGCGCAGCGTGTCCACGTCCAAGTCGTTGGTGGGCTCGTCGAGCAGGAGAAGGTTGCCGCCCTCTCTCAGCAGCTTGGCCAGGTGCACGCGGTTGCGCTCACCGCCGGAGAGGCTGCCGACCAGCTTCTGCTGATCGCTGCCCTTGAAGCCGAACCAGGAGCAGTAAGCGCGGGACGCGACCTCGCGCTTGCCGAGCTCGATCTTGTCCTCGCCCTTGCTGATCTCCTGCCACACGTTGTTGCCCCCGCCCAGCGACTCGCGGCTCTGATCGACGTAAGCGATCTTCACGGTCTCCCCGACCCGGAGCGCGCCATCCTCCGGCTTCTCTTGGCCCACCAGCATGCGGAACAGAGTGGTTTTGCCAGCGCCGTTCGGGCCGATGACCCCGACGATGCCGCTCCGCGGCAGCCGGAAGGTGAGGTCGTCGATCAGGAGCTTGTCGCCGAAGCCCTTCGACAGGTGGTCGGCCTCGATCACCACCTCGCCTAGGCGGGGGCCCGGCGGAATGCTGATCTCGGCGGGATCGGCCGAGCCCTTGGCGCTCTGGTTCATCAGCTCCTCGTAGGCGGCCAGGCGCGCCTTGCTCTTGGCCTGACGCGCGCGGGGTGACGCGCGCACCCAGTCGAGCTCCTGCTTCAGCTTGCGCTGGCGCGCGCTCTCGCCCTTCTCCTCCTGGGCCAAGCGCGCGCTCTTCTGCTCCAGCCAGCCGGAGTAGTTGCCCTTGAACGGGTAGCCGCGCCCGCGATCCATCTCCAGGATCCACTCCGCGACGTCGTCCAGGAAGTAGCGGTCGTGGGTCACGGCGACCACGGTGCCCTTGAACTCCTTCAAGAAGCGCTCGAGCCAGGCCACGCTGGAGGCGTCCAGGTGGTTGGTGGGCTCGTCGAGCAGGAGCATGTCCGGCGCGGAGAGCAGCACGCGGCAGAGCGCGACGCGGCGCTTCTCGCCACCCGAGAGGTTCTTGATCTCAGCGTCTGCCGGCGGCAGCTCCAGCGCTTCCATCGCCACGTCCACGTGCTGGTCGATGTTCCAGGCGTCGCTGGCGTCGATGCGGTCCTGGAGCGCGCCCTGCTTCTCGAGCAGCTTGTTCATCTCGTCGTCGCTCATCGGCTCGCCGAGCTTCATGCTGAGCTCCTCGAACTCCGTGAGCAGCCCGCGGACCTCCTTCACGCCCTCGTCCACGGCCTCGCGCACCGTCTTGGCGTCGCCGAGCTCCGGTTCCTGAGCGAAGTAGCCGACCTTGATCCCGGGGTGCGGCTTGGCCTCGCCGTAGATGTCCTTGTCCACGCCGGCCATGATCCGGAGCAGCGAGCTCTTGCCCGAGCCGTTCGCGCCGATCACGCCGATCTTGGCGCCGGGCAGGAACGCCAAGGTGATGTTCTCGAGGACCTTCTTGTCGGGGGGGTGGACCTTGGTGACCCCCTGCATGGTGAAGATGAAATCCATGGGGGCGCGTGTTTAGCGCGACCCGCGGGCGCCGGGTAGGGGCGCACGCGGGCGGGGCTCCGGCCGACTCACGGCCATGCTGACCTTGCCGCTACCGCCGCCGTGAAGCGTCATGGACTCGCCGGTCGGAGCCTTGACCGAAGAGGGTCTTTGCAATACAAATGTATTACATGAGCACCCGCACGGTTCGATTGGACGAAGAGTCCGAGCGGCTCCTGGAAGCCGTGCGCCGGGCGAAGGGCCTCTCCGTGTCGGACGCTCTGAAACGTGGGCTCTTGGCGCTACGCGAGGCGATGGAGGCGGAGGGACCGTCCGCGACCCCGTACGACGTCTACAAGTCGATCGAGCTCGGGCAGGGTGGCTGGGCTCGAGGTAGCGCGCGCCGGGCCAAGGCGGAGGTCGCTCGCTCGATCCGCGCGAAGGCCCGCCGGTGATCTTGGTCGACACGGGCCCGCTCGTGGCGCTCTTCGAGCCAAAGGACGAGGATCACGCGATCACGGAGCGCACGCTCGCAGAGCTGAAGAGCCCACTGGTCACGACCGTGGCCGTCTTGACGGAGGCCTTCCATCTGCTCGATCCCGCGAGCCGTGGGTCGGACGCCCTGCGGGAGTTCATCGGCGCGCGAGGGCTCGGTATTTGGTTCATGGACTCGGTCCGCCTCGCCCGTGCGTTCGAGCTGATGCAGAAGTACGCCGACCGACCGATGGACCTCGCGGACGCTTCGCTCGTGGCGGCCGCCGAAACGCTGCGGACAACCCAGGTATTCACTTTGGACCGCAACGACTTCAGCACCTATCGGGCCCGGATCGGGCGCACTTGGAAGCGCTTCGACGTGCTCGACCCCGCGGCGCGCTCGTCCTCGCGAGCGCGCTGAGGTGGGCGCGCTACCGTCGTTCAATCGCTCGCGTGTCGGGGCGCGTGTCTAGCGCTACCCGCGGCCACCGGTTGGGGGCGCACGCGGGCGGGCCTTCGGCCGACTAATCCTCGGTGAGCTCGCTGCCGACGCTGCCGCTGCCGCCGCCCTGACCCGTTGCCGGCTCGGGGGCCCGGGCGCGCAGGAATCGGCAGTGGTTGTCCAGCACCAAATCCAGCGCCAGGTGCGCGATCCCGACCTTCATCGCCCCAAAGCTCTTGTCTTCGGGATCCTTGATGGCGCGGGAGAGCTCCAGCGCGCGTTCGCACTCTCCCGCCTCGAGCTTGCTCTTCACTTGGTCGAGCTGGGTGACGATACCCCCGGCTCCGGCGTCGTCAGCCAGCCTTCGGAGCTCGTCGATGCGCTCGAGCACGCAGGCGCGTTGGTTGCAGGTCATGCCGGCGTCGTTGACCACGAGGTGCGCGTTGCCCAATGACGGCCGCGGTGCCTGCGCGCCTACCGTGGGTTCAGGCACGACAGCCGCCTCGCCGCCCGAGCCCAGGAACCCTCCCTTCAGCACGAGCACGAGCGTGATCCCGAAGGCCACGCCGACCACCACCGGCAGCCAGTCGCTGGTCAGGATCCGTATCCACCACGGGTAGTCGGCGCGCGAGGGCGCGTACTCTTCCCGCGCGGGGAGCCAGCGAATGCGTCGCAACGGGAGCTCGTCCGCCAGGTACACCTCGGCCCCGCCAGCCACTCCGAGCACGAGCAGCGTGGAGCGCCCGCAGGCCAGGCACGCGATGGAGATGTCCTCGGTCTCCTGTCCCCCGTACGCCTTGCGCGAAGTGAACGCGATGTGCTTCGCGCCGCACCGGCAAGAGGTGCTGGAAGCAGCTCGGACGTCGTCCCGCCCCATGATCTCGCGGCCGATCCGGAGCGGGCTCGAGCGCGGCCCGTAGCCGTGGGGATTCTGGAAGAAGGCCAGGACCTCGACGCGCTCACCGGCCTTCACGAAGAGCACCTTGGTGTCGAGCGTCGCGAGCTCCTTCGCGATGGCCTCCAGGCGCCCGGGTGGCGGTGCCTCGGTCCGCACCGAAAGCGCGCTGCCTGCGCGCTCGATCTCGGCTTCCGCGCCGAACAGCTCGCGCAGGCGGGCCTCGAGGTCGGCGCGATCCGCTGTCGGGTAAGCCCAGGCGTCCGCCAAGAGCTCCGTGTTCAGCTTGCGTGCGGCTTCGTCGAGCGACTCGGCGTTCAACCCGGGAACGCCGTAAAAAGGGTCACGGATCATCCCGCCCCGAGCTTACTCGCACCGAGCGCCTCGACGTCGACCGCTACTCGCACTCGCTCGCCAACGCGCCGGCCCGCTTCACCACGCTCGGCTCCACGCCCCGCATTCCGGCGATTTCGGTGGCGATGCCCCGAGCCGTGGCGCAGTCGCCCTTGCTCTTGGCGAGCTGGGCGAGACCCAAGCGCGCCTTGGCGCGGGTGGTCGCGTCGCTCGACTTGGCGAGGCCTTCCAGCGCGAGCTTGGCGCGGGCGTCGTCCTTGGCGTCCAGGGCCTCGTCCACCGCGCGCCACGAAGCCGCGGGCGCGGGTGAGGCCGTGGGCTTCTGTGCCGCAGCTTTCGGCAGCGCCAACGGCTCGTCGGCAGCCGCCGGCGGCTCTGCCGGCAGCGCCGCGGGTATGTCGGCACGCGCGCGCCGCGCGCTCTCCTCGACCGCCACGCCGAGCCCGCCGCGGGCCGCCACGCCGAGCTTCGCGCCGCTGGCTTCCCGCGGCCGTTCGCCGAACCAAGGCTTCCCACCGCCGCTCGCCGCGTACGCCAGCGCGCCACCGAACACGACGAGGAACGCCAGCACGAGCGTGTGCCGGCGCGCGGGGCGCGACCGGCCGCGGCGCATCTTGCGCTCGATGCGGCGCGCCGCGAGCTCGACCCGGGCCTCGCTCGGTTCGCCAGCTCGCCACGCTTCGCGTGCGAGCCCGAGGACCCGCTCTTCTCGCGTGCTCATGGTGTTGCCTCCTGAAATAGCGGATCGTCGGCGAGCAGCTCGACCAGCTTCTGCCGCGCGTCGCGCAGGCGAGAGCGCACCGTGCGCTCGTTGGCTCCGACGATCTCCGAGACTTCTCGCATGCTCAGCCCTTCGAGCTCCGCCAGCACGACCACCGCGCGCTTGGCCGGAGGGAGCTCCGCCAGCACCTCGCGCAGCCGGCGCGCGCGCCCGAGCTCGGCGAGGTTGCCTTCCACGTCCGGGTGCTGGGGCTGGTCCGGCTCGCCGTCGGCGTCGAAGCTGAAGCGCCGGCGCCAGCGCTGGTACCAGCGCTCGTGGTCGATCAGCGTGCGGTAGGCGATGCCGTAGGTCCAGGTGGAGAGCGCCGAGCGACCCTCGAAGCGGCTCCAGGACTTGAGCGCGCGCTCGGCGGCGGCCTGCACCAGGTCGTCGAGGTCGGGTCGCGGTCCGGCCAGCCCGCGCATCTGCCGGTACAGGAGCTGGAGCAGGTTGCCCGGGATCTCGCCGGACACTCGTTCGGCGGGCGGGTCGGAGATGCGGTCGAGGGGCGGTGGCGCGAGCAACGGCAGCTCCAAGCTGGCCGGTAGCAGGGTCGGGTCCGGCTGAGACACTAGGCCACCTTCGTCAATGTTAGTCGATGCAGGGCCCCCGCGGGATCGGGGCCTTTTCAAGCGCCGCTTCCTGCGCGACCCTTGGCCCGTGCGGCGCTGGGCCAGGATCGCGACAATCTTCGCGATGACGAGCATTTGCGCGCCAGCCCGGGCGAGCGACGTCGATCTGGCCTGCGCACGCCTGAGCCCGGGGCAGGCCGACGAGCTCAGGGCGCGCATCAAGCTCATCCTGCGCTCGGTCACGGAGGCGCCGCGCTCGATCCTGGTGGCCTGCGACGCCCAGCGCGCGTGGGTGGTGTGGAACGCGCCCCCGCCGGAGCTGCTCGAGACACCGGGAGACGGCGAGCTGGTCGAAGCGCTGCTGGACGCCATCGAGAAGCGCGCGCAGCGCTCGAAGCGCGCCGAGGCTCCGGCGCCGAAGCCGAGGGCGCGCCCCATCCCGACCTCGCCCCACGAGACGCCGACCTGGGAACAGCGCGTGCCGCCAGTCGAGCCGCCCAAGCCGTTCGTCGAGAGCGGAGGCATGGGTCTCGCTCTGACCGGCGAGCTGCTCAGAGGTCCGCTCGGCAGCGCGCTCGGGCCGCGGCTCGACATCGGCGTGGGCTGGGGACCGTGGTCGTTGCAGCTCACCGAGTCCGCGCGTTTCGCGCGCACCGATACGGGAAGCTCGGCGCTGCTCTACGATCTTGGCGCAGGTGTCGGCTGGGGGGCGCCTTTCTCGCGCAAGCACCCGCTGGGCGCCGCGTTGCTCGGGGGCAGCGAGTGGCTCCACGTGCACGGGCACACCGTGACCACCGGGTTCGCCGCCCTCGATCTCCGTGCGGCGCTGCCGGTGGGCCCGCTGTCCATCGCGCTCGGCGTCGAGGGCCGCGTGCGCTTCTCGCCCCAATCCGTCTCCGAACGCGAGAGCGTGGAGGGTCCGCGCTGGTCGGGCCTGCTGTTCCTGGGCGGTGTGCTCTTGGTCGAGCCGTCCTCTCGTTGACTCGGGCCGAGCGAGTCGGTCTACTCGGGGGCTCTGCGAAGGAGGGGGACCCGAGATGACCACCCGAGCCAAGAGCGGATACTCCGACGAGCGGAGCGCGCGGAGCGCCGGCCAGAGCGCCGCGCGGCAGGCATTGGAGGGCATGAGCACCTCCCCGGATCTGGTGCTGGTCTTCGCCTCGACGAACTATGCGTTCCCCGAGCTCTTGCGCGGAGTGCGGGAGGTCACCGGCACGGCGCCGCTGCTCGGCGCGTCCACCGCGGGGCAGTTCACCGAGAAGTCCGGCGGCGCGGAGTCCGTGGTGGTGATGGCGGTGTCGAGCGACAGCATCCGCTTCCGGACGGGGTTTGCGAAGGGCCTCAGGCAGAACCAGCGCGCCACCGTCGAAGCGGCGCTCTCAGGCTTCGCCGAGGCGAACCGCGCCGCGCGCGCCGGGGGACTGACGCACGCCACCTGCATCGTGTGCGCGGACGGCCTGGCGGGTCACGGCGAGGATCTGGTCGAGCAGATCCACACCGCGACGGGCATGCTGGCGCAGGTGGTAGGCGGGGCGGCAGCGGACGCCGCCAAGTTCGAGCGCACCGACGTGTTCCACGGCGAGGAGAGCGCGCCCGACGCGCTGGCGGTCGCGATGGCGTTCTCGCGCACGCCCATCGGTCTGGGCGTGAGCCACGGCCTGACCGCCGGCTGCGACAGCATGATCGTGACGCGCGCGTCGGACAACGTCCTCTACGAGATCAACTCCCGACCCGCGGTGCGCGCGTACGAAGACTTCGCCGCGTCGCTGGGCGCGCCGTTCACGCCGGAGACCCGCGACGCCTTCATGATCACCCACGAAATCGGCATGTTGACGCCGAGCGGAGAGCACAAGATCCGGGCCCCGCTGAAGGTGACGGACGAAGGCGCCTTGGTCTTGGCCTCCGAGGTCCCGACCGGCACCAGCGTGACCATCATGCGTGGCACGAAGGACGGCCTGATTTCGGCCGCCGAGAGCGCGGCGCGGGCCGCCGTGAAGAACCTGAATGGCGGCGCGGCACGAGCGGTGCTGTCCTTCGACTGCATCTGCCGGCGCCTGTTCCTGGGCGACGAATACCGGCGCCAGGTCGGCGCGTTCCGCTCCGTGATCGGAGACGACGTGCCGATCGTGGGCTGGGAGACTTACGGCGAAATCGCCATGACAAAAAACCAGCAGGCCGGGTGGCACAACTCCACCAGCGTGCTCGCAATCCTACCGGACTGAGCCTTGACGACCACACCCGACGACAAACCCAAGCGCACCACACGCCGGCAGGGAGATCCCGTGATCGATCAGCTCACGCTGGCGGTCAGAGCTTTCGCCGACGGCAAGGCCGACGTCGCGTTCCCGAACGCGGGGGACGACCCCCGCCTCGGCCCGCTCGTTCGCGAGCTCTCGCGGCTCTCCGAGCGCGTGCGTGGCGTGTTCCGCGAGGCGGAGGCGCTCAAGCGCATGCAGGCGCTGGTGCAGCCGGTCGCGGGCGCCACCGCGGAGATCCTGGCGACCACGCGCCAGCAGTCCGCGGCGGCGGCCGAGCAGGCCGGTGCCGTCAACGAGATCACGACCACGCTCCAGGAGCTGAACGAGGTCGCGGTCCAGAACGTCGAGAAGGCCGAGAGCATCATCCAAATCGCCGAGCAATCCGAGCAGATATCGCAGGACGGCCAGCGCGACGTGGTGGCCACCATCGAGGAGATCGACCGGCTGCGGCAGCAGGTCGGGATGATCGCCACCAAGATCCTCGATTTGACCGAGCGCACGCAGCAGATCAGCGAGATCATCTCGAGCGTCAACGAGATCGCCGAGCAGTCGAAGCTCTTGGCGCTGAACGCCGCCATCGAGGCGGCGAAGGCCGGCGAACACGGCCGTGGCTTCGCCGTCGTGGCCCTCGAGATCCGCACGCTGGCCGAGCAGAGCAAGCAGGCGACGCGCCAGGTGCGCACCATCCTGAGCGAGATCCAGAAAGCCAGCCACAGCGCGGCGCTGGTGACGGAGGAAGGCTCGAAGGCCGCCACCGAAGGCAGCGGCAAGGTGCGGCGCATCGGCGAGCGGCTGGGGCAGCTGGTCTACGTGATCACCCAGACCACGCGCGCCTCGCGCCAGATCACCGCGGCGATGAAGCAGCAGAGCGTGGGCCTCGATCAGATCGCGGACGCCATGAAGCAAATCAACCGCGCGACACACGAGACCAAGCTCAGCGTCGAGCAGGTGGAGGGAGCGCTCCGCCGCCTCGACGATCTGGCCAAGAGCGTGCGTGCCGCCGGCGCGGACGGCGCATGAGCCAAGGGGTCGCGCTCGCGCTGGTCCGCATGGGCGGCAGGCCCTGCGCGATTCCTTGCGAGCACATCGTGGAGATCGTGCCACGCGTGATGCTGAGCAAGGTCCCCGACAGCCCGCCGCAGGTCCTGGGCGTGATCAACCTGCGGGGGCGCGTCGTGCCGGTGGTGGACGTGCGCGACAAGCTCGCCGCCCGGGGCGAGCCCGCGCCGCTGCCGCACTACCAGCACCTGGTGATCGTCCAAGCGGGGTCTCGCCAGGTGGGGCTCGCCGTGGACGAGGTGAGCGAGGTACGCAACGTCGCCGGCTCCGAGGTGGAAAAGCCCGGCGATCTGGCCCGAGCCATGGGCCCCGGCGTCGTCCGCATCGATCGCGAGCTGGTGCTCGTGGTGTCCCCCGAGGACGTACTGCATGCAATCGGCTGAGCCGACCACGGAGGTGCGCGAGCGCCTGTTCGCCAAGGTGCGAGAGCTGACGTTCTTGCGCGTCACCGAGCGCAACAAGCGCGACGTCGAGCACGCGGCTCGGGAGCGGGCGAGCGCGAGCGGCGTCTCCCTGGCCGACTGGGTCGCGCACCTGGGCGGACCACACGCCGCCTCGGAGATCGAGCATCTGGTGCGCGAGCTGACCGTCGGGGAGACGTACCTGTTCCGGGGCCCGGTCTTCGAAGCCGTGCGCAACGTAGCGGTGCCGGAGCTGGTCGCGCGCCGGCGCGCCGAAGGCACTCACGTGCTGCGCCTGTGCAGCGCCGGCTGCGCCTCCGGCGAAGAGGCCTACTCGCTGGCGATCTGCGCGCTGGAAGCCCTGGGGGAGAACACGGCCTGGCACGTGAGCGTGCTCGGGCTCGACGTCAACACGGAGTTCTTGGAGCGCGCCGAGGCCGCGAGCTACGGCATGTGGTCGGCGCGGGATGCGGAGCCGCGCCTGCTCGCGCGCTACTTCGAGCGCGAAGGTGACCAGCTCCGAGTCAAGCCCGAGGTGCGCTCCCGGGTGCGCTTCCAGTACGCGAACATGGCCGTGGATCCGCTGCCAGCGCCGGCGATCGGGGCGGTCGGCATGGACCTCGTGGTGTGTCAGAACGTGGTCTACTACTTCGAGCCGGAGGCCAGGAACCGCCTGATCGCGTCGCTCTCGCACATGCTCTCGCCCGGCGGATACCTCTTCTTCGGTCCCGCGGATCTGGTGACCGCCGAGATCCCCATCTGCCACAGCCGGAGCATCCGAGACTGCCACGTCTACCAGCGCATCGGCCGTTTCTCGAGCGCGCCGCGCCGGCGCCCGAGCGGCGCCTCCTTCCGCGCGCAGACGGCGGAGCCGCCGAAGGCGCCGTCGGTCCCCGCACCGGCAACCGCCGAGCCGGAAGCGCCGCCGCGCTTCGGCCTGGCGCTGGCGCTGGCCGACGACGGCGATCTGGTCGGCGCGTTGGGCGAGCTCGAGGCGTTCCTCGCCGTGGACAAGGATCACGTGGCTGCCCACACGCTGCACGGCTTTCTGCTCTCCGAGCTGGGTGAGCTGGCGCTGGCGCTGGACGCTTTCCGGCGCGCGCTCTACCTCGACTCGCGCTCGGTCTTGGCGCACTCCGGCGCGCTCTCCGTGGCGCGTCGGCTCGGCCTCGTCGCGCTCACGCGGCGCTTCGAGCAGAGCCTGAAGAACCTGGCGGCGGAGGCCCCGCGCGCCCGCATCGAGGGCTGGGAGGGGATGACCGTCGGGCGGCTCCTGGCCCTGTTCCGTGACGCGCCGGAGGACGCGCCATGACCGACGACCTGTTCCAGCGCCTACGCGAGTCCGTGGTCGCGCTCGAGACCGCGATCACGGAAGGGGTCCTGTTCGAGCACCGCCCCGCGGATCGCGTGCTGGAGGAGCGGACCAACCGCATCGCGCGGGAGCCGCTGCGGATCGAGCGGGCCCCGGACACGCTGGCCTGCATGGTGTTCGAGCGCTCCGGGCGCCGCTACGCGGTCCCGCTCACCAGCCTGAGCGAGGTTGGCGCGCTCGGTCCGGTGGCCCACGTGCCCGGCGTGCCGGATGCCTACCTGGGCGTGGCCGCGCGACGCGGTCGCGTGGTCAGCATCATCGACCTGCCGCGGCTGTTCGGCGCTGCCGCCGCGCCGGTCAAGCGACCCGACTGGTTGATCATGGTGGCCTCGCGCGAGGTGGTGTGCGGCGTCGGCGCGGACGAGCTGCACGACGTGATCGACGTGCGGCGCGAAGGCCTGGCCCGGGCCATGCCGACCTTCCCCGCGCTGCTCCAACGGCACACGCTGGGCGTGCTCGAAGATCGGACCGTGGTGATCGACCTCTCGCAGCTGCTCGAGGACCGCAGCCTGCGCGTCGAGGAGCGTCAATGAGCGCGGACGACGAGGCCTTCCAGCTCTTGTGCGCCACGCTGCGCGAGGAAGCGGGCGAGCAGGTCGAGCGCATCGGCGCGGTGCTGCTCGAGGTCGAGCGCGGCGCGGACGGCACCCGAGGTCGCGCCCTGCTCGAGGAGGCGTTCCGGCAGGCGCACAACCTGAAGGGGGCCGCGGGCTCGCTGGGCTTCACGCTCACCGCGCGCCTGGCGCACGCGCTCGAGACCGCGCTCGGCGAGATCCGCGGCCTGCCCCCGAGCCGCGCGCGCACGCTCTTCGACTTGCTGCACCAGGGGCTCACGCTCGTGCCGAAGACGCTGGACGCCGACCCCGCGGCCGACGCGCCGCTGGAGATCACCCGCGTCATCAACCAGCTGGTCACGACCAGCGAGTCACTCCGACCCGCGCGGCCGAGCGCCGTTCCCACGGTGCCGAAGCCCCCGCCCATCGAGCCGCGGTCGCCGCCGACTCCGCCGGTCAAGAGCGACCCGACCCCCGCGCCGAGGACGCCGCCCTCTCATGCGCCGATGGCTCACGAGCCCACCGCGGCCCAGATCCCCTTCGAGCAGGTGGTACCACCACCCCCGCGCCCGGAAGAGCTCGGCACCGATCCCGGCGAAGCCGACGCGCTCCCCGAGGCGGGCACCATCCTGACCAACCGCGCGAAGCTCGGGGCGCCGGCGACCGGCGCGCTCAAGCCCGCCGAGGAGAGCCTGCGAGTCTCGACCAAGAAGCTCAGCGCGCTGATGGCCCAGGTCGGCGAGCTGCTCGCGGCGCGCCTGCGCACCGATCAGCGGCTGAGCGAGCTGAAGTCCATCTTGAGCTTCGAGGAAGATCAGCTCGAGCGCCGCAGCGCGCTCCGCGCGAGCTTGCACGACTACGACCTCTCGGTCCGCGATCCCTTCGTGGAGCGCTTGATCGACGCCGTGGACGAGGGCGCGGAGGGCCACAAGGAGCTGACCCGGCGCCTGAGGGATCTGGTGCGCGCGTTCGAGGCGGACGCGCTGCAGTCCACCATCCTCTCCGGCGAGCTACAGGAGGACATCCGCCGCATCCAGACCTTCCCGCTGGCGTCGGTGCTCGACACGTTGCCGCGCGCGGTCCGCAACATGGCCCGCGAGGTCGGCCGCGACGCGGAGCTCGAGGTGCAGGGTGGCGAGATCGAGCTCGACAAGAAGGTGCTCGAGGCCCTCAAGGATCCGCTCTACCACCTGCTCCGCAACGCGGTGGACCACGGCGTCGAACCGGCGGCGGAGCGGGCGGCGAGCGGAAAGGCCCCGAGCGCGACGCTCCGGCTCAAGGCCGAGCATCGCGGCGACTCCATCGCGATCACCCTGAGCGACGACGGGCCGGGGGTCGATCTGGACGCCGTGCGCCAGCGCGGGCTCGAGCGCGGGCTCCTGAACGAGCGCTCCGCGGCTCAGGCCAGCGAGCAGCAACTGCTCGAGCTCTTGTTCTCTCCGGGCTTCACCACGCGGCGCAAGGTCGGCGTGTTGTCGGGGCGCGGAGTGGGGCTCGACGCCGTCCGCGCCAGCATAGAGGAGCTGCACGGCAGCATCTCGGTGCAGTCCCGCCGCGGGCACGGCACAACGGTGACCATCACGTTGCCGTTGACCATCTACGTGGTCCACGCGCTGATCGTCCGCGTGGGCAGCTACGAGCTGGCGGTGCCGATCTCGTCGGTTCACCGCATCATGCGCGTCCACCCGAGCGAGGTGCTCGACGTCGAGCAGTCCACGGCGGTGCTGGTGGACGGCAGGCCCGTGGCCTTGATCCCCCTCGCGACCCTGCTCGGCGTCGAAGAAGACCGGCGGCGCGAGTCGGAGCGCATGGGCGTGGTCGTAGTCGGCGTCGGCGATCAGCGCTGCGCCATCGCGGTGGACGAGATCGTGGGCGACCAGACCGTCCTGGCCAAGAACCTGGAGCCGCCGCTGATCCGCATTCCGAACGTCGCTGGTGCCACGATTCGCGGCGACGGCAGCGTGCTCTTGACCCTGAACCCCATCGACCTGCTCCGCCGCGCCAGCTCGCTGGGACCGAACCGGGCCGCCGCTCTGGCCGCGGACAGCGCGCGGAGGGCGGCTCCTCGTGTGCTCTTGGTGGACGACTCGTTCACGACCCGGGCGCTCGAGCGCTCGGTGCTGGAGGCAGCAGGCTTCTCCGTGGTGGCCGTCGCCGACGCGGAGGCCGCCCTGGTCGAGCTCGACGCCGACTCCTTCGACGCCGTGGTCAGCGACGTCTCCATGCCGGGCATGAACGGCTTCGACCTGTGCGCGAAGATCCGCAAGACCGAGCAGACCCGCGCCTTGCCGGTCATCCTGGTGACCTCCCTGGGCTCGGACGCCGACAGACGCCGCGGGCTCGAGGCCGGCGCCGACGCCTACGTCGCCAAGCAGGAGTTCGATCACGAGCTGCTCGTCCAGAAGCTCAACGAGCTGCTCGGGAGGGCCGGATGAGACGAATCCTCATCGTGGACGACTCCAAGGTCATGCAGCAGTTGGTCGGGAGCCTGCTCTCGGACACCGGCGCGGCGCTGGACTTCGCCAGCTCGGCCTCCGAGGCGCTCTACAGCTTCCAGCAGAACTCGCCGGATCTGGTCGTGTCCGACATCGAGATGCCCGGCATGAGCGGCGTCGAGCTCGCGGAGCGCATTCGCCGCGAGAGCCTGGGACGCACCAAGGTGGTGCTGATGTCCGCGGGCGACATGAACGGCGGGCGCAGCGCGGTGAAGAAGGGGCACGCGGACGCCTTCTTGCCCAAGCCGCTCGACGGCGCCGAGCTCAAGCGCCTGGTGCACGCCTTCGTGGGCAAGGCACCCCGGGCCAAGCTGCGCGTGCTCATCGCCGACGACACGGAGGTCGGGCGGCGCCTGCTGGAGCGCGCGTTGGTCGCCGACCCGGAGATCGAGGTGGTGGGCGTGGCCTCGGACGGCGAGGAGGCCGTGCGCATGACCGAGCGCTTGAAGCCCAGCCTGGTGCTGCTCGACGCCTTCATGCCGAAGCTCGACGGCATCGCGGCCACGCGGGAGATCATGCGTCGCGCGCCCACGCCCGTGGTCCTGGTCACGGCCGATCGGTCCGCGCACGGGGCGAAGGTGCTGTTCGAGGCCACCGAGGCCGGCGCCCTCGACTTCCTGGTGCCGCCGTCCTGGGCGGACGTGAGCTCCGCGGAGGTCGTGGTCTTTCGCGACAAGCTCAAGGAGCTGGCGGAGGTCCCGGTGGTGCGCCGGCGCAGCCGCAGCGTGCCTCCGCCGAGCGCCCGCGCGCGCGCGCCGCTGCCGCGAAACCCGGCGCAGCTGGTCGTGATCTGCGGCTCCACCGGCGGTCCGGCGGCGCTCTCCAAGCTCCTCCGCGAGTCCGCCTCGTCGCTCGAGCGCGTGGGGATCTTGGTGGTGCAGCACATCATGTCCGGCTTCGCGGAGACCTTCGCGGAGTGGCTCGAGTCCGTGAGCGGCGTTCCGGTAGCGGTCGCTCAGGACGGCGACAGCATCCGACCTGGCCGGGTGCTCCTGGCACCGGACGGCCACCACCTGGTGGTGGAGAGCCGCAGCCTGGTGCGCGTCTCGGCGGCGGCGCCGGTCGGCGCGCACCGCCCGAGCGGGACGGTGTTGTTCGAGTCCGCTGCTCGCGCCTTCGGCCGCGATCTGTTGGCCGTGCTGCTGACCGGGATGGGAGAGGACGGCGTGAAGGGCCTCGGCGTGGTACGGGAGCGCGGAGGCACGATCTTGGTTCAGAGCCCCGAGAGCTGCATCGTGCCCGGCATGCCCGAGGCGGCGATTCGCGCGCGCTTGCCCCACGCCGTGCTCGGGCTCGAGGAGCTGGCGCGGGAGATCGTGGAGCGAGTCGGCAACCGGGGAGGTGTCGCGTGAGCGCCCCCGAGCAGGAGCCGCCGAGGCAGATCGGCAAGTACGAGATCCTGCGCCGGCTCGCCTACGGCGGCATGGCGGAGGTGCTGCTCGGACGCGTCTCGGGCGCCGACGGCTTCTCGCGCGAGGTGGTGATCAAGCGCGTGCTGCCTCAGCACAGCGAAAATGGCGCGTTCATCGCCATGTTCCGCGACGAGGCGCGCATCACCGCGCAGCTCTATCACGGCAACATCGTGCAGGTGATCGACTTCGACGAGCACGAGGGCCAGCACTTCTTGGTGCTCGAGTACGTGAACGGGCCGAGCCTCGGCGCCCTGCTCGGCGCTCTGCGCCAGAGGAACCTCCGCTTGACCATCGCCGAGGCGGCCTACATCACCTCGGAGGTAGCCCGCGCCCTCGACTACGCGCACCGAAAGCGGGGTGCGGACGGCGGGCCGCTGATGGTCGTGCACCGAGACGTCAGCCCGTCGAACATCCTGATCTCCCACGAAGGGGAGGTGAAGCTCGTCGACTTCGGAATCGCACGCGCGCGTGCGCGCCTGACGCCGACGGCGCACGGTGTGGGCGTGGTCAAGGGCAAGCTGAGCTACCTCGCCCCGGAGGCGCTCGACGGGCGCGTCGAGCCGCGCTCGGATCTGTTCGCTTTGGGCGTGGTCGCCTACGAGATGCTCACCGGCCGGCAGCTCTTCACCGGCACCAGCGAGGCGGAGGTCATCTACAAGGTGATGGCCGCGGAGATCCCCGCGCCGTCGCTCGTGAGCCCCGACGTCCCGCCGGAGGTCGATCAGATCGTCGTGCGCCTCCTGAACCGGGAGATCTCCGGGCGCCCCGCGCGAGGCCTCGAGGTCGTCGAGGCGCTCGGCGCGGCGTCCATGTCCGCCAGCCGCCCCGCCATGGAGACCCTGGCCGCCACGCTCTCCTCGCTACAAAGGCCCGCGTCGCCGGAGAGCACCGCGGAGACGACGGAGCGCCGCCGCGTGCTGGTGGTGGATCAGTCTCGGACCATGCGCGCGCTGGTGCGCACGCTGATCGGCTCGACCTACCACGTGATCGAGGCCGCTTCGGCGGAGGAAGCCCAGACGCTGGCGGACGACCAGCCTCCGGACGCGGTGGTGTGTCAGGCGCACCTGCCCGGTCAGTCCGGCGTGCGCCTTTGCGAGGCCATGCGCGGCAGGCCTGGCCTCGCCAGGTTACCGTTCGTGCTCTTGGCTTCGGATCCCAGCCCCGAGCTCGAGCGCGAGGCCGCCGCCGCGGGCGTCGCGAAGGTCCTGCCGAAGCGTCTGGAGGGGAAGCTCTTGCTCGACGCGCTGGGCGAGGTGCTGAAGGGCTGAGTCAGGCGTCCACGCAGCTCGCCGCGCTCCAGCGGAAGTAGCGCTCGTGCACCACGGAGTAGAGCCAGTTGCCAGCGAAGATGCCGATCAGCGTGAAGCCAGCGCCGAGCTGTCCTTCCCCGAGCTGAACCATGGCGATGCTGGGGCAGGCGCCGGAGAGCGCCCAGCCCGTGCCGAAGATCGCTCCGCCAATCAATGTGCCGGGGTGCAGGCTGCGCGGCGACCAGCTCGCCCCCGTCAGCCGGGCGATGGCGATCCAAGCCACGGTGAGGAACGCCACCGCGGAGCAGAAGGTGAGGAAGAGCCGGAGATCCGAGAAGGTGAACATCCGGTGGACCTCGTCCCAGCTGCTGAAGCCGATGCGGCTCAGCGCGAAGCCGAAGATCACGCCAGTGACGCCGACGCCGACGCGCTCCTTCACAGCACCCACCTCAGCACGAACGACGTGAGCACGCCGGTCCCGAAGAACGCCATGGTCGCAAGCAGGCTCCCGACCTGAAACCGGCTGACGCCGCACAGGCCGTGACCGGAGGTACACCCGGCGGCCATGCGCGTGCCGAAACCCACGAGCACACCGCCGCCGAGCAGCACCAGCGCGCTCGCGGTCTTGCCGCCGAAGAAGCCGTTGAACACCTCGCCGCGCAGGCCGCCGGACACCCCGAAGCCTCCAGCGAGCAGCATCGACAAGAGGCCGCCAGCGAGGAGCCCGGCCAGGAACAAGAGGTGCGTGCCGGTGCCCTGCGACGCCGTGAGCGTCGGCCCTGCTTTCACCTGGGGCTTCGCTGCGGGCTCCGCAGGCGACTCGGCCACGCCCGCGTCGGGACCGAAGGCCTCGAGCGTGGCCTTCAGCATCGCCGCGCGAAGCTCGTCGGCGGTCATCTCGACCTTCTTCTCGGGTCCGAAGCGCACGCGGTTGATCACGGCGGTGATGCGCCCCGACACCGCCATCATGCGGCGCAGCGTCAGCCAGTGGAAGACGCAGACCGCCGCCAGCGCTGCTCCTCCGACGTACCAGGGCCAGTACGCCATGCTCAGGGCTTCTCCAGGACCTGCCCATTGGGCAACAGGTTCACGGGAACCGGCTGCCCGCGCGACGAGCGCTGGAAGCGCTCGCAGCGCTTGAAGTCGCCCGAGCAGTAGCGGGTCTTCCAGACCGCGAGCGTCTCCGAGAACGTGAAGATCTCGTACATCTCGCAGCCCTTCATGTGAGGGCAGGACTCGTCGGACATTGGGTCGAAATATGCGGTGGATGGCCCAGCCGTGACAAGGCCTGGCAGCGAAATCAGCACTGCGACGGGTCGATGCACTCACCGGTGCGCGGTGTGGCGCTGCCCTTGCCGATCCCGCACCACTCCGGCGCGGACTTGGGCAAGCCTTCCCCGGTGTAGGGCGACTGTCCATCCGGTAGCCAGTAGGGGTGATCCGCCACGAACTGCCACAGGAACTGGTACTTGGAGAAGCCGGTCGCGCCGGCCATCGGCGGCTCGGAGTGGCCGCAGTTGTGGACGCACTCCAGGAAGAAGTGCCCGCCCTTCTCGAGCTCGGTCTCCAGGGTCGCCGACAGGGTGTTGAAGCTGAGCAGGCCGGCGCAGGTGTCGGTCGGGCCACCCCAGAGCACCAGACCCGGCAGTTTGTGGGCGGGCTTGCCCCAGGCGCGGATCACGCCGCCCACGCCGCCCGAGAGCGACAGGAACGACGACAGGTACTCGCTGCGGTACCCGGCGAGCTGATCCGTCCAGAGCGCGCCCGCGCTGACGCCGGCGCTCGCGACGCAGTTCTTGTCCACGCCGAGCTGCGCGCTGACGCAGGCCAGGATGTCGTCGAAGAACTTCAGCTCCTCGTCCACGCGCGCCTGCGACTGGATGATCTCCACCGGCCACACGAAGAGCACGTCGCCCTTCTTCTCGGGGAGCACCGCGATGAAGCGCTGCGTGTCCACCGCGGTCTGGATCTCGCCCTTCTCGAGGAAGTCCTTGGCCTCGCCGCCGAGCCAGTGCCAGAGGAAGATCAGCGGGAGCTTCTCGTCTGGCTTCACGTCCTTGGGCACGACGAGCATGAACTTGCGCTCCGCGGTGCTGGTGATGGTGTTCATCCCCGGCGCCAGCGTCGGGCAAGTACCGCCGGAATACGCCGGCGGATCCTTGGCCGTGGGCGCACCCGGCGGCACCGGATCCCCGCAGCGACCGACACCTACGGCGCCCGCGGCACCGCCGGCGTCCGCGCCCGCGGCGCCCGAAGCGCCGCCTGCTCCCGAGGCGCCGGCGGCTCCGCCGCTCGAGTGCCCGCCCGTGCTCGCGCCGTCCTCTTCGGACTCGCCACCGCAGGCAGCGGCGAGCCCGAGCGCCAAGAGACACACCCCCGCCACGTTTCGCCCGGCCATCGCTCCCGAGGATACGCCGAGGCTCGGAGCCACGCCAACGGCGGCGACGTCATTGTTCGCAGGGAGCGATGTGGGAGAACGTGGTTGGCATCGCCCGGCGGGCAGCGGACTCACGTCGCGGGCGCGGTCACCTTCAGCCCGACGATCGCCGCGACGAGCAACGCGAGCAGCGCGAAACGCGCCGGCGAAGGCGGCTCGCCGAACAGCAGCATGCCGCCGATCGCGGTTCCAGCCGCGCCGATCCCGACCCACACCGCGTACGCGGTGCCGATCGGCAGCGTTCTCACCGCGAGGCCGAGCAAGCCCATGCTCGCGACCATCGCCGCGACGGTCACGGCGCTCGGCACGACCCGCGAGAAGCCCTCGGAGTACTTGAGACCGAGCGCCCACACCACTTCCAACGAGCCAGCAACGACGAGGACGAGCCAGGACATACCTTCCTCTCCAATTCTGCGACCCGTCTTTGCGAAGCCCGGTACGGGTAGCCCTCGTCGGGAGCCGGTCTGGCCATCTGGAGCGTGGAGCCCACGCTATCCGGCGGCAACCCCCGTCCACGAGGGCGCGCCGGAGACCTCGCCGCCGAGCTATCCTGCGCCGGGCCATGCCGGAGCGCCGTCAGTATTCGTCGGGAGCGCCGTGGGAGAACGTGGTCGGCTACTCGCGCGCGGTGCGGGTCGGGCCACACGTCGTGGTCTCGGGCACCACGGCCACGCTCCCGGACGGCAGCATCGCCGGTCCCGGTGACGCCCGGCGGCAGACTGAGCAGGCCCTCGAGAACGTGCGAGTGGCCCTGGAAGCGTTGGGCGCGCGGCTCGAGCACGTGGTGCGCTCGCGCATCTACGTGACGGACATCTCCCGCTGGGAGGAGATCGGACGCGCCCACGGCGAGGTGTTCGGCGCGATCAAGCCCGCCACGACCATGGTCGAGGTGCGGGCGCTGATCGTCCCGGAGGTGCTGGTGGAGATCGAGGTCGATGCCATCGTCCCGGAGCTCTGAGCACGCGCTCTCGCCGCCGAAGCCCTTCGAGCTCCGGTTGGCGCTGTTCGGTCATGGCTTCGTCGATCTGGCCCCCAACGCCTGGCACCCCGAAGAGGGCACGTTCACCACTGCGTTGGAGCTCGGGGGGCGTGGCGTGGAGCTCCGAGTGAGAGACAGGCGCGGGCGCCTGCAAGTGAAGGTCCACGGGGCGCGCGACCGAGCCGAAGCCCAGCGCGCGATCGCGGCGCTGACCCACATGCTGCGGCTGGAGGACGACCTCGCGCCTTTCTGGCGGCTCTGCGCCGGTGAGCCGCGGCTCGCCTGGGTCGCTCGCCGGGGCGCGGGTCGGTTGACCCGCTCGCCAGCGCTGTTCGAGGACCTGGCCAAGCTCCTGATGACGACCAACTGCTCGTGGGCGGCGACGCGCAACATGACCGCCCGTCTCGTGGCGGCGCTCGGTGCCGAGACGCCGAGCGGCCGGCGAGCGTTCCCGAGCGCGGAGGTCTGCGCGGAACGGAGCGAGCGCTTCTTCCGGGAAGAAGGCCGCCTCGGCTACCGCGCGGGCGCGCTCAGGACGTTGGCCCGCGATTTCGCCCGGGGCGCGCTCCGCCCCGCGGACTTCCAGGATCCGCGCTTGCCGACGGACGAGCTGCGTGAGCGCCTGCTCGCCTTGCCCGGCTTCGGCCCCTACGCCGCCGGCCAGGCCCTGCGCCTGCTGGGCCGCTACGACGACTTCGCGCTCGATTCCTGGTGCCGCGCTCGGCTCGGGGCGCTGGCAAAATCCGGCCGCGCGCCGAGTGAACGCACGCTCCGGCGGCGCTACGCTCGCTACGGTGCCTGGCGCGGCCTGGCCCTATGGATGGACCTGACCGCAGACTGGCACGGAGAATGACCGCTCGCACCAAGCGCACGGGGCCCCTCACCCGCGAAGAACTCGACGCCGCGGCGCTCAGATACCTGGACCGCTTCGACAGCTCGGCGAAGAACCTCCGGCGCGTGCTGCTCGGCTACGTGAAGCGGGTGAGCGCGGAGCGCGGGGCGGATGCGGCGGCGCAGGGTGGCGAGTGGGTCGACGAGCTGCTGGCGCGCTACCAACGGAGCGGGCTCGTCGACGACGCCCGCTTCGCCGGCGCCATCGCCAGCGGGCTACGGCGCCGCGGCTCTTCGGGCCGCGCCATCGTGCAGAAGCTCCGCGCGCGTGGCGTGCGCGACGACGTCGCCAGCGAGGCACTCGCCGGCGTGGACTCGGAGGGCAGCCACGCGGCCGAGCTCGCGGCTGCGCAGGCGTTCGTGCGGCGCAGGCGCATCGGCGCCTTCCGTCCCGAAACAGAGCGCGCCGCGTCTTTCCGCAAGGACCTGGGCGCGCTCGCGCGGGCCGGCTTCAGCATGGACATCGCACGCCGCGCGCTGGGCAGCACGGGCGACGAAGCGGAAGGCGACGACTGGTAGCTCCCCAGCGAGCGGACGCGAGCCCACGCCGAGCGCAGCGAGGCGTGTCGGGGGTCCGGGGGGGTTACCCCCGGGGAGGGTTACGGCGGGGGTGGGCGGGCGGGACTTCGAACAATCAAGCGCGCACGTGGTTGTGGCGGCGCTTGTTCTTGTTCTTGAGCTTCGCCTTGTGCTTGGCGGAGCGCTTGCGGTCGCGCTTGGGCTTCCCGAGCTTGAAGAGGAACATGGGGCGCCGGAGTCTATGCAGGACTCGGCCCTTGTCGAGTGCCGAGTGGCAACTGCTCGGACGCTCAGGGGTCTTCGGCGCCCATCGGCGCGTGGATCAGCAGCTTTTCGATCAGCTGAGCGGAGTACTTGCTGAGCTCCAGGAACACCACGCCCATGCCCGGCGGGTTCTGCTCGACCCGCACCACCCGGCCGAGCCCCTCGATGCTCTCGATGTCGTCCATGATCACGGTGAAGCGCAGGTTCACCTCGGTGCCGATCGGCAACGGGTGGTCGGTGCGGATGAAGGCGCCGCTCCGGGAGATGTTCGTCACGTACTCCTGGATGAACTGATCGAAGGACTCGAACTCCTTGTTGATCGTCACCCGCTCCTCGCGACGGTCGCTCGACATGGTCATCTCCCCTGCAGATCGAACTGTTCGATGTGGTACTCGCGCCGCGGGGTGAGCTCGATGCGCCGCATGTAACGACGCTCGGCGTCCTGAACCGCCGCCTTCTCTTCCGTGGTGAGCAGATCGACCACCGCCGGGTGCGCGTTCACCGTGATCACGTAGCCCGGCAAGCTGTCTCGCTCCCGGCGGATCTGGCGCAAGATCTCGTAGGCGATGGTCGTGCGCGACTGGATGTGCCCCGTGCCGTCGCAGTAGAAGCACGGCTCGTTCATGGTGCGGCTCAGGCTCTCGCGCGTGCGCTTGCGCGTCATCTCGATCAGGCCGAGCTCGCTGATGCGGTTGAGGGTGGTCTTGGCCTTGTCCTTGGCCAGGGCCGCCTCGAGCGCGCGCCACACCTTGTCGCGGTTGCCCGCGATCTCCATGTCGATGAGGTCGAGGATCACCAGCCCGCCGATGTTGCGGAAGCGCAGCTGGTAGGCGATCTCCTCGACCGCTTCCAGGTTGGTCTTCAGCGCGGTTTCTTCCAGATCTTTGCTGCCTTTGCCGACGAACCGCCCGGTGTTCACGTCGATGGCGGTGAGCGCCTCGGCCTGATCGATGATCAGGTAGCCGCCGCTCGCGAGGGGCACCTTGCGGCTCAAGGCGCGACCGATCTCGTCCTCGATACCGTAGGCGTCGAAGATGGGCTCGGGGCCGGTGTACAGCTCGATGTCCTTGACGCGCGCGGGCAGGAACATCTCCACGAAGCGCACCAAGCGCAGGTACTGCTCGCGATCGTCGATGACGATGTGCTCGATCTCGTCGGTGAACAGGTCGCGCGCGGTGCGCAGCACGATGTCCAGCTCGGAGTAGAGGATCTTGGGGGACCTCGCGCCCTCGCGGTTCCTGGCGATCTCGGCCCAGAGCTTGATCAGGTAGCCGATGTCCGCCTTGAGCTGCTTCTTGGTCAGTCCCTCGGCCACCGTACGCACGATCAGGCCGCCCTGCTGCGGCTTGACGGAGTCGATGACCTCGCGCAGCCGGTGACGCTCGCGACCGGAGCCGATGCGCTTGCTCACGCCGGTGTGCTCGACCGTCGGCAGGTAAACGACGTAGCGACCGGGCAGCGAGATGTGGCTGGTGACCCGGGCACCTTTGGTACCGATGGGCTCCTTCGAGATCTGCACCACCACTTCGTCGCCCTCCTTGACGACCTCGGTGATGGGCACGGTGCGCGCGACCCGGAGCTGCGGCTTCTTGGGCGAACCGCCCTTGTTCTTTCCGCCCCGCGCGCTCTCGCGGCGACCCGGCGCGGCCTTCGGCTCCGGTGCGCGACCGCGACGGCGACGGCGGCGGCGACCACCGCGGCGCGAAGCGTCGACGAGGCGCCCGGTGCTCTCTTCGACCGCAGCCCCCGCGGGCGGCGGCTCGTTCTCGACCTGGCTCGACGCCTCGGCGCCCTCGGCCACCTCGGCGGAGGGCGCCGCGGCAGCGGCCGCAGAGGGCTCGTCGGCCTCGCCTTCCTCGGCGTCTTCTGCGTCCGGGCCGGCCTCTTCGTCGCTCGCCTCGGGGTCGGAGTCGCCGTCGTCTGCGTCGTCCTCGTCCTCGCCCTCGTCCTCGTCCTCGTCCTCGTCCTCGGCGTCTTCGTGCGCGGGCTCGACCTCGGGAACGCTGGCGACCTGCGCCTCGGCAGGGGCAGCGGCGACCTCGCCGTTGCCGTTGCCTTCGCCCGGACCGACGACCACCTCGTCGTCGTCCTCGTCGTCTTCGCCGCCGGCTTCGCCGTGCCGCCGACGCCCGCCTTCGCCCTTGCCGGAAGGCCCCTCGTCCTCACGGTGAGCGCCGGCGAGGTAGGCCTCGAAGTCGTCCGGTCGGATCAGATCCTCGACGTGGAGGAACGCAGCGCGATCCATGCCCACATCGATGAAGGCCGCCTGCATGCCCGGAAGGACACGCGTGACTTTACCGAGCACGACGTTGCCGACTGCGCCGCGTGCGTTCGCCCGCTCGATGTGGAGCTCGGCGATGACCCCGTCTTCAATTAGAGCGACCCGGGTCTCCCGGAGGTCGCAGTTGATCACCAAAGTGTTTCGCGCCATGCGGTCGGCGGGGGCAAAGCCAGCCCGCCCCAAAGAGGAGAAGGCTCCGCTGGCTGGTCGCGACCGCGCGACTCGAAGCCTGGGAGCGGAAAATCATGACAGCCAAGTGACCACGCGGCGGTTTTCGTGTCAAGTGCTCGGAAACAGTCTGGATTTTCAGGAGGCGGTTACCCTTCTCATTCCGGTGGGTTCGGGCATGCTGGCGGCGTGCCGAAGTCCTTCCTGGTGCTCGACATCGAGACCGTCCTGGACGCCGAGCTCCCCATCGCCGAGTCCAGCGAGGCCGAGCGCCTGCCGGCGCCGCCGCACCACAAGATCGTGGTGATCGGCGCGCTGCTCTTCGACGCCGCCTACGCGGTGCAGCGGGTCGGGGTCCTGGGCGAGGGCAAGGACGAGCCGGCGATGCTGGTCGACTTCGCGAAGTTCCTGGAGGAGCGCAGGCCCGACCTGGTCAGCTTCAACGGCCGGGGCTTCGACCTGCCGGTGATCGCCGCGCGCTGCCTGCGCCACGGCGTCCCGCTCCGCCACTACTACCGAGCCCGCGACGTGCGCTACCGCTTCTCGCCCGAAGGCCACCTGGACTTGATGGACTTCATCGCGGATTTCGGCGCGGCCAAGAGCGCCAAGCTCGACATCGTGGCCAAGCTCTGCGGCATGCCCGGCAAGGTCGGAGTGGACGGCAAGGACGTCGGCCCGATGGTCCACGCCGGCCGCATCAAGGAGGTCCGCGAGTACTGCCTCTGCGACGTGGCGCAGACCGCCGGGGTGTTCCTGCGCGTTCAGCTCCTGCGCGGGGAGCTCGAGCCGAGCGCCTATCGGCAGGCGATGCAGGGCCTGATCGAGACCATCCGCGGCGACGCCCGGCTCGCGCCGGTGGCGGCGGGGCTCGACGAGGCGCGGCTGCTGACGGTTGCGGTCTGAGCGCGCGCCTCCTACGTACTCCCGATGTCCCTCACCGAGAAACGCTGCGTGCCCTGCGAGGGCGGGATCCCGCCGCTCTACACCGAGCAGGTCCTGGCCCTGGGCAGCCAGGTCCCCGACTGGGAGGTGGCGCCGGACAAGAAGAGCATCTCGCGCACCTTCACCTTCCGGAACTACTACCAGACCATGGCCTTCGTGAACGCCGTCGCCTGGATGGCCCACCAGGAAGACCACCATCCGGATCTCGAGGTGTTCTACGACCGCGTGCTGGTGCGCTACACCACGCACGCCATCGGGGGCCTGAGCGAGAACGACTTCATCTGCGCCGCCAAAGTGGACGCGCTGCTCTAAGGCAGACTGGTCTTCGCGCAGACGTAGTGCGACTTGTTGGCGCAGTCTTTCACGTGCTCCACGAGCGTGCCCCCGGTGGGGCAGCTGTTGGTCCCCAGGGGCAAGCCGTGACTCGGATCCTTCGCGCAGACGTGCAGAACGCCGGAGCTCGGGCAGCCCGAGCCGCAGTAGCCCACGTCGGGGATGGTCGCGATTTCGACGGTGAAGCCAGAGGCGGGACAACCGCCACACTTGGTGATGACCGTCTGCTCGCATTCCTTGCTGACGCAGCTCAGGCCTGTCGTGCACTGCCCGCAAGTAAGCGTGGCGCCGCAGGTGACCACCGTGGTGTTGCAGGCGTTGCCGCAGTCGGGGGTGCATCCCCCGGTGCCGCCGCCGCTCGGCCCGCCACCGCCGCTCGGCCCGCCGCCGCCGCTCGGGACCCCGCCGCCCCCGCCGGCGCTCGTGCCACCGGCGCTCGTGCCGCCAGCGCTCGTGCCGCCGGCGCCGTCGGGCCAGAGGCCTCCGTCGTCGACCTTGCCGCCCCCTGAGCCGCCTTGTTGCGGCACGCCCCCTCCGCCGCCCGAGGCGTCGTCGGAGGTCGCGCCCGAGCAGGCGAGGGGCAGCCCCAGCGTCGAGCCGAGCACGACGCCGACCACGAGGCTCGTTCGCGCGGACATCTCCGCCAGGATACTCCAGCTCAGGCGAGCGTGCAGAGCACGCTCTTCATCGGCGTCGGCCCGTCGGGTCCGTCCGGGCAATCGAGCGGCGAAGGCAGATCCTTCATCTGAGAAAGCTCCACGTTCGAGGCCCGGGCGGCCTCGTGCAGGAGCTTCCGCAGCCGCTCGCGGCTGGTCTTGCGGTGATTGGTCACGGCGAGCAGCCTGCCGCCCGACTCGAGCACGGCGAGCGCGTCCGCGGCGACGGCAGCGAAGCCCTTGTCCATGTCGAAGGTCCCGCGCTTGCCGCGCGTGCCGAAGCTCGGCGGATCGAGGATCACGAGGCCGAAGCGCTCGCCCTTGCGGCGCGCGCGCCCGAGCCACGCCACACAGTCTTCCTGATAGAAGCGGTGCTGCGCCGGGTCCAGGCCGGTCTGCTCGAAGGCCCTCCGGCCACGTTCCAGGGCCGGCTGAGCCAGATCGACGCTGACCACCTCGCGGGCGCCGCCCCGCGCTGCCGCCACGCTGAACGAGCAGGTGTACGAGAACAGGTTCAGCACGCGCTTGCCGCCGGCGAAACGGCGCACCAGCTCACGGTTGTCGCGCTGATCCACGAACAGCCCCGTCGAGAGGCCGTCGCCGAGCCGCACCGGGAAGTCGAGATCGCCCTCGCTCACCACCAGCTCGTCGCCCGAAGGCTCTCCAGCGACGGGCATGCGTGGCGCGTTCTTCTCCGGATCCACGCGCCGCTGGTCGGCGCGCTCGCGCAGCTTGAGGTACACGCCTCTCGCGCCGAGAGCCACGAGCGCCTGGGCGATCTCCTGAGCGCGTGCCACGGCCTCGTCGCTGGAGACGGCCAACACCGCGAAGTCCGCGTAGCGATCGACGACGACCCCAGGCAGCTCGTCGCCGGCCCCGTTGCACAGGCGAAACGCCGTGGCGCGCTCGAACAGGGGCGCGCGCAGGCAGAGCGCGTCACGGAGCGCGCGCTCGAGCTGTGTGCGGTCGCCGAGCCCGACCTCGCCGTCAGCGAGCCAGGTCTCGAACGACTCCGGCACCGCGCACTCGAAGCGACGTCCGAGCGACGGCAGCTCGAGCTCCCGGCCGTGGAGCATCAAGCGGTTGGCGCGCGCGCCGCCGTAGAGGCGATCGCCCGCGATGGGCGAGCGCACCGCGGCGAGCTGCGCCCTGAGCTGATGGGTACGGCCGGTCTCGGGCCGGAGCTCGATCAGCGCCCGCCCCGCCGCGCGCGCGAGCACGCGGTAGCGCGCGACCGCGCGCTGTCCGCCGCGCGGGATCACGCGGGTGATCCCGCCCTTCTCGTGGGAGAGCTGGTGGGCGAGCGTGCCCTCGGTCGGGAGCCCGCCGTCGGTCACCGCGGCCACGTAGACGCGCCGGGCCGCGTGGCCCTCCATGTCGCGGGCGACGGCGGCGTTCAGCTCGCGGCGCCGGGTGAAGAACAGGATGCCGGAGGCGTCCTTGTCGAGCCGCTGGTGCACGCCCAGGTAGCCGGGCTCGCCCCGAGCCTCGAGCCAGCTGCCCAGGCGGCTGACCAGATCGTCCGCCCGCGCCTCGTCGCCCCCATGGACGACGATGCCCCGCGGCTTGTCCACCACGAGCACGTCGGCGTCACGAACGACGACGCGCTCGTCCAGCCAGGGGATTGGAGAGAACACGGCGCCCTACCCGGGCGGTGCCCGCCTCAGCTCTTCTTGCCGCCGCGGCGCTTGACCGCGCCGCGCACGAACACGAGCGAGTTCTTGGCACCGGGGATGCCGCCTTCGACGAAGAGCAGGCTGTCGTCGGCCGCGACCTTGACCACGCGCTGGTTGTGCACGGTGACCTTCTCGTTACCGTACTGGCCCGGCATGCGGACGCCCTTGAGCACGCGACCCGGAGTCATGTTCGTGCCGATGGACCCGCCGTGGCGCTTGTACTCGTGGGTACCGTGGGTCTGCACCTGACCGGCGAAGTTGTGGAGACGCATCACGCCGGTGAAGCCACGACCGCGGGTCATGCCCTGGACGTCCACGAACTGTCCCTCCTCGAACACGCTGTCGAGCTTGAGCTCGGCGCCGACCTCGTGCTGCGCGGCGAAGTCCGCCGTACAGCGGAGCTCGCGCAGCCAGCGCTTCGGAGTGACGCTCGCCTTCTTGTACATCCCGGCGAGCGGCTTCACCGTGTGCTTCTCCTTGCGGTCTTTGAGACCGAGCACGAGCGCGTCGTAGCCGTCCTTTTCCTTGGTACGCTTGCCGACGACGACGGGCCGAGCCTCCACCACCGTGCACGGGATCACCGAACCGTCGCTGGTGAAGACCTGAGTCATGCCGAGCTTGCGCCCGATGACACCCGGATGCGTGTTCATTGTCCGTCTCTCTTTCGTCGTCGCGGCGGCTCTGTCGGCCAACCGGAAAATGGGGCTCGCGGAAGTAGTGTATTTCCGCGCCTCGTGCAAGCCGGGCCGTCGGGGTCCGCCGCGAGCACCCCCACCATTGACGGGGCTCCGGGCGCGTGCATAATCCCCGCCCCCAGCCGGCCGGAGCCCCCGCCATGTCGATGACGCATCCCAAGATCGAGGCCCACGAGAACAGCACCCTTCGCTCGGATCTGCCGAAGTTTCGCGTGGGGGACACGGTGGCGGTGCACTACCGGATCGTCGAGGGCGACAAGCTCCGCACGCAGGTCTTCCGCGGCACGGTGATCAAGCGTCACCGCGCCGGGGCTCGCAGCACCTTCACGGTGCGCAAGGTCAGCTTCAGCGTGGGCGTCGAGCGCATTTTCCTGCTGCACTCGCCGCGCATCGAGCAGATCGACGTGGTTTCCCGGGGCGTCGTCCGCCAGGCCCGGCTCGGCTACCTCCGGAAGCTGCAGGGCAAGGCCGCGCGCATCCGCGACGAGAAGGACGTCTAGAACTTCGGTGCTTCGCGGCCGGTAGCGGACCGGCTATGCTCGGGGCCGCCTTGGAACCGGCGTGTTTTCACGCCGTTTCTTGGGGTTTCGGAGGTCGCCTCGAATGATTGCGTGCCCGCGTTGCGGCATTTCCAACCAGCCCACCAGCAAGTTCTGCGCTTCTTGCGGCGCTCCGCTGCCCGCATCGGGCGTGGGCGCGCAGCCCCAAACGTTCCCTGGGCCCGGCCAGCAGCGGCCTCCGGCCGGGCCGCCGGGGTGGGGTCCGCCACCGGGTCCGCCGCCCGGCGCGCCGCCGCCCGCATACGGCCCTCCCCCGGGTGCGCCACCCCCCGGCTGGGGCGCTCCGCCGCCAGCGCCGTACCCCGCTCCCGGTGCTCCGCCCGGCACTCCGCCTTCGCCTTATGGCCCTCCACCCGGACAGCCAGGCTTCGGCCCGCCTCCGGGAGCCCCGCCGGGACCCCCCGGCTACGGGGCGCCACCTCCCGGGTTCGGCGCACCTCCCGCTGGGCCGCCCGGGTGGGGACCGCCGCCTGGTCCGCCGCCCGCCGGTCCGCCGGGCGCGCCGCCTGCCGGTCCGCCGGGTGCGCCTCCTGGCGGGGGCTTCTCCCCCGCCAATGAGCGCTACCGCGTCGGCTCGCCCGAAGGGCTGAACCCATTCGGCGCCACCATGGCGCCGGACCTCGGCGGCGGTGCAGCCCCCGGCGCCCCGGGCGGCATGCCGGCGCCTCCGCCGGGCCCGCCGCCGGGCACGCCGGCATTCGGCGCATCGCCTCCCGGAGGCGCTCCGGCGCCCGCGCCGGGCTGGAACGATCCGGCGGCCTTCGCCGCCACCGCACCGCCGCCCACCGCGGACGAGCACGAGGCCGCCCAGCGCGCGAAGGCGCCGCCTTCCCCCGAGCCGGCCCCACCGCCGCCAGCCTCGCCGCCCGCAGCGCCGCCGGCCTCAGCCGCGCCTTCGGCGCACCCGCCGGCGGAGGAGGCGCGTCCGAGCGCTCCGCCGCCAACCGGCGTGTCGCGGACGGAGGCGCAGGTCGCGCGCGACCCGATGTCGGTGGGGCCGGATGCCCCCCGCACCCTCGCCGGCTTCCTGGTCAGCTACGAGGCCAACGAGCTCGGCACGTTCTGGCCGCTCTATCAGGGCAAGAACGTGGTGGGCCGCAAGGCTGCCATCGAAGGCCTCGACATCGAGATCGACCATCCAACGACTTCGTCCCGTCACGCAGTGCTCCACGCTGCCGCTCGCCCGGGCGCACTGAAGCTGGAGGATCCGGGCAGCACCAACGGCACCTACCTGAACGAAGAACGCGTCGCCAAGGGCACGCCCGTCGAGATCCGCGACGGGGACACGCTGCGCTTCGGCGGCTACACCACGACGGTGAAGATCGTCTGAGCGCGCGCCACGACGCGAATGCACCGAGCTCGAGGGACATGCAAGCTGCGAAGTTGAATCTCGCGCACCAACCGAACCCCGTTCGCCACCGCTCGCTGGCGTGGCTCCTCCGCGCCATCGTCGCGGCGATCGCCTTCGCGACCTCGACGGCGAAGGCCGCGCCGGAAGCCCACATCCTGCGCGTCGATCCGCGCGCCGCGCAAGAGAACGGCGCGCCGATCCTCACCACGGTCATCGAGTTGGTGCAGACCAAACGCATCAGCGACGCCACTGCGGGCTGCGTCGACGATCGGGGCACGGGCTATTACCGCTGCCTGAGCGACGCGCTCGAGAAGCCGCTGGCGCTGTACCAGCCGTTCGGCGCCGCCGGCGCCGGCTTCCCGCACGAGAACGCCATCTTCACCGTCAAGGTGGAGGGCACTGACCAGCCCGCGAGCTACGTGAGCCACACCAAGTGGGGCGCGAGCTTGACTCAGCCCTCGGTCGGCACGGCCTGGCTCATCTTGATCGACGCCGACGCGCGCATCAAGGACGCCTTCGGCGACGCCAAGCAGATCGCCAACACGTTCATCGGCAGCATGAGCGCGAACGACATCGTCAACGTGATGTTCTTCAACGACCGGCAGGTCGTGAAAGACAGCAAGTGGATGAGCGCAGCCAAGAAGGGTCAAGCGCAGCAGTTCGTCAACGGCGTCACCGGCACCTGGGCCTCGCAGGGTCGCAACCGCTCGCTCGGCACCATCATCAAGGAGGCCGCGACCGACGGATGGAAGAGCCTGGGCAACGTCGGCGAGGACGTGAAGGTCCCGCTGCACCAGGCCATGGTCGTGCTCTCGACGGGCTACGGCGGCACGGACGCCCTGACCACGGGCCCCGGCGGTCTGCAGATTGCCAAGTACATGAGCGGCGGCCGCTTCCCGGAGGACAACACCGCGCTGCCGAAGGCGCCGGTCCCGGTGATCAGCGTGTTCTTCCCGCCCAAGGTCTACGACGAGTTCCGGCAGAACTCCTTGGAGTTCATGCGGGGCCTGGCCAACACCGAGATCGGTGGGTTCTTCACGGTGGTGCAGTCCGGCGAGGGCGGCCGCGGCAACGCCATCGTGGGCGCGGTGCGCGGGCGTTTCGCCAACATGCACATCGTCAAGTGGCGGGTCTCGTGCATCGAGTCGGGCGTCACCCAGACCTTCGGGCTGGTGTTCAAGGAGGTCACTCCGCCCATCCTGGGAGACAACACTTTCAAGGACGTCCCCGTCGGCATCGACCCCACCACCTGGCCCCTCGACGTGAACGTCCAGTACACGCAGGACATGGCCAAGCGGCAAGGCGGCGTGTATCCGGCCGGCACCTTCAAGGTGTTCGGCAACTTCTGCTGGGGCGGCGAGAAGGGCCGGGCGGAGGTGTATTTCCTGCCGGCCGGGCAGCAGGCGCCGGCGGCGCTCTCCGGCGCGGACGTCGACAAGGCCAAGCGCACCCAGCAGCAGCTCATCGCCATGGGCATGAAGGGCCGCGCGCTCGAGGTCAGCGACACCTACGGCGAGTTCGAGGCGCCGGACAAGGAGAAGATCCTGCACGGCTCCGGCGAGCAAGCCGTGGTGCGCTTGGTCATCTACGACAACAAGGCCCGCCGCACGAGCGGCGTCACCGCCGACAACATCGTCCAGCTCAAGGGCACCACCACTCCGTTTCCGGTCCTGTGGGTCTTGGGCGGTCTGTTCGGCGTGGTCGTGATCCTGCTGCTGATCGTCGTGATCGTGCGCAGCGGGGGCAAGAAGCGCGGCGCTCAGCCGCCGCCCGCACCGGTCGTCGCCGGCGGTATGCCCTATGGCGGCGGCTACGGCGCGCCGCCGCAGCCCTACGGCGCCGCGCCCGCACCGAACCCGTATGGCGCCGCGCCCGCGCCCAGCCCGTACGGCGCGCCCGCGCCGATGCCCGCACCGGCGCCGCCCAGCCCGGACTTCATGTACGGCAACCAGCCAGCTCCGGCGCCCGCCCCCATGCCCGTGGGCGCGCCGCCGCCGAACCCCTATGGCGGGGGGCCGGCGGTGGTGTCGCGGGCGACGCTTCAGGGCGCCGCCGGGGTGTTCACCGTGGTGCCCGGCGTCGAGATGCGCGCGGGGCGCGACGGCTCGCAGTGCGGGATCTTGCTGAGCGAGCCCCGCGTGTCCGGCGTGCACGCCACGCTGCGCCTCGACGGCGGGCAGCTCGTGATCCGCGACGAGAACAGCAACAACGGGACCCAGATCAACGGGACCCGCTTGACGGGAGGCGTGTGGACTCCCGCCCCGAACGGCTCGCTGGTCCGCTTCGGACCCGTCGAGTTCACCGTTCGGCTCGAGTGACGGAAGGAGGCAGGCGCGCGTGCTCGGCTCCGTACACGGCGTCGTCGTGGACTTCGCCGAGCTGAGCGATCCGGGCCGCGATCCGTCCAAGCAGGTCAACGAAGACTCGTCCGGCTACGCCGAGACCCCGCTGGGGCACCTGGCCCTGGTGTGCGACGGCATGGGCGGACACGAGGCAGGGCGCGAAGCCAGTCAGCTGGCCGTGCGCACCGTCATCGAGGCGGCGCGCTCCCCCGCCCCCGGCACACCCCCGGGGCTGGTGCTGAAGCAGGCCGTCGAGCGCGCCGGGCGCGCGGTCTACGCGCTCGGCGGCTCCGGCGCCTCGGAGCACCGACCGGGCTCGACCTGCGTCGCCGTGCTGATTCACCCCGGCGGCGCGGAGCTCTGCCATGCCGGGGACTCCCGCGCCTACCTGCTCCGCGACGGGCACATCCAGCGCGTGACGCGCGATCACTCGATGGTCCAGGAGTTGGTCGCGTCCGGCATGCTCACTCCGGAGCAGGCGCTCGCGCACCCGGAGGCCAACAAGATCACGCGCGCCCTGGGCATCACGCCGGAGGTGAACGTCGAAGCGCGCGCCGAGCCGCTCGGCCTGCTGAAGGGCGACGTGCTCTTGCTCTCGAGCGATGGTCTGACGGATCTGGTGACCGATCCCGAGATCCTGGACATCGTGCGCCGCCGACTCCCGAGCGGCACGGCAGCCGTCTGCCAGGAGCTCGTGGCGCTGGCGAACTCGCGCGGCGGACACGACAACGTGACGACGCTGGTGCTCGCGCTAGTCGAGCTCCCGCCTCAGACCGCGGCGCGCGGCACGGTGATCCAGGACGCTCGGGCGGCGCGCGGCGCGACGCTGGTCGAGGGCGACCAGGGCACGATCTCCGACGGAGCACCCGCGCCGACCCTGTTCGACGACGGCTCGGCGGGCCCGCGCCCCACGCTGCCGGGGCTCACCCAGCTGGACACCGGCGATCGCCGCACGGAGCCGGGCCTCGCAACCCCGAGCTTCCCCCACGAGGAGCCGCCGCCTCACCTGCTTCGACCGCGGCCGATCAGCTCGTCGCGCGCGCTCGTGTGGCTCGGGGTGGGCCTCGCCGTCACCGTGCTGGCGGCCGTCGCCGCGTGGGCGCTGGTGCGGGTCATGCACCGCGGCCGCGACCGATCGGAGGAGATCGTGCCCCCTCCGGAGGTCAAGCTCCCACCTCGACCTTCTAGCTCGGCTCCCCCCGAAGACGCAGAAATGCCGGCACCGAGCCCGAGCAGCGCTCCCCTGGAGAGCGCCGACGCCGCTCGTGATTGAGAAGCCAGGTCGGCTTTGTTAGAGCATGAGTTCGATTCCAAGCGAGAACCGATGATCCCCGGCTTCGGCAAGCAGAGCATCACGATCGGCAGCGCGCCGCATTGCGAGATCCACCTGGGAGGACCGGGCGTCGCGGCGGAGCACGCGCGAATCGTGCACCAGGGCGGCGGACAGCTGGTGTTCGTCGACGCAGGCACGAGTCAGACCTACGCCAACGGGCAGCCCGTCGCCCCGGGTTCCTCGCATCCCTTCGACTTCCGCACGCAGTTCATGGTCGGGCAGACGCCGGTGCCCAACGCGCACCCTGCCCTGACCTTGATGCTGATGCAGAAGGGCGAGCTCCCGGTGACGCCTGGCAAGCTCGTGTTCGGGCGCGAGGCCGCTCGCGCCAACGTGGTCGTGCAGCACAGCAGCGTGTCGGGCCAGCACGCCACGCTGACCATGAGCCCGCTCGCCATCACCGATCACGGCTCGACCAGCGGCACCTGGATCGCCGGCAATCGCCTGGCCGCGAACCAGGCCACGGCCCTCGACCCGAGCGCGCTCGTGGCGCTTGGCCCCGTGCCCCTGCCGGTCACGCTCGCCATTCAGCTCGCCCAAGCGCTGGGCGGAGGCGCTCCGGCGCAAGCCCCGGCGGCCGCTGCCGGCGCGGCGGCGGGCGCGCCCGCCGCGGCCGGTTCGCGGCCCAAGCACAAGACGGTGATCGGCCAGGTCGCGATCGGCGGCCCGGGCCAGCCCACCTACAAGACCATCGGCCGCACGCCGGACAACGACATCGTGCTCCCGCACCCGCAGGTGTCGAGCAAGCACGCGATCTTGCACAAGCTCGGCTCGCAGCTCTTCCTGGAGGACCGCGGCGCGGGCAACGGCACCTACGTGCGCGGCCAGCGCATCCCGCCCGGCCAGCGCGTGCCGGTGGCGAACGGCGAGAAGGTCTTCATCGGCCCGATGCCGCTGCTCATCCAGGTCGAGGCGGAGGAGGTCGCCCTCGTCGTCGAGGACCAGGCGAAGTGGGCGGGGCGCCCGCTCTACGAGATCGAGGCTTGGGATCTGGTGATGCAGGTCAACGACCGGGACAACCCCGGTCAGATGAAGACCTTGCTCGATCACATCAGCTTCAAGGCGCTGCCGGGCGACCTGATCGCGCTGATGGGTCCCTCTGGCGCCGGCAAGACCACGCTGCTCCTGGCGCTGAACGGCTACCTGCCGCCCACCGGCGGACAGGTGCGCATCAACGGCGAGGATCTCTACGCCATCTACGACGCCCTGCGCGGCAGCATCGGCTACGTCCCGCAGGACGACATCGTGCACCCGGAGCTCACGGTGTACGAGGCCGTGCGCTACAGCGCCAAGTTCCGCCTGCCCTCGGACTACAGCGAAGAGGAGATCGACCGGCGGGTCCAGACCACGCTGGCGCAGCTCGGGCTCGAGTCCGTCTCCCACCTTCAGATCGGCAAGCCCGAGAAGAAGATCCTCTCCGGCGGGCAGCGCAAGCGCGTCAACATCGCGATGGAGCTCGTGACCGACCCGGTCATCATGTTCCTGGACGAGCCGACCTCGGGCCTGGCTGCCGACGACACCACGGCGCTGGTGGAGCTGCTCCGCGGCCTGGCGAGCTCCACCGGCAAGACCATCATCTGCACGATTCACCAGCCGGCGAAGGACGAATACGAGAAGTTCAACCTCGCGCTCGTCCTCGGGCAGGGCGGCGTCCCCATCTTCTACGGGCCCACCAAGGACGGCTACAAGTTCTTCGGCAGCTTCCTGGAGCGGCAGGGCAAGCCGAACAACGTCGACAACCCGCGCGACATGTTCGACATGCTGAACCAGCGCGAGCGCCCGATCTGGGACGCCTTGCGCGCGCAGAATCCGTACACGCCGCGCTTCGTCGCGCGCCAGACCGCCGCCCGGGAGTGGAACGCGGAGTTCTTCAACCCGCAGAACCCGATCTTCCAGAAGATGTTCG
Organism: Polyangiaceae bacterium; assembly: GCA_015075635.1. NCBI lineage: Bacteria > Pseudomonadati > Myxococcota > Polyangiales > Polyangiaceae > Polyangiaceae bacterium. The sequence continues at coordinate 1,684,084 of JABTUA010000002.1, forward strand.
CCGGGCAGCGCCAGGTGGGCGCCGGCAGCCACAACCAAGGTGTGCCGCGCGGGCGTGGCAGGACCGGAGGCCAGTTCTTCCTGCTCTTCTCGCGCTACTTCAAGACCAAGGTGCGCGACGTCGGCGGGACGGTGATCATGCTGGCCCAAGCTCCGATCATCGGCGTGCTCCTGGCGCTGGTGTTCGGCGGGCAGAAGGAGGCCATCCCCTACTGGTGCCTGGGCGCGCTGCAGGAGCTCGGGCGCCGCTCCGGCGGGCTCGGCGCCGGCTCCAACGACCTGCTCTCCGGCATGCAGGTCACCACGGATCACTCCGGGGCCGCGTTCTTCCTGGTCGTGGCGGCGGTCTGGTTCGGAACCAGCAACGCGGCCCGCGAGATCGTCAGCGAGCGCGCCATCTACATGCGCGAGCGCATGGTGAACCTGAAGCTCTTCAACTACGTCTTCAGCAAGTTCCTGCTGCTCACCTTCATCTGCATCATCCAGTGCACGGTGCTACTCGGCATCGTGTTCTTCGCGCTCGGCTTCCACGGCGGCCCCGTCGCCTTCGCCATCGAGCTCGGCACGCTGATCATCACGGCCATGAACAGCGTGGCCATCGGCCTGCTGCTCAGCACCATCGTGACCTCCAGCGAAGCGGCCATGGCGCTGACGCCCATCGCCCTGATCCCGCAGGTCGTGCTCGGCGGCATCATGGTGCCGATGACCACCAACTCGCTGCTCGAGTGGCCGATGTACATCGTCCCGGCGCGCTGGGGCTTCCAGGGCGTAGTGGCCCAGGAGCGCATGGCCATCGCCGAGGATGCGGCCTGGGTCATGGACCTGAAGCGTCCGGACACCACGAGCGTGGACAACTTCGTGTTCCAGGGGAAGTTCAAGTGCGCCGAGGCTCAGATCGCCAGCATGGACTTCAACGGCGCCTGGGGCTTCAAGGACTACGAGCTGATCTGGCTCCCGCCGGCGGTCCTGTCCGCGATGATGCTGGGCGTCTTGATCTGGATCCTGATCGTGCTCAAGCGACGGGATAGTATTTGAGGTTTGATCTCGCTCCGCGGGCGACCGCAGCGCCCCGCGATCTTTGCCACCTGACGAACAGCCGGCGCCCGGCCTCGCCGGGCATTCTCTCTCTCCTCTCTTTGGCTGATCGTGATCTGATCTCGGCAAGACTGGTGAGCTCATGGCAGAGCTCGGCCTCCGGCCTCGCGGCTCGCTGCCAAGTGTCCCCCTCCGGCCTCGCGGCTCTGCCAGGTGTCCCCCTCCGGCCTCGCGGCTCGCTGCCAGGTGTCCCCCTCCGGCCTCGCGGCTCGCTGCCAGGTGTCCCCCTCCGGCCTCGCGGCATGCTGACGAGTCGGCCGCACGCCACGCTGACAAGTCGGCCTCGTGGCGTGCTGACGAGTCGGCCGCGCGGCGTACTGACAAGCCGGCCTCGCGGCTCGCTGCCAGGTGTCCCCCTCCGGCCGCGCGGCTCGCTGCCAGGTGTCCCCCTCCGGCCGCGCGGCTCTTCTTTCGTGGCGGTGGTGGCGCCGTGGCGTTCGTGGCGCAAGTTCTCCTGCGCTCTCGCGTCCGCATGCGAAAGGAGGTGCCCGCCGGCGTGCTAAGCTGGCGTCCATGCGCTTCTGGGTGATCTCGGTCTTCGGCGCCCTCGCCGTGTGCGCGGCCTGCGGCGGCCGGAGCGACGACTCGGGTGGGACCGGCGGCACCGGCGGCGTCCCCGGCCTCACCGCTTGCAGCAAGAACGCCGACTGCATCGTGATCCCGAAGAGCTGTTGCGGCAGCTGCAGCGGCGCGACCCGCGGCGACGCCCTGGCGGTCAATCAGGCCAAGGCGGGCGAGTACCGGAACGGCGTCTGCGAAGGCAAAGGCTGCCCTGCTTGCTACATGCCGACGGATCCGACGTTGGTCGCGACCTGCAGCTCCGGTAGCTGCGAGCTGGTCGATCTGCTCGAGCACGCCTCGACCGCCTGCGCGGACGTGGCGGAGTGTCGCGTGCGCACCACCGCGTGCTGCGAGTGCGGCGGCCCGACGGACGACGAGCACCTGATCGCCGTCTCGGCGGAGTCGCAGTTCTCGGCGCTGGTCTGCGACGACCAAGCCTGCCCCGAGTGCGCGCCGCAGTATCCGGACAAGACGCTGGCGTGCCAGGGCGGGCACTGCGTGATCCAGAAACAGTGACGGTACACTCCCGAGCTACCGCACCTTGACCTTCACCCCGTCGTGGATCCGGTCACTCGGGTGCAGCACCACCCGCGCTCCGGGCGCGAGGCCCTCGGTGATCTCGACTCGGCGCTGCGTGCGCAGGCCGATCTGCACCGGCGCCAGGCGCGCCAGCTCGCCCTCCACATGGAACACCGCCCAGCCCGAGTCGCGGCGGAATACGGCGCTCGCAGGGACCTGGAGCGCGTCGGGCTTCTGGTGCGTGACGATCTCCGCCTTCACCCGGTAGCCGTCGCCGAGCTTCGCCCAAGGCTCCGTCGGCCCCTTCGGATCGAGGACCACGTTCACGCGCTGCTCCTCCACGCCCAGCGCCGAGAGCCGCGTGAAGGCCGAGGGCTCGATGATGCGCACGCTGGCCGCTAGCGGGGCCCCTCCCCACTCGGAGAGCGCCGCCTCGGCTCCGGGCCGCACGTTCACCGCGTCGCTCGTCAAGACGTCCACGACGATCTCGAGGGCCGCCGGATCGCCGAGCTCCACCAGCGGCGTGCCGGCTTGCACCGCGCCCTCGTTCTTGTGCAGCACCTTGAGCACCCGCCCTGCCACCGGCGACGACACCAAGAGCTGCTCTTCCGCGCCGGGCTTCTGCTTCTTGCCCAGCCGACCGAGCGCCGCCCGCGCCACCTCGACCTCGTAGTCCGCGACCTTCGCGCCGAACCTGGCGGACTCGAGATCAGCCTTTGCGGTGCGCTCGGACAGCTCGGCCTGATCGACGCTCTCGCGGGGCGTGACGCCTTTGTCGGCGAGCGTGCGCTGGCGCTCGACCTCCTTGGCGACGAAGTCCTTGTTGGCCGCCGCGCGCTCGACGTGGGACTTCGCCTGCCGCTGCGCGGCCAAGGCGGCGGCCACCCGCGCCTCGGCGCTCGTCTTGCTGCGCTCGTCGAGCAGCGCCGGCTGGAGCGGGACGATTCGGGCCAGGACGTCGCCCTGCTTCACGCTGTCGCCCGGGTCGTGCTCGATGCGCCCCAGGCTCCCGGTCAGCGGCGCCGACACCACGTAGCGGTCCTTGACCCGCGTCATGCCGTCTTCGTCCACCGTCACGCGGATCGCGCTCCGCTCGGCCACCGCCACGTCCACCAGCGCCGGCTTGGGCAGCATGGCCACGACGAGCAGCGCCCCGAGGCCCAGCGCGAGCGCCAAGAGGAAGGCGCGCTTGATCCAGCGCTCCAGCGAGCGCCGCCCCTTCTTCTTGGAGCTCCCCGGCGCCGGACTCGTCGTCGGCGCGTCGGTCGGTGTGGTGGACTTGGTGGGCTCGGCCATGATCACTCTCGCGTTTTCAGCACTCCGATGAGATCCAGCTTGTCCAGGCGGCGCCGCACCAGGAGCGCCGAGACCGCGGCGGCGGTCAGCGCCACGAGCAGGGCGATGGCGTAGCTCCGCGGCGTAATCACGATGGGCATGCGCCACTGCTCCGGATCGATGGTCGAAGCCAGGCCGTTGACCAGCCAGTCGCCGAACACCAGACCCAAGGGCAGCGCGAGGAGCACCTGAAGCGCCATCTCGCCCAGCAAGATCCCGGAGATCTCACCGCGCGTGAAACCCAGGACCCGGAGGCTCGCCAGATCGCGCGCCCGGAGCGAGAGCGCGACACGCGCGTTGTTGTAGACGACTCCCACGGTGATGGTGGCCGCGAACAGCATGATGATCACCGCCATGGTCGTGATCATGTTGGCGCTCTGGCTCTCGAAGCGCGCCACGAGATCGGCGCGACGCGTGACGCTGGCGACGAACGGCATGTCCTTCAGGCGTGCGTCGAGGGTCTCGGACTCGGCGGGATCGACCCTGAGCAGGGCCAGGTTGACCTTGGGGGTCTCGCCCATGAAGCGCGCCAGCGCCGGCGCCGTCATGTGGCCTTGCAGCCCCATGGCCTCGTCCACGGTCCCGCTGACCACCAGGCTCTTCGTGCCGCGCTGCCCCTCGTGGACGTCCACCTCCACGCGATCGCCGACCCGTACCCGGAGGATGTCCGCGAGCACGTCGGTGAGGACCACGCCGTCGGGCGGGAGCGGCGAGAGCCGGGCGTAGCGGTCGCGCAGTTGCCGCAGCTCGCCCTGGGCCGGATAGCCCAGGAGCACGCCGTCGCGATGGGCGTGCCCCGAACGGAAGCGCACCGGGACCGCGCGCAGCCCCTCCGCCGCGAGCACGCCTGGCGTGTGCTCGAGGCCCGAAAGCGCCTCCTCCGGTCTCGCCTCGATGAACGCGACCGTCACGTCCTCGCGCATGGCCTCGTGGAACTGCGTGTGCACCAGATCCCGAACGGCGTCGTAGTACCAGCCGCCGATCACCATCAGCCCGATCGAGACCGCGATGGCCAGCGACGAGAACACCGTTCGCAGCGGCCGGCGCTGGAGCTCGCGCACCATCATGTGGAGAGATGGCCCGACGGCGCGGGCCAGACCGAGGAGATCCACGATGGAGCGCTGGTAGCGGGCCGGCGCCGGCGGCCGCATCGCCTCGGCGGGTGGCAGCGCGACGACGCTCCGGACCGCGCTGAAGGCCCCGAGCAAGGCCGTCGCGAAGCTCACCAGCACGGCGCCGGCCGCGCTCTTGGCGTCGAAGCTGAAGACCAGGTTGGGGAACTTGAAGTACTCCAGATAGAGGTCGATCATCACTCCGCCGAAGTAGAAGCCCACGCCGATGCCGATGCCGGCGCCCAGCACCAGGATGACCAGCACCAGCTCGAAGAAGTGCAGGCCCACCTCGAGATCCGAGTAGCCGACGGCCTTGAGGGTCGCGATCTCCGGGCGCTGCAGGTGCACCAGGCGGGAGAGCACCACGTTGACCAGGAGCGACGCCACGAGCAGGAAGATGACCGGCAAGAAGGTCGAGAAGCTCTCGAGCTGCGCCAGCTCCCCGTCGATGGCCCGGTTCGACGGCTGCTTGTCGACGCCGTACGCCCCAGTCCCGCCGTAGGGCTCGAGCATCCGGTCCAGCGCGTCGATCACCGCCCGCTCGCTGGCGCCGGGCTGAAGCGCCAGCGACACCGTGTTGAACGCCCCTTCCATCTCGAAGGTGGCGCTGAGGGCGTCCTCGTTCATCCACATCACGGCGAAGCGCTCCGGATCCGGCGAGATGTCCCCAGCTGCGATCGCGAAGACGTACTCCGGGCTCATCACCACGCCGGCGACCCGCACGTCGCGCTTCTTGCCGTTGAGCACGACCGGCAGGCGGTCGCCAGGCATCACCTTGCGAGCGGTGGCGAAGGACTCGAGCAGGAGCACCTCGTCGCTGCGCCCGGGCCAGAGCCAGCGCCCGCTCCGGAGGTGCAGCCGGTTCAGGGTCTCGAGCTCCTCCGAACGGGCCGACACCACCAGCGCGCGCATCGGCTCCGGCACGTCCGGCAGCGGCATCATCGCCGGCTTCGCCACCCGCCCCTCGGCGCGAGACACCCCGGGGAGCCGCTCGATGCTGGAGACGAGCGAGAGCGGTGCGCGCTCGAGCCGCGCAAACACGTCCGCGAAGCGCTGTCGCTCGTAATACGCGGCGCGGGCGTCCTGGATCGAGGTGTAGGTGCCGCGCAAGGTGACGAAGGCGGCGATCCCCGCCGCCACCACCAGCGCGATGGTCAGCATCTGGCCCTTCAGACGCAACAGATCGCGCCAGAGCTTCCGGTCCAAGGCCTTCACCATCGGAGCTCCTTGGCAGCGCGCCGCTCCGCGTTCCGCACCTCGCTGGTGACGCGACCGTCGCCCAGGGTCACGACTCGGTCCGCCATGGCGGCGACCGGGGCGTTGTGGGTGATCACCGCCGTCGTCGTGCCGAGCTCCCGGTTCACAGTCTCGATGACCTCCAGCACGATGACGCCCGTCTGGTAGTCCAGGGCTCCGGTCGGCTCGTCGCACAGCAGCAGGTCCGGGCGCTTGGCGACGGCGCGCGCGATGGCGACGCGCTGTTGCTCGCCGCCGGAGAGCTGCGCCGGGAAATGATCGAGGCGCTCGCCGAGGCCGACCAGCCCGAGGGCCTCTTCCGGCGACAGCGGGTCGTCGGAGATCTCGGTCACCAGCGCGACGTTCTCTCGGGCGGTGAGGCTCGGGATCAGGTTGTAGAACTGGAACACGAAGCCGACGTGCTCGCGGCGATACCGGGTCAGCGCCCGCGCGTCGGCGGCGGTCAGGTCGTGATCGCGGTAGATCACCGTGCCGCTGGTCGGGATGTCCAGGCCGCCCAGGATGTTGAGCAGCGTGCTCTTGCCGCTGCCCGAGGGACCGAGCAGGACGACCAGCTCGGCGGGGTACAGGTACAGATCGACGCCACGAAGCGCGTGGACGTCCACGTCACCCATCCGGTAGACCTTGGTCAGGTCACGGCCGGCGAGCACGGCGCGATCTTCGGGGGCGGACACACGACAGGTCGTGCAGCGTTCGTGCCGTCCGACCCGCGGTGGATTCGGGACCTCCTCGGGCGATTTCGCGCAGGCGGAGCACCCAGCCGCGGTGCAGCCGAAAATCCTGCGCCCTGTGCTCAGCGCCCGCGCAGGCTCTTCACGCGCGCCGGACGCGGCCGGGGGGGCGAGAGCGCGTCCGGCTCCACCAGCACGAACGGGTACGTGATCCGGTACTCCTCCGGCGTGCCGTCCTGCAGCGAGCTGAGCTCGGGGTAAGCCGGTGCCGCGAACGCCCGGGCCAGGCAATCCCGGGCCGGCTCGGACAGAAGCCCGGGACCTCCCACCACGGTCACCTCCCGAGCGCGGCCGGCGAGCAGGGTCAGCTTCACCTGGTACCGGCCGCCGGACAGGACGTAGCGCGCGCTGCAATCGCGGACGGCCGGCGTGGCCTGGCGGAGCGCCCGGAGGATGGGCTCTCTCGCGATGCTGGATGCGCCGGACGGCTCGGTCCAAGAGGCGAAGGTCGCCACGACGAGCAGCGGCAGAGCGCGCATGGGTGGGGAGACACCGGCGGGGCTCGGGTAGTTCCGAGCTCAGCGTTCGGGCTTCGCTCGGAGCGGAGCCCGCACCAAGAGCACGCCCAGTAGCGCACCGTAGGGCCCGGCGACCGCCGGGTTGCACAGGATGCTTCAGGTCCCGCCGATGCGCGAATACGAGAAGCCGAGCGCCACGAGCCCGAGGCCGCCTCCGGCGGCGGCGAGCAGCCGCAGTCCGAGGCCGCGCCAGCTGAGCTTGGCTCGGGTCGTGTCGGGCATGGCGTCGGCCGGACCTTACGCCGGCACACCCCAGATGTCCCGCGCGTAGCCCCGGAGCGTGCGGTCCGACGAGAAGAAGCCCATGCGCGCGACGTTCAGGATCGACTTCCGCGTCCAGGCGGCCTGGTCGAGGTACGTCCCCTCGAGCACCGCTTGCGCTCGGGTGTAGCTGCGGAAGTCCGCCAGCGTGAAGTAGTGGTCCCCGCCGGCCAGCAGGGCGTCCACCACCGGACGGAAGCAGCTGGGGTCGTCCGGCGAGAACAGGCCGCCTCCGATGGCGTCGAGCGCGGCCCGCAGGTCGGGATCGGAGTGGTAGATCGGGAACGGGTCGTAGTCGCGGCGGCGCGCCTCGACCTCCTCGGCGGTGAGACCGAAGATGAAGATGTTCTCGTCACCCACGGCGTCTTTGATCTCGATGTTGGCGCCGTCGAGGGTGCCGATGGTCAAGGCGCCGTTCAGCGCGAACTTCATGCAGCCCGTACCCGATGCCTCCATGCCGGCGGTCGAGATCTGCTCCGAGACGTCGCTGGCAGGGATGATCAGCTCCGCCGCAGTCACCGAGTAGTTGGGCACGAACAGCACGCGAAGCAGGTGCCGCGTCGACTCGTCGGCGTTGACCCGGGTAGCGACGGCGTTGATCAGGTGGACGATCCGCTTGGCCATGGCGTAGCCCGGCGCGGCCTTGCCGCCGAAGACGAAGGTCCGCGGCACCGCCTCGCTCCCGCGCTGGCGGCGGTAGCGCTGATACAGCGAGACCACGTGGAGCACGTTCAGGAGCTGGCGCTTGTACTCGTGGATGCGCTTGACCTGCGAGTCCACGAGGTGCGTCGGATCGAGCTCCAGGCCGTGGACGCGCCGGAGCCAGCGCGTGAAGCGCTCCTTGTTGCGTTGCTTGATCGCGCGCCACTCGGCCTGGAAAGCCGGCTCGTCCGCGAAGCGCTCGAGCTCCGAGAGCCGATCGAGATCGGTGACCCAGCCGGGGCCGATGCGCCCCGTGATCAGCTCCCCGAGCTCCGGGTTGCACTTCTCGAGCCAGCGGCGAGGAGTCACGCCGTTGGTCTGGTTCACGAACTTCCCCGGGTAGAGCTCGGCGAAGTCCTTGAACAACGTCTCGCGGATCAAGCGGGAGTGCAGCGCCGAGACGCCGTTGACCTTGTGGCTGCCGACGATGGCGAGGTGCGCCATGCGGACTTGCTTCTCGTGCCCCTCCTCGATCAGGCTCATGCGACCCAGGCGGGCGTCGTCGCCGGGGAAGCGGCGCTTCACCTGGTCCAAGAAGCGGGCGTTGATCTCGTAGATGATCTGCAGGTGGCGCGGCAGGAGGCGCTCCATGAGCCACACCGGCCAGCGCTCGAGCGCCTCGGGCATGATGGTGTGGTTCGTGTAGGCGAAGCACTGGCGCGTCACCTCCCAGGCCTGGTCCCAGGTCACGCCGTGGCGATCCACCATCAGGCGCATCAGCTCGGCGACTGCCAGCGCCGGGTGCGTGTCGTTGAGCTGGAAAATGGCGAAGCGGTGCAAGTCGCTCAGGTCCTCGTGCTTCGTCAGGTGCCGTGCGACCGCGTCCTGGAGCGTGGCCGACACCATGAAGTACTCCTGCTTCAGCCGGAGCTCCTTGCCGGCCAGCTGAGCGTCGTTCGGGTAGAGCACGCGCGAGATGGTCTCCGTCGCCGCCTTGTCCTCGACCGCCTTGATGTAGTCGCCCTGGTTGAAATACGAGATGTCGAACGCCCGCGTGGCCTTGGCCGACCAGAGCCGGAGCGTGTTGACCACGCCGTTCTGGTAGCCCGGCACCGGGGAGTCGTAGGCGACCGCCAGCACCTGGTGCGTGTCCACCCACTCGTGCACGCGCCGGCCGCGCGAACCGGTGTACTGGATCACGCGCCCGCCGAAGTGGACTGCGTAGCGCCGCTCCGGTCGCTCGAACTCCCACGGGTTGCCGTAGCGCAGCCACGGATCGGGGCGCTCGATCTGCTCGCCGCGCACGATGTCCTGCAAGAAGATGCCGTACTCGTAGCGGATGCCGTAGCCGATGCCCGGGATGCCCAGGGTGGCCATCGAGTCGAGAAAGCAGGCCGCGAGCCGCCCGAGGCCGCCGTTGCCGAGGCCGGCGTCGTGCTCTTGATCGGCCACCTCGGTGAGCGCCACGCCAGCCTCCTGGAGCCCTTCTTCGGCGGCGCGCAGGCAGCCCAGGTTCAAGAGCCCGTCCTCGAGCAACCGGCCGAGCAAGTACTCCATCGAGAGGTAGTACACGCGCTTGGGCTGCTCCCGGGCGTAGCGCAGCGAGGTGCGGGTCCAGCGGTCGGCCATGCGGTCCCGGGCCATGTGCGCCGCCGCCATGAAGTGATCGAGCTCGGTCGCCACGCTCGGGGCCTTGCCCTGGGTGTGCCGCACGTGATCCAGGAAGCTCTTGGCGAGCGAGGCGGAGTCCAGCGGCAGCTGGTCGGCGTCCCGGGGGACCGGATCGGGATTCTTCTCGGACATTCGCGGCGCTACGCTATCAGACCCACCGGGAGTTGGGGGCCGTCCCGACCGTCGGCGCCCGGCGTGCTAGGGTTTCCCCGGAACGCGCGAACCCTGTCCGCGCGTTTCCGGCTCTGACTGCCCATGCGCTTCCAGAACCTCTCTGTGTTGGTCGCGCTCGGGCTCGCCGTCGGCGCCTGCGACCGGCGGGCGGCCCACGAGCACCGAGCGGAGCCCGCGGTGAACGCAGAGCTCGCGCCGCCGCGCGCCGCGCCCCAGCGAGTTCGCGCCGTCGGCCAGCTCGGCCCTGGCAGAGGCACGCTGGTGGTCTCCCTCGAGGCTCCCGCGAACGGCAAGCTCACCACCGGTGCGCCGCTCCGCCTCGAGGCGAGCGGCGAACACCTGGAGTTCCCGACTCGCATCGACGAGAAGCTGGACCCGGAGAAGCTCCCGCTCAGAATTCCGGTGGACGTCGCCGACGGCGCGACCGGCCCGGCCCACGTGAAGCTCCACTACTTCTGGTGCGGGTCCGGCGAGGGCTCGGCGTGTCGTCCAGAGCGCGCCGAGCTGGTCGTGGAGCTCGACACGAGCGGTGACTCGGCCGGTGGCGAGGCCCACTTGACCCATCGCGCGGCGGGCTCCTGACCCGAATTGGGCGCTCGGCTCCACGCGCGCGCCGCAATATTCGGGCCCCAGCCGTGCTTTCCAGGTAAAATCTCGGCGATGCCCAGACTCGGCGACAGCATGCCGCCTTCGGAGTCGCCGGAGAGCTGGGTACCCGAGCCCGGCACGGTGCTGGCGGGACGCTACCAGGTCGAGGGCCTACTCGGCGCCGGCGGCATGGCTGCGGTGGTGAGCGCCATTCAGACCGAGCTCGGCCGGCGCGTCGCCATCAAGCTCTTGCCGCCGCGGGCGGCCCGCAGCGCCCTCGGCGTCGAGCGCTTCATGCGCGAGGCGCGCGCGGCCAGCGCCATCGACAGCGATCACGTGGTCAAGGTGTTCGAGGTCGGCCGCCTGGGGTCCGGCTTGCCGTTCATGGTGATGGAGTTCGTGGTCGGAGCGCCGCTGTCTCGCTTGATCGAGCGGCGCGGTCCGCTGCCGCTGCAGGAAGGGATCGACTACCTGCTCCAGGCGGCCGTCGCCATCGCGCACTGCCACGCCATCGGCGTCGTGCACCGCGACCTGAAGCCGGAGAACATCATGGTGCTGGAGAACCCCGGACAGCGCGGGCACGTGAAGGTGCTCGACTTCGGCATCTCCAAGGCCGACTGGTTCGAGCAGGAGCACACGCCGAGCCTCACCGGGACCAGCGACGTGTTCGGAACGCCGACCCACATGTCGCCCGAGCAAGTCCGGTCGTCCAAGAGCGTGGACTATCGCACCGACATCTGGTCGCTCGGGGTGGTCCTGTACGAGATCGTGACCGGCAAGCCGCCGTTCATGGCGGAGTCCTTGCCGGCCCTCTCCGCCATGATCGTCAGCGACGAGCCCGTGCCGCCGTCGCAGCTCCGGCCGGATCTACCGCCGGAGATCGAGCGCCTGATCCTGCGCTGCCTCGCCAAGCGGCCCGAGCTACGCGTCCAGAGCGTGCACGAGCTGGCCCAGGAGCTCGCGCCGTTCGCCTCGACCGCGTCACACGCCCACCTGGAGCGCATCTTCGCCATCGCGGTCGCCAAACAACTCGGCGGCAGCGCCGCCACCGCCGGAGTCTCGGGCGCGTACGGCTCGCTGCGCAGCACCGCCAGCGCCTGGGGCACGACCCACCAGCGGCGCATCACCGCACGGCGCGGCATCGCGCTCGGTGTGGGCGCCGGGCTCGTGCTGTTCGCTGCGGTCAGCGTGGGGCTGATCGTCTCGGCGCGCTTTCGGCAGGCCGAGGTCGGGCCAGAGATCGAAGCGAGCCCCAACGCGGAAGCACCAGCGTCGCCCCGAGCCGCGGCCGCTCCCCCAGCGCCCCTCCCGAGCCTGACCCCCGCGGCCAGTGTCGCACCCAGCGCGAGCCCCGGCGTCGCGCCGCCGGTCAAGGCCAGACCGAAGAGCAACAACCCGAGCCCCCTCTCCGACCGGCACTGATGACGCGCGCGTCCTTTGTGTTCGCCCTCGCGTTGCTCTGGCCGCTCGGCGCGGCGGCCGATCCGTCTCCGGCCGATCGCGCCGCTGCGGAGGCGTTGTTCCGAGACGCCAAGCAGCTGTACGCGAAGAAACGCTACGCCGAAGCCTGCCGCAAGTTGGAGGAGAGCCAGCGCCTCGATCCTCAGGGAGGAACCCTGCTCAACCTCGCGGTGTGTCACGCGCGCGAAGGACGCACCGCCAGCGCCTGGGTCGAGTTCCAAGAGGCCATCGACGTCGCGAAGAAGGCCAAGCGCGCCGATCGCGTGCGCCTGGCGGAGAAGGAGCTCGCGCAGCTCGACAAGAAGCTCGCGCGCCTCACCGTCGAGGTACCGAGCGAAGCGCGCGTCTCCGGCCTGAGCATCGAGCGCGGCGGCGAGCGCGTCGGGGAGGGCGCCTGGGGCACGGCCGTGCCCGTCGATCCCGGCGTGGAGATCGAGATCTCCGCGAGCGCCGCGGGCTACAAGACCTGGCGCACGACCTTGCAGGTCTCCGCCGCGGAGCAAAAGACGCTGGTGGTGCCGAAGCTCGAGAAGTTGCCGCCGCCGCCGCAGCCGAAGGCCAAGCCTGGAGGCGCGGACGACGCGGATGCGGGGAAACGAAGCCGCGAGACCGAGCGCCTGATCGCCTACGTCGCTGGAGGAGTCGGCCTGGTCGGCGTCGGCGTCGGCAGCTACTTCGGCCTGTCCGCCATGAGCAAGAAGAACGCGACCGACGACCACTGCGACGGCAGCTTGTGCGACAAGGAAGGACTGGAGCTGAACGAGCAAGCCAACCGCGCGGCGACCATCAGCAACATCGGCTTCGGCGTCGGCGTGATCGGCCTGGGCGTGGGCACGTACTTCTTCTTGGTGTCGCGGGCGGACGGCGACGAACGGCGAGCGCCCGCCAAAACCTCGGGCGTTCGCCTGGTTCCTTCGATCGGAGCGCGCTCTTCCGGTATCCTGATGACGGGTCGATGGTGAGCTTCTCCCGCATCACGGCGCTCGGCCTCACGGCGCTCGCGCTCGGGGCCGCCTGTCAGGTGGTGCTCGGCATCGAGGACAAGCAGCTCGACCCCAACCTGGGAACGGGGGGCACCAGCAGCGGCGGGAGCGCCGGCAGCGACGCCGGCGGGGGCGGGCCGAAGGGCTCGGACCCCGTGCCGCCGAAGCGACCGCCCGGGCCCGCGGTCCCGTCCGGCGGCGCCACGCGCTGGTTCGCGGCGAAGACGATCTTCCTGGGGACTTCGGATCCGGAGACCAAGAAGCCCGACAGCACCGCGTGGCGGCGCATCGGTCACGACGTGGACGGCGAGTGCACCACGGCGGAGATCTCCAAGAGCAACAGCTCGACCACCTGCGCCCAACCGTCGAGCGCACCGCCCGAGTCGCTGGAGGACGGCGACGACTGCCGCGACAACGCCGCGGGCCGCCTGCTGGCGGTGGGGATCCAGGTCGTGCCCCTCAACTTCGAGCCGCAGCTGCACGCCGAGCTGCTCACCGGCGAGACCGCGACCTACGTGCTGCGCCTCGACGACCTCTCGAACGAGGCGGACGACCCCTACGTGCGGGGCTCGCTCTACGTCAGCGTGCCGCGCAACCCGACGTTCGAGAAGCCGCCGAGCTGGGACGGCTTCGATCAGTTCGCGCTGGACGTGGCTTCGGTGGACGTTTCGGGAGCGGGTGGCGCGGACGCCGGCGACGCGGCAACGACCGACGCCGGCGCCCCCGACTCCGGCGCGGGCGACGCGGCGCCTCCGTCGCCGCTGGTGGACAAGCCGCTCTTCGTCTTCGACAAAGGCTACCTGTCGAGCAACGTCTGGGTCAGCGGTGACCTGGGGAAGTCCCCCGGCAAAGTGCCGCTCTTCGTCTTCGACCGCCTGACCGTGGTGGACACGGTCACCACCACCCTGACGCTCGAGCTCACGCCGGAGCACGACCAAGCCAAGAGCTCTCAGCTCTCCGTGGCCGTGACCACGGCGACCATCGAGAGCTACTTCCGGCCCATCGCGCACGAGCTCGCGAACTGCATCGCATCGCTGGGAAACCTCTTGATGGACAGCTACGTGCTGCCCGCCCGGGACCTCGGCGCCGGGCCGACCCTGATCACGCCCAGCCAGCCCTGCGATGCGGAGAGCTTCGCCTTTGCCTTCGAGTGGAAGCCGGTGAAGCCGCCGATCTACGTGGTACCCGGGCCCGCCAAGCCGCCGAAGTGCGGCGACGGCGGGACCTGAGGTCAGGCCGCCGAAGCGTTGATCGGCACGATCACCGCCAGGCCCGCGTGCTCGCAGTCCGCCACCAGCTGCCGAGCGCTGAGCGTGAAGCGCATCCCCACGTAGCGCGCGATCTCGTCCGCCGCCACCCTGACCTCCGCGGCCGTCGGGATCGCGTTCGGCACCGGCTGAACCCGGCAGCGCGCGCGGGCCAGGCGATAGGCAGCGACGGCCAAGCTCCCGGCGCCGTCCAGCAGCTGGCGATACAGGGCGCGATTCTCCGCCAGACGGCGCAGCCACTCGGTGGGACGTTCCAGCTCGTCGGTCGTAATCCTCATGACGCGATCTCCTGTTGGTGGCGCGGAGCGCACCCGTCGGACACGCGGGGAGTCCGCGGCCAGGGGGCGCGAGGTCCGGCCGCGCCACGCCCACCCCTCGGGCAGCGTGATGCGAGCCTTCTCATGGTCGACCCGTGTCTGCCACGACGCTGGCCAAAGGGACAAGTTCTGGTGCGGAGGCGCCGGCGCGGCCCCGGCCCGGGTGCGCCGGCACCTGCAAGAAAAAGCCCGTTCTCTCGCGCAATTGACGGCGAGGGGTCGCGCCTGAAAAATGGGTGTGAATGTGGACTCCCACCTGGGTCGGAGAACGCCTGCGCGCCGAGGGCTTGATCACCGCGGCGCAGCTCTCCGCGACGGTGCAAGCCATGCAGCTCTACAACGAGCGCATGGAGGAGGCCCTGCTGCGCATCGGGGCCATCGACGAGGACCGCCTGCTGCGCTTCGCGGCCGAGCGCTGCCGCACTCAGTTCGTATCGACGGCCAAGCTGGCGCGCCTACAGGTCACCGACCAGGCCTTGCGCCTCTTGCCCGAGCGCGTGGCGGACAAGCTCCTGGCCTTCCCGGTGCGCTACGAGCCGGACACCGACACGCTCAGCATCGTCTCCCCGGACGCCGGTGACCCCGAGTACAAGAAGCAGCTCTCGATCGCCATCCGCGTGCGCGAGGTGAAGCCCTACATCGCGCGACCGGCGGCGGTGAAGGCGGCGATCGCCAAGTGGTACCGGGGTGAGACGAATCCGTTCGCCTCGCTCTTGTCGGACTCGTTCATGCTCGGCAACGCGTTCGAGCCCGAACCTCGACGTCCGACCGACACACGCCCCGGACCCGCAGCGCCCCAGCACGCGCCCGTGCCCGCGCCGCCCGCTCCGGTACACCCCCGCGGTGAGTACTTCGTGACCCCGGTGCCCACGGCCGCCGCGCCGCGGGAGACCGCAGTGCCCCGGGACGTTCCGCCGCCGCCCCCGATGCTCGAGCTGACCGCACCGCAGGCGCCGGAGGCGTTCCGAGCGCCGGCGCCGCGGCCGGCGCCGCAACCCCGGGCGCCCACGGGCGCGCCGCAACCACCAGCGTTCGGTACGCCGCACCCACCGACGTTCGGTACTCCGCAACGGGCCGCGTTCGGCACGACGCCGCAGCCGGAGCCCTCCGCTCCGCAGCAGCCGCACTTCGGCTCGCTCCAGGAGCCATTCGGGGCGCACGAGCCCGCCGAGCCGTCACATCATGTCGTGCCGGTACCGGACGCTCCGCCTGCGCGGGAGTCGTACAAGCCACCCGCAGTGCC
Organism: Polyangiaceae bacterium; assembly: GCA_015075635.1. Lineage (NCBI taxonomy): Bacteria > Pseudomonadati > Myxococcota > Polyangiales > Polyangiaceae > Polyangiaceae bacterium. The sequence goes on from JABTUA010000002.1 coordinate 1,699,819, forward strand.
CCACCCGAGCGGCAAATCGGGCACGGCGGCACCCGCGCCGCGCTTCGTTCCCTCGGGTTTCCCCGGCCCGGTCTCCGAGGTCCGCGACAAGCGCCTGCGCGACCTGGCGGAGCTCCTGAACGTGCTGGTCACCCTGAACGAGAACAGCCGCGACGAGTTCCGCGGGCACTCCGCGTCGGTGGCGCGCCTCTCCAAGATGATGACGGAGCGGATGGGTCTGGACGAAGTCGCTCAGATGAACGCGACCATCGCCGCCAACCTGCACGACCTGGGCAAGCCCATCTCGTACCACCTGACACCGCTCAACGTGGCGCAGTACGACACCCACCGGCGCGCCGCCCTCAAGCTGGTCTACACTCCGCAGCGCCTGGTCGAGAGCGTCGGGCTCCCGATGGAAGCGACCACCGCGGTCAGCTCCATGTACGAGCGCTTCGACGGCAGCGGGTTCCCGGGGCGCATGGCCGGCAAGTCGATCCCGCTCTCCGCGCGCGTGCTCGCGCTCTGCGACACCTACTCGGATCTCACGCTGAACCCCCGAAACCTGTACCGGAAGGAGCTCTCGCACGAAGAAGCTCACAAGGTGCTCGACGAGTACGCCGGCTCGCTGTTCGACCCCGATCTGGTCGAGCTCCTGTCGCAGCTGGTCGTGGGCGAGGACCTGCGCCGCCGCTTGAGCGACGACAAGCCACTGGTGCTGATCGTCGAGCCGGATCCCGAAGAGGCAACCATCCTCGAGCTCCGCCTGGTGGCTCAGGGCTTCGACGTGAAGGTGACGCGAGCTGCCGATCAGGCGCTGAAGTTCGCCGAGGCTGGCAACCTCCGGTACGTGCTCTCGGAGGTCGAGCTCCAGCCCTTCGACGGCTTCGATCTCTTGCAGCGACTGCGGCGCTCGGAGAGCACCAAGAACGTGCCTTTTCTGTTCGTCGCCAAGAACTCGGACGCGGCAGCGGTCGACCGCGCGTTCAGCCTGGGCGCCCAGGACTACGTGGTGAAGCCGACCACCGGCGACGTGCTCGCCGGTAAGCTGAGGCGCCTGGCGGCGGCGCCCCGCAAGAACAGCTCGGACAATGTCGCCGCGGGCGTCGCGGGCTCGCTCAAGGACCTCGCGTTGCCGGACTTGATGCAGATCCTCTTTCACGGCAGAAAGAGCGGCAAGGTCAGCGTGAAGTCGTCGGGCCGGGAGGGACAGCTGCACTTCCAGGAGGGCCGGATGGTGCACGCGCTGCTCGACGAGCTGGCAGGCGAGGAAGCCGTTTACGAGATGCTCACCTTCGACCAGGGCAGCTTCGCGCTCGATCCGAGCTTCCAGCCCACGACCACGACCATTCAGGCCAGCCCCGAGATGGTGATTCTCGAAGGCCTGCGGCGACTGGACGAGAAGAATCGGGGGGCGTAGCGGCTGCGGCTGCGGGTCTCGGCAACGGAGTTGGGCCGCCTGCAACTCAGCGCGCGTTCTGCACGAAGCGCACGAGCGCGAGCGCGATGCCCGCGATGACCAGCGGTCCGGCCACCCAGAGCGGGCGCACCGGGCCAACCGAGAACAGCTCGCCGCTGTACTGCGAATACGCGAAGTCCGCGGCCATCACCGCGATGCCGAGCGCGACGAGCTGGATTGGGCCGCGCAGGCGGTCCTTGAGCTCGCGGGTGCTCGCGCCCGGCAGCGGGTCCATCGCACCGTAGCGCGCCGGCGCGCTGCGGATCGGCGGCGCGCGGGGCGAGAGGCCGATGCCATCCATGTGGCCCTGACGGCTCGGTGCGGAGGCCATGCGGTCCGGCGGGCCGATCTCGTCAGCGATGTCGATGCTGGCCGGAGCCCGTGGAGCGGTCGGGCGCGCAGCGGGCGCGCCGTCGTTCTCGCGCATCACGGTGATCTTGGCGGGGGCCTGCGGCTCGGCGTTGCGAGGCGCCGCGGACTTCTTGGCTGGCGGGAGGCCGAGGTCCAGATCGGGCACCTCGAGGCTCGGCGCCGGCTCCCGCGGCGGAGGCAGATCTGCCGGCCCGCTCACGGCGACGCGAGTCGCCGCCATCGGATCGGGCTTCATCGATACCAACAGGCCCTGCTGCCCGGCGAAGGGACCGGCTGCCGGCGGCGGAATGGTCACCACGCCTTCCTGCATTCCGGCAGCGCGGTGCAGATCCGTCCAGAACTGCCCGACGTCCTGGTACCGGTCGCGAGGATCGACCGCGACCGCCTTCGCGCACACGCGCTCGACGGCATCCGGCACGTCCACGCCCTCGGTCCGGGGCGTGGGGCGACGGCCCGGGTCGATGGCCGAGCCGAGCAGCGCCGCCTGGTCGCCCTCCATCGGCGGCCGGCCCGTGACGGCGTTGAGCAGGGTCAGCGCCAGACCCCAGACGTCCGTCCATGGCCCGGTCTGACCGAAGCGCTTGGGCAGCCACTGCTCGGGCGCCCCGAAGGCTGGCGTGAAGGCGACGATGCCGTCGCCCTGGGTGGACTGGTGTCCGACCATCTGCGTGGCGACGCTCTTCACCTTGCCGATGCCGAAGTCCAGGATCTTGGCGCTTCGCTGCCCGTGCTGCTCGACGACGAAGACGTTCTCCGGCTTCATGTCCCGGTGCAGGATGCAGACCTCGCCACCGGCCCCGGGGAAGTGGTGCGCGCGCTCGAGCGCCCGGGCCACGGGGGTGAGCAAGCGGACGGCTTCTTTCAACGTCAGCGGCGGTTCGAAGCGCTGGTTCTTCGCCTCGATCAGCGCGTCCAGCGTCTGACCCTCGAGCCACTCGAGCGCGATGAACGGCACGAAGCGGCTGACGCCCTCGAGGATGCCGACGTGCAAAGGCCGCACCACCGCAGGCGTCGAGCTCGACAGCCGGAACAGGAGCTCGCCCTCTTCCCGGAAGCGCTCGAGGAACTCTTGGTAGTGTTGCGCGCCGAGGGACTCCGGGACCTTCAGGCACTTGAGCGCGACCTGAGCCCGGAACGCGCTGTGGTAGGCGCGGTAGACCACCGCGAACCCGCCCTCGGCGACCACACCTTCGACCTGGTACGCCCCCGCCTGCGTCGTGCCGACGATGCCGAAGACGTCCTCTGCGCCCATCCGACCTCACGATAGTAGAGTCGCTCGGGACAGGAAAGCCGGAGCAGCAGGGGCCGGCGCGGGCGTTGGTGAAAAACGAGACACTCCCGACTAGCATCCGGAGCATGTTCGAGCTGCCTCCGACCCGGATCAGCGGCCGCGCCCTGCGGACTTTGGTCGCGCTGGTGCGCAATACGCCCGCGAAGCACGCCACTGCGCAAATTCTCCGCGAGCAGCTCGGCATCAATGCCATCCGCGCCCTCGGGGCCGACGCGCGCGGTGAGCTGCCGTTCGACCTGGCCCCCATCGTGGCGCGCTGCGAGCACCGGCGCGAGTCGCAGTGCCTCGGCATCCCGACCGTCGGCGACTGGCCGCGCACCACGGACGCCTGCCAGCGCGCGCTCGCCTCGGGGCGCGTCAGCTCCGAGGAGCTCGTGGTGCGGGCCCTCGCCGCCGCAGAGCGCCTCGCCGCGCGCACTCCGAGCTTGGGACCGCTGCTCGATCGCGACGAAGCGCGCGCTCTCGAGGCCGCACGCCAGAGCGTGGAGCGACGTGCCCGAGGGGAGCTTCGTGGACCGCTCGACGGCGTGCCGATCGCCATCAAGGAGGAGATCCACGTCGCTGGCTTGCCCACGCGCGTCGGCACGGCGTTCCTGCCGCGCACGGCGGCCAGCACCGACTCCGTTCCAGTCAGCCGTTTGCGCGACGCCGGCGCGCTGATCCTGGGAACGACGCCGATGACCGAGTACGGCATGTCCCCGCTCGGCGGGAACGTTCACCGGGTGATGCCGCGCAACGCGCACCAGAGCGACCGCTTGCCCGGTGGCAGCTCGAGCGGCTCCGGCGTCGCCGTGGCGACGGGCGTGGTCCCGGTGGCGCTGGGCGCCGACGGCGGCGGCTCGATCCGCATCCCCGCCGCGTACAACGGCGTGTTCGGCATCAAGCCGACCTACGGCCGCGTGCCGGTCGTCGGACACGGCGTCCCCGGTGGCTCGAGCGTGGTCCACCTGGGCCCGTTGGGCGCGTCCACCCACGACCTGGCGGTCTTTCTGGAGGCGGCGAGCGGCGCCGATCCGCGCGATCCCGCTTCGGAGATACAGCCCCCGCTCGACCCCGGCGAGCTAGTGGAGGCCATCGGGCGCGGGGTCGGCGGCCTGCGCGTCGGCGTGGACGAAGACGAGTGGGCCGCGGCGAGCCCCGAGGTCCGGCAGAGAGGGCGCGAGGCGCTCGGGGCGCTGGAGAAGGAGGGCGCGACCCTGGTCCCCGTCGGTTTCCGGCTGGCCAAGCACGCGGCCGCCATCGGTTACCTGACCATCGGCCTCGAGTTCATGACCAACCTGGCAGAGGTGCGCCGCGATCACATGGACGAGCTCGGCCTCGACCTTCAGATGCTGCTCACCAACCTGGAGACGTTCCGCGCCGACGACTACATCGACGCCCAGCGCCTGCGCGCTGAGCTCCGGCGCGAGGTCGCCTCGCTGCTCACGAACGTCGACGTGCTGGCGCTGCCGACCACCGCGACCACCGCGCCGCCGGTCAGCGACAGAGACGCGAGCGAGGGCTTCGTCGATCCGCTCGCCCTCGACGCGGCCTGCCGCTTCGCTTTCGTCGGCAACCTCACCGGCTGCCCGGCGGGCACGGCACCGATCGGCATGGACTCCGCCGGCCTGCCCATCGGGCTGCAAATCGTCGGCGACGCCTGGGACGAGGCCGCGGTGCTGCAAGTGCTCGGCCACCTCGAGCGCATCGGTGTCGCCCACGTGGAGCGCCCGCGCGCGGGTATCGACCTCCTGGCGTGAGCCTCAGTCCCCCGCGTCGCCGGCCCCGGCGTCCGCGGAGCTCGGCGGTGCCGCGCCCTCCGTGTAGCTCGGGTCCCGGCACAGCAGCTGACCCAACCGCGACTCGTCGAGGGACAGCCCGAGCACGCGCATCGCCTCCTGGTCGGCGTGAAAGCCCATCGAGTTCTCGGCCTCGACGAAGTCCACGAGGAACTGCGCCCGGAGCTGCCGGCGCCGGGCCGGCGCCAGGCGCTCGTCGGTGGCGCCGGCCCGCTTGGCGCCCTCGATGTCGCGGATCAACGCCACCAGGGCGTCGAGGGCGCGGTCGCGCATGCCGTGGGTCTTCTCCTGGATGGTCTCGACGCGCTCCCGGAGCGCGCTCTCCGAGGCGCGGTGGCAGGACTGGCAGGCGTTCGAGACGTTCAGGAGCGGGCTCCGCACGTGGTGGTCGCTCACCTTGAAGGAGCCGACCCGGGTGTACGGCATGTGGCAGTCCGCGCAGGCGACCCCCGCACGCGCGTGCGTGCCCTGACTGAACATCTCGAACTCGGGGTGCTGCGCCTTGAGCACGCGAGCGCCGGTCTGGGCATGGGTCCAATCGGTGAACCCTTCCGCCTCGTAGTACTCGAGGATCTCGTCCGCCTTGAGGCCGCGGCTCCACGGGTACGTGAGCGTCTTGCCTTCGCCCTTGAAGTAGTACTCCACGTGGCATTGGCCGCAGACGAACGAGCGCATCTCCTGCCGCGTGGCATCGCGCATCGGGTCGTAGCTCGGGACACCCTCGCGCGCCTTTAGCGCCTTGAGCCCGGCCACGAACGCTGGCCGCGTCAGGCGGAGCTGCATCGTCGTCGCGTCGTGGCAGTCGATGCAGGCGACGGGGTGCTCCACCTGCTTGGTCGCCTCGGCGTAGGGCATGCGGTTCAGCGCGTCGAAGCCTGCGGCCACGTCCCCGCCGCCGAGCTTGGTGTAGAGCGCGTGGGTCGAGGCGTGGCAGTTCAGGCAAGTGCCGGGCTGCTTGGCGAACGCCTGCCGTTCGGTGTAGCGCTGATCGACCAGCATGAACGCGTGCCCGCGCTCCTCGCGAAAGTCGTGCGAGAAGGCGTAGCCGGCCCACACGACCTTCAGGCGCGGGTCCTCCTCCAGCCGCGACTGCGCGACGACGGAGCGCGGGTCCGCCTGAGTCGGCGAGCGCTGCACCGCCTCGCTGCCGCCATAGCGGGTCCTCACTTGATCCACGGTGCGGCGGTAGCCGTCGTACTGGTGCGGGAAGTTCTTGCCCCAGACGGCCGGATCCACCACCGAGTCGTCGAGCTCGACCACGCGAAAGAACGGGTTCTTCGCCTCCTGCTTCTTCTCGAAGATGTTGACCAACAAAGCCGCCAGCCCGGCGCTGGCCAAGGCGGCCACCGACAACACCGTCACGAGCTTCCAGCGCGATCTTTTCTCCTCCATGCTTCCTCCTCGTCAGTCGGGGTGGCCCACGGAGCCGTGGCAGCGCTTGCAGTCGGCGAGATCGCGTTCGTTCGGGCTCGAGGCGTGCATCGACTCCACGATCGAGGCGTGGCACTTCGAGCAGGCCTGGCGCGCGATGCGCTGGTTCAGCGCGTTGGCGCGGATGGGCTCGGCAAAGCGCCCGGTCGTGAACGCCAGCGAGTGATTGAAGCCGTTCAGCGCCTTGGTGGCGTATTTGCCCAGCGTCCCCGGCGGCGTGTGGCAGTCGTTGCAGCTGGCCACGTCGTGGTGCGAGCTCTTGAGCCAGCTCTCGTACTGCTCGCGCATGACGTGGCAATTCGCGCACGCCGCCGAGTCGTCGAGCAAATACGAGTAGCCCCGCGCGTAGCCGAAGGTGTAGAGGGCCAAGCCCAGCGCGACGCCGGGTGCGGCGGCGAGCACGTTCCAAAGCGAGAAGCGCATCCCTCGGCAGGGATGGTGCCGGCCGAGTGCGGGCTTGGGAAGCACGATGGGGAATGTGCAGACCGCGTCCTGGACGCGCCCCGTCTCGGGTTTCGCGCCTCGAGGGTGCACCGGTGCCAGGGCGCCGAAGGTGTCAGAGCTCGCCCTTCTTCGCCTTCTCGACCCACTTGTCGATCTCTTCTTCGATCAACTTGATGGCCGTGCCCTTGAACGGCCGCAGCATGAACGGGACGTCGAGGTCCATGGCGATGTCGCGCTCGTCCACCTCGAGCGTTCCGGTGAGCCCGATGCCCTTGACCTTGAAGTGGATCTCGGCGCGGCGGTCGTTCACCCAGCGGGCTTCCGGGTGGTACTGCGCGAAGCGCTCTTTGTACGAGGCGAACGCCGCGTCCGCGACCTTGCGAGCCGTGTCGAATCCCAGACCGTGGTGCACGACGTGCTTCATGGGCGCCACCACCTAACCCAAGCCGCAGCCGTTTTCCAGTCACTCCGGGAGCCCGAAGTGCTCCCGCGCGCGCTTCTGCCGGGCCTGCCGGGCCTTGCCGGCGACGGAGAGCAGCGGCCGATCGCGCTCCCAGCGCCGCGCTTCGGCGGCGTCCACCTGCGCCCAGAGGGGCTCCGCGTCTTGGACGAACGCCTCGGTCTCGGCCAACAGGCCCGCGAGCGCCAGGTGGGTGGCCGGCGCGAGCGGATCCCGATCGCGAAGGTCGCGCGCGGAGCCGACCAGCGCGAGCAGTCGCTCGACCCGCGAGGCCGGCCAACCCGAGCGCCGCGCGACGCCGAGCAGGTAGCCGAGCAGCGCCGCATGGACGTGCAGATCCTCGATGCTGCGGAACGGCTTCAGGTACCGAGCGTACCCGTCGCCGGGCAAGACCTGGCTCGCCTCCACCGCCGCGTCGCGGAACCGGATCGTCGCATGCGGGACCTCGGGCACGAAGGGCGTTTCGGGCATGGCGGCGACCTCGATCCCCTGCCCCGGCAGCGCGACGCGCACCACGACGAGCTGGCTCTTCCCTTCGCGCTCGCCCGTCTTGGCGACCACCAGCGCCTGCTCTGCCAGCGGTCCGAGCGTCGCCCAGCGCTTCTCTCCGTCGAGCACGAAGCCCTGCCCGCGGGGCTCGAGCAGGGTCTGGATGGCGCGCGGGTGGTTGCCGCCCTCCTCGCTCGCACACAGGCAAGTTGGCACGGGGTCGAGCCCCGTGAAGAGAGCTCGCAGGGCCGCGTCGTACCCACCGGCAAAGGCGAAGCCCAGGCGATCGGCGGTCACGCCGGCGAGCAACGCGCGATCGATGCCCAGCGCCGCGTGGCGCGCGCCCGCCGACCTCTGCCACCACTCCGGCAGGTCTGCCGCCAGCACCGGCTCGGCAGAGAGCAACGCTTCGAGGATCGCCGTGTCGGTCGCGGGAGCGAGAGTCATTGCTCCCGCCGGGTCGCCGCGATCTCCGTCACGACGCCGAAGTGGTCGCTCGGCCAGAGCTCGCCCTCGGGGTGTGGCTCGCTCTCGGCGAAGGCGAGCCGGGTCTCGAGAGGCTCGCCGCGGAAGCCCCGATCCGGACCGCGCACGAAGACGTAGTCGATGCGCCGCGGCGGCTCGTGGGCCAGAGCGGCGAAGCGGTTCTTGCGGTCGAAGGTGTAGCCCGGACCGTCACCGCCGTGGAGCCAGGCGTCGGCGAAATACACGCTCTTGCCCTCCACCGTCGCGTGCCCGGAGAGGTAGCGGATCTCGTCCGACTCGGGCCCGGCGTTGAAGTCGCCCATCAGCACCGGCGGCAGCCGGCTCTCGTCCACCGGGCAGAGCTCGAAGATCTTGTCGACGATGAAGCGTACCTGGAGCAAACGAACGCTGCCGTGGTGGAGCTTCCAGTTCAGGTGGGTGACGAAGACCGGCAAGAGCCCGTGCGGCGTTCCGACCAGCGCGTAAAGGAGCACGCGCGCCTCGCCCGGATCCGCCCCGGGCAAGGCGAAGTGCGCTTCTTCGATGATGGGATGACGGCTGGCGAGCGCGTTGCCGAACGAGAGCCCGGCGCCGTAGTGCATCGCGGGAGCGAACGCGAGCTCGAAGCCGAGCCCCTCACAGAGCTCGACGGCCTGACAGCTCTCCGCGTCCGGCGCCGGTTCGTCCAGACGCAGCACCTCCTGGAGCCCGAGCACGTCCGGCGCGAGCGCCGCGAGCTGCTTCCGGATCAGCGCCGCGCGCGCGGGCCAGGGTCCGGACTTGTTCCAGATGTTGAGGGTGGCGATGCGCAAGCGTTCGGTCATTCCTCGTCCCTCCCGTACAGCTCTTCGACTGCGAACAGGTCCTTCGATCCGAGCCCGGCCTCCACCGCGCGCCCGACCTCGGCGCGGGCCGCGGCGTGCGTCGGCATCACCGCGCCGAGCTCCTGCTGGAGCTCCGCGCACAGCTCCGCGTCGCGCAGCACCAGCTCGAGCACGAAGTCCGGATCGTCGTAGCGGCGTGCGAGCACCCGCTCGCGCTTGCCCTGGTACGCGGGCGTTGCGAACGCCCCCTCGGTGAAGGCCGCGACCAGCACCTCCCGCGAGAGCCCCGCGCGCTCGCCGAGACGCAGCATGGACGCGAACGCCATCAGGTGCTGACACCCGAGGCCGTTCAGCACCACCTTCAGCGCCTGGCCCGCGCCGACGGGGCCCGCGTGGAGCGTGCGCCTTCCGACCGCCGCGAACACAGGCGCGAGCGCCGCGACGTCGGCCGCGTCGCCTCCCGCGAGCACCACCAGCTCGCCGCGCTCTGCCGGACCTCGAGTGCCGCTCACCGGCGCGTCCACGAAGCGCGCTCCGCGCTCGGTCAAGCGAGCGGCTGCGGCGCGGGCCGCGACGGGGCCGCTGGTCGAGAAATCGACGTAGAGCTTGCCCGCGATCTCGCCTTCCGCCGCTCCGCTCGGGCCAAACAGCACGCTCTCCAGGGCCTCGCCTCCGGTGAGCATGCTGCAGATGACGTCGGCAGCGGCCGCGGCTTCTGCCGGCGTCGCCGCCCGCGGCGCGCCGAGCACGGCGCTCCGCTCGGGGCTGCGGTTCCAGACCACCAGTGGGAAGCCCGCTCGCACGAGCCGCAGGGCCATCGGGCCCCCCATGGTTCCCAGGCCCAGAAACGCGACGCGAGGCAGGCTCGACACGGCCAGGAGGCTAGCCTGGGCGGGGCCCGGAAAAAAATCCGGGAACCCGCCGCTGCGGGCCGCTGTCACTCCCCACAATCCGCCGCGTCGGGTGGCGGTTCGGGCGATGGCCCAGAGAAGGAGCAGGCGATGAGCCGTCGTGCGCTGGCATTCGTGTTCGGTTTTGGGGCATTTGGGGCGCTCTCGTTGCCGGCCGGCGAGCCTTGGACCAGCCCGGGCCTGCCCGTCGCCGTGGCCCACGCCCAGGAGACCGCCGAGAGCTGCCTGGGCTTCAAGAAGAGCGACATCGACAGGGGCATCGCCTTCGACATCGAGTCGAGCTGCGGCATGAAGCTCGCGTGCAAGGTGAGCTGGGTCGTGAAGTGCGCCGACAACGACGGCAAGCCCGAGTCCACCAGCGCCAAGAGCGAGCGCTTCGAGCTCGCCTCGAACGAGAGCCACAGCGTCACGATGTCGGCATCCAGCTGCAAGCAGGCCTGGAAGGTCGAAGACGTGCGCTGGGGCTGCGATCCCGTGAAAAAGTGAGCCGGCTGCGCTAGCGTTCGCTGGCCCGTGCTCCGTCGCCAGCTCTCAATTCGTCTCCTCGCCACGCTTGCGCTGGCGAGCGCAACCGGCACCGCGGAGCCGGGCGTGCGCTGGGAGACCGGCGGCGAGGTCGCCGGCTACCTCGACACCGACCACGTCTGGGCGCTGACGCCGTCCGCTCACGCCAGTGCGCGCGAGCCAAGCGCCGGCTGGAACGCCAGCGGCAGTTACCTGGTGGACATCGTCTCGGCGGCGTCGGTGGACATCGTCTCGGCGGCGAGCCCGCGCTGGTTCGAGGTCCGGCACGCCGGCGCGCTCAGCGGAGGCTACAAGCCCGGCGCGGCTGCCGTGTCGGCGAGCCTGGCGACGTCCATCGAGCCGGACTTCACCTCCTTCGCGGCGGGCGCCACCGGCAGCCACGATTTCGCGCGCAAGAACCTGGTGCTGTCCCTCGGCTACGTGTACGAGCACGCCGTAGCGGGGCGCACCGGCACGCCGTTCTCCGTCTACGCGCTGCGCGCCGATCGCCACCAGCTCGCGGCCCGCGCCGAGATCGTAGTCGGACCTGCCACGCTCCTCTCGCCGGCGCTCGACGTTCACTTCGAGTCGGGGCGCCAGGAGAAGCCCTACCGCTGGCTGCCGCTGTTCGACGCCGCCGTCGCGTCGAGCGTCCCGGTGGGCGCCTCGATCGACGAGGTGAACCAGCTGCGCCTGCCCGGGCGCGTCGCCGAGCATTTGCCCGACACGCGGCAGCGCTACGCCGCGAGCGCGCGCCTCGCGCACCGCTTCGCGCGCTCGACCTTGACGCTCTGGGACCGGGCCTACCTGGACAGCTGGGGGCTCCTGGCCACCACCACCGACGTCAAGTGGGTGTTCGAGCTCTCGCGCCGCTGGTCGGTCTGGCCGCACCTCCGCTTCCACGATCAGTCGGCCGCCACGTTCTGGCGCCGCGCGTACGTCGGCCGCATCGGCGCCGGCAGCGTGGTGGTGCCCGAGCACCGCAGCGGAGACCGAGAGCTGTCCCCGTTCTGGACGGCGACCGCCGGTCCGGGGCTGCGCTTCGATCTCGGGTCGCCGACCCCCCGGAGCCTGAGCGCCACGCTGGAATTCGACGGCGCCTACACGCAGTTCCGCGACGCGCTCTACATCGACCATCGCTGGAGTGGCCTCGCCGTGGCAGGCTTCAGCGCGAGGTTCGAGTGAAGCGCTGGCTCCTGCTCCTTCCGGCCGTGCTCGCCGCGAGCGCTTGCCGCGATCCGGCGCTCGACGCCAAGGCCGAGGCGCTCGGGCCGGATCCTGGACCCTACGAGGAAGGCCCGCTCCACCGCGCGGGCTTCCCGTGCACGTACTGTCACGCCAAGGGTGGGCGCGCCGAGCCGAATTTCGATCTGGCCGGCACGGTGTACGCCGAGAAGGACTCGCCGGAGGGTCTGCCCGGCGTGACGGTGCGCTTGTTCGACTCGAAGGGCCGGCAGCAGACCGTCGGCACGAACGAGGTCGGCACCTTCTTCCTGGAAGAGGGCGCGCTCGAGCTCGAGTTCCCGCTCTGGGTGAGGCTCGAGTACGGCGACGAGCGGCGCTGCATGAAGACCCCGATCCGTCGCGAGAGGTCTTGCGCGGCGTGCCACTTCGATCCGGCCGGCCCCAGCCGAACGTTCCGCGTGTACCTGCGGGACGACGAACCCGTGTCCGGCCGCGACTCGTGCAAGGAGCCGACCCCATGAGGCGGCTCGGACCCTTGCTCGTCGTCGCGGCCTGCTCGGTCGTGAGCGAGCAGAAGACGTTCGACGCGCCGAGCCCCGAGGGTTTCCACCGCGTGAGCGAGATGCTCCACGCGCGCTGCGGCTCCCTCGACTGCCACGGCCAGGCCGGTCGCAGCTTGCGCCTCTACGGCTCCATGGGGCTGCGCCTGGATCCGAGCGACGTTCCGGGCGTACCGCGCAAGACCGCGGATCCGGCGGAGGCCGAGGCGAACTACGTCTCCGTGCTCGCCCTCGAGCCGGAGATCCTGGCCGCCGTCTTCCAGGACGGTGGTCGCGATCCGGAGCGCCTGACGCTGGTGCGCAAGGGCCGGCTGTTCGAGAGTCACAAGGGCGGCGAGGCGCTCGACGCCCTCGGCAGGCGCTGCTTCGTCTCCTGGCTCGAAGGCGCGGTGGACGGCGCAGCGTGCAACGCGGCGGCGGTGCTCGCGAGGCCCCCTGGCTTCGTCCTGAGCGGCTCGGGGGGAAGCGGGGGCAGCGGCGGCGCCGGAGGCACCGGCGCTTCGGGGGGCAGCGGCGGCAGCGGCGGCGCTCCGCTCGGCGGCAGCGGTGGCCTCGGGGGCAGCGGCGGCAGCGGCGGTACCGCCGGCGACGGCGGCACCGCCGGCTGCGGCGGCAGCAGCGCGCCTTGCATCGAGTTCTGGGAGGCGGACTACGTCGAGGGCTGCGCGCCCCCGAACCCCGCGCCCGCCGATCACTCCGCCTACAAGAGCAAGGGCTGCGAGGACTGCCACGGCGCGGCCGGTCCCGCGACCGCGTTCTTCATCGCCGGCATGATCTGGGAGTGGGGCGGCAAGAACCCGGCCCCCAAGATCGAGGTCGCCGTCCGCGATGGAACGGCCTTCGCCATCACCTGCACCGACCAGAACGGCTTCTTCTCCATCCCGGCCGCCGGCGCACCCAGCGTCAGCTGGCTCACCACGGAGACCCGTATGCGCGGCAGCCTGGGCGAGAAGATCATGCCCAGCGACAAGGAGCACAAGCCGACCTGCAACGAGTCCAAGTGCCACGGCGATCTCGAGCACCAGCTGTGGGCACCTTGATTCGTTCACCCGCGCGCCGGCCGTGCTATTGCACTCGTGCCCCGAGATGGTCGCCTTCGAGTCTCTGGTAAGACCGCTGCACTTCCTGCACTTCGTGGCAGGGATCACCAGTCTGGCTTCCTGCGTCCACCTGCTGCTGCGGCTGGTGCGGCGACGCCACGACCCGCGCGTCCGCACCCACGCCACGGTGCTGGGGCTCGCCTACCTGGCGACGTTCACCCTCGGTACGCTCATCTACCCGACCTTCCGCGTGCGCGTCCGCGCCGAGCTCCTGGACAAGACCTACCCTTGGGCCACGGGCCTGTTCGAGATCAAGGAGCACGCCGCGAGCATCGTGCTGATCCCGGTGCTCGCGATCTTCTTGCTGTCGCGCACGCTCGACCTGAAGCAGAAACCGGAGGCCCTGCTGGTCGGCGGGCTCGCGAGCGTGGTGCTCTTGGTGCTGTTCTACAACGCCTGCGTGGGCTGGTACCTGGGGACCATCCGGAGCGTGTGAGATGCGCCAGAAGGAGGCCCTGACCATCAGCCTGTGCGCGGCGATCGTGGTGACCTCCGCACTCTACGTGCTCGATCCGCGTGCCCCCATCTACTACCCGGTCGAGCGCGTGTGGCGCTGGGATCCGCTGCCCGGCGTGGCGATGCGCTGGTACGGACGCTCCCTGGTCGCCTTGGGCGGCGGGGCCCTCGCGCTCGCGGTCGCCCTCCCGCTCCTGCGGAAGCTCGGCGCGGGTTGGGACGCCGGGCCGCCGGCCTGGCTGTACCGGTTGCTCGCGGCGGTCACGCTGCTGGCCTTGGTCGGCGCGCTCGGCCACACCGTGGCTCACGAGTACGGCACCTGGATGGCGGGGCGGTAGCTGCTCGCGAGGGCCGAGCACTCGTATTACGCTGCGCGGCGATGAGGCACGTGTATCTCGTGGCGTTGGCCATCGGAGCTTGCCGGCCCTCGCAGGAGCGAGCGACGCCGGACGCCGCACCGTCCGCGCAAGCGGTCGCGACCGCCTCGGCCAGGGCGGCGCCCCCGTCGGAGGTCCCCGGCTCGCAGCCCGTCGCCCTCGCGATGCTCCCCGCCGCCGAGCCGCTCTGCGTGGACGACGGCTGGTGCTGGCAGAGCCCGCTGCCGCAAGGGAACAACCTGTACGGCGTGTGGGGCGAGGGCGAGCGCGCCTTCGCCGTGGGCAAAGCGGGGACCATCCTGGTCCACGACGGCAAGGCGTGGGCGTACCAGGAGAGCGGCACGCACAGGACGCTGAACGCCATCTCCGGCACCGGCCCGGACGACGTGTGGGCGGCGGGCGACGGAGGCACGGTGGTGCGCTTCGACGGCAAGCGCTGGCAGGCCGAGAAGACCGGCGCCGACTTCGGGCTCAACGGCATCTGGGCGCTCGACTCGAAGAACGTCTACGCCGTCGGCAAGGACGGGCTCGCACTGCGTTTCGACGGCAAGGAGTGGCAACGTCAGGAGACCGGCGCCGGGTTCGAGCTCAAGGGTGTCTGGGGTGCCGGGAACACCGTGATCGCCATCGGACGCAATGGCGCCGTGGTGCGTAACGACGGCAGCGGGTGGAAGAACGAGAGCATCTCGACCACGCCCTACCTGCGCGCGATCTGGGGCAGCTCCCTCGAGGACGTCTTCGCCGTGGGCACGCCCGGCGATCCCGTGTACCGCAACCAGGGACAGGGCTGGAAACCCATGGCCTCGGGCACCGTCGAGAGCCGCCGCGCGCTCTTCGGCAGCGGGGCGAAGCAAGTCTGGGCGGTCGGCGACGTCGGTCAGCTGACGCGCTTCGACGGCGAGCGCTGGACCGCAGAGGGCCGCTTGCCGGTCGGCGAGACCGGCGGGCTTTGGCACTCGCCAAAGAGTGAGGTCATCGTCGTCGGTCCGGCCGGCCGCACCTTCCACCTCCAGGGCGGCGCCTGGAAGGGCTACCCGAGCCCCACCTACGCGCGCCTGCTCGGTGTGTGGGGCTCCGGCCCGAAGAACGTTTGGGCGGTGGGCGAGAGGGGCACGCTGCTGCACTACGACGGGGCCGCGTGGAGCACGCGCCCGTCGGGCTCCACGGAGTACCTGGCCGCGGTCTCCGGCCGGGGCGACAAGGACGTGTTCGCCGTCGGCCTGCGCGGCACCGTCCTGCACTTCGACGGCAACGAGTGGAAGCGCCAGTCGAGCGGAGTGACCGAGGTCCTGGGCGGCGTCTGGTGCGGACCCAGCGCGACCGTGGCCGTGGGCCGCGGCGGCACGATCATCCGGTACGACGGCGGCGCCTGGAGACGCGAGCCGAGCGGGACGCAGGTCTTCCTGAACGCGGTCTGGGGCACCGGGGAGCAGCTCTTCGCCGTGGGTGAGGGCGGCACGGTGCTCCGCTTCGACGGCGCCGCGTGGAAACCCCAGGAGAGCGGCACCCGTGCCATCTTGACCGCGGTCTGGGGCAGCGGGCCGAAGGACGTCTTCGCCGTCGGTCACGACGGCACGGTGGTCCACTACGACGGGGCGCGCTGGAAGCCGATGACGGCAGGCCTCGGCGCCATCGCCGCGAAGAAGGAGATCTTCCACGGCGTCTGGGGCAGCGGGCCGAAGGACGTCTGGGCCGTCGCCGCCGGCGGCATCGTCATGCACTACGACGGCGCGACCTGGAAGACCTCGACCGAGCGCGGCGGCCTGGTGCTCACCGGAGTCTGGGGCAGCGCCGCCGACGAGGTGTTCGCGGTGGGCTGGGACGGGACGATCCTCCGGCGCGGGCGGGGGAAGCAGTAGAGGGCGTTCTAGAGCTCGAGCAGGTTCTGAAAGGGCTTGCGCGACTTCCACCGATACGTCCGAAAGTCACGCTGATCGGTCGACAGGATCCGTCCAGAGCCGAGCTCCTCGGCGAGGATCACGAGGGACGCGTCCGCGAGGTCCATGGGAAGCGAGCGGTACTTCTCCACCAGCTCCAGCGCGCGCGGCACATGATCGACCGACAGCGGGAAGATCTCGACCGCCTTTCGAGCGACGCCGTCCAGAAACGCCAGCTCCGCGTCGACGCCCAGCCGAGTCGCGAGCAGGTGACACGTCTCACCGACCACCAGCCAGGTCGTGATCAGCGGCTCGGAGAGGCTCGTGAGCGCGCGCTTGGCGGCCTGGTGATGCCGATCGCGGGAGTTTGCCAGCGCGAGCCAGAACCCCGTGTCGGCGATGATCATGTTGCTTTCCGCTTCAGAGTCTCCCCCTGCAAACGCTTGTAGCTCGCCGACAGATCCTCGGGCCCGGCCGCACACCCGATGAAGCCGCTCCGCTCCAGGATCGCCGCGGCCGCACTGGGAGCGCCGACCTCCTGGTACAGCTTCTCCAAGGCATCTCTGATTATCTCGGACGTGGTGAGACCCGTGCGGCGCTTGAGCAACGCGAGCTTCCTCGCCGTCGCGCGATCCAGTCGAGCGTTGATACGGGACTCCGTCATACGAGATGTATGACAGGCGCGGGACCGCACGTCAATCGGAAGGTACCAGCCGAGGGATGGTGCCCGAGGCCGCCTGCTTCAATCCAGCTTCTCGATCCCCTCGCGCACCGCCTTCACGCCCCAGCGGAAGGCCTCTTCGTTCAGCGGGATGAGCGCCGCTTTGCTCTTCAGGCTACGGCGCAGCACGGTGAGGAACGACTCCTCTTCGAGCAGCTTCGTGGCTTCTTGCAGCGCGCCCAGGGCGACCACGTTCTTGACCATGACGTTGCCCAGGCTCTGGGCGACGGCGGCGCAGGGCACCGCGATGACGCGCACGCCCTCGGCGACCTTGGGCTGGTGCGAGATCACGCTCGAGTCGTAGATCACGACGCCGCCGGGGCGCACGGTCTCGGAGAACTTGTCGAGGCTGGGCGCGTTGAAGGCGATGAGCACGTGGGGCGAAGGCGCTCCGGGCGAGAGCACCTCTTCCTTCGCGATGTGTACGTCGGCGTAGCTCGTGCCGCCGCGGGACTCGGGCCCGTAGCTCGGGATGTGGGTCGCGTCGAAGCCCTCGTTGATGGCCGCCTTGGTGACCAGGAGCGCCACGGTCTGCGCGCCGTCGCCGCCGGAGCCTGCGAGCTTGATCGAGACGTCCACCGGATCGAAGTGCTCCGGGAACTTCTTGCAGAACGTCGGCGGCGGCTCGCGCCCGGCGTCCACCACCTCGAGCAACTGCCCCGCGTCGAAGCTCGGTTTCTCGAGGGCGAACCAGGCCTCGCGGCTCGCGTCCTTCACCACGCCGAGCGGGTAGACCCGGGTGAGCACGTCACGCACGTGGGCCTCCGACTCCTGGCTGGTCATGCGCCAGTGGGTCGGACACTCCGAGAGGATCTCCACGAAGCCGAAGCCCTTACCCTCGACCTGGAGCTGGAGCGCCTTCTTGATCGCGACCTTCGCGCGCTTCCGCTGCTTCTGGTCGAACAGCGCGCAGCGCTCCACGTACATCGCGCCGTCGAGCTGGGCGATCACCTCGCTCACCTTCATGGGCGGCCCCTGCATCGGACCGCGACCCTCCGGCGTGGTGCTCGACCACTGACCCATCAGCGTGGTCGGCGCCATCTGGCCGCCGGTCATGCCGTAGATGGCGTTGTTGATGAACACCACGCTGATCGGGATGCCGAGCTGCGCCGCGTGCATGATCTCCGCCAGGCCGATGGAGGCCAGATCGCCGTCGCCCTGATAGGAGACGACGATGGAGCTCGGGTTCGCGAGCTTGTGGCCCAGGGCCACCGCCGGCGCGCGCCCGTGGGCGGCCTGGGTGTTGCCGGTGTCGAAGTAGTAGAACAGGAACACTGCGCAGCCGACCGGCGATACCATTACGGTGCGGTCCTGGACGCCCAGCTCGACCAGGGCCTCGGCCAGGTACTTGTGCGCCAGGCCGTGGCCACAGCCGGGGCAGTAGTGCGTGGTCGCGCCCTTCAGGCCCTTGCCGTGAGCGTGACGATCGAAGTGCTCGAAGAAGGCGGAGCCGGTGGTCATTGCACTACCTCCGTGAGGGGGCGAACGGTGTCGTAGACTTCCTTGGCTGCCGGCAGGATCCCGCCCATGTGGCGCAGGTGGTGGATGTCCACGCCGTGGATTCCAGCGTGCTGCATCGCCAGGCGCATCTCGTCTTCCAGCTGTCCGTCGCTGGCCTCGACCACCACCAGGCGGTCGACGTGGCCGAGCAGCTGCTTCAGGTCGTTTATCGGGAAGGGCCAGAGCGTGATGGGCTGGAACAGCCCGACTGGGCGCCCCTCGCGGCGCAAGCTCTCGACCGCCGCCTTCGACATGCGCGCCGGGGTGTTACAGGCGACGACCAGCGTGCGCGCGTCCTCGGTGCGGTAGCCCTTGGAGCGCTGCTCGTTCTTCTGCATCTCGCGGTACTTGGCGCTGATCTTCTCGTTGTGTTGCTCGAGGTCGTGCCAGTCCTGGAAGATGGAGCTGTTCAGGTTGCCTGCGTGCGCGGCGTCACCCCACACCGCCCAGTCGGGCAGCCCCGGCTCGACCATGTAGTCGGGCAAGGTCACCCGGCCCGTGATCTGACCCAGGAAGCCGTCGGCGGCGACGACCACCGGATTCCGGTACTTGAACGAGAGCTCGAAGGCCTCCAGGGTGAGATCGAGCATCTCCTGCGGCGAGGTCGGGGCCAGCACGATGGCGTGGGTGTTGCCATGACCGAGCCCCCGACAAGCGAGCTTGATGTCGGCCTGCTCCGGACCGATGTAACCGAGGCCCGGCCCCGGGCGCATCACGTTGATGAACACCGCCGGGAGCTCCGCGCCGATCATGTAGGAGATCCCCTCCAGCATCAGGCTGAAACCCGGGGAGCTGGTGAAGGTCATGGTCGGCAGGCCCGCACCGCCGCAGCCGTACATGTGGTTCACGGTGGCGACCTCGCTGCAGGCCTGGAGGAACACGCCGTGCAGCTTCGGCAGGAGCTTGGCGAGCAGCTCGGCCCCCTCGGTCGAGGGCGTGATGGGGTAGCCGAAGACGTGGCGGCAGCCGGCGAGCAGCGCCCCGACCGCCGCGGCGTGGTTGCCCTTCAGCACCATGGGCTCGACCTTGGGCAGGGCGATGCGCCGGGAGGGGACGCTCTCGGGCTTCGGCCGCGGGGCCTTCTCGCCGAACAGCTGGGCCGGGTGCTCCAGCTCGTACACCTCGTGGCCCAGGCCGTAGGGCTCCGGGCAGGCGCTGATGCACAGGCCGCAGTGGTTGCAGATCTCGTAGTCGATGTGGACCGGGATGAGGCCCGACGTCTGGTTGATGTCGGTCCCGAGCGCGATGGCATGCTTCGGGCACGCCTCGATGCAGCGCCCACACCCCTTGCACAGCTCGGAGGTGATGAGGACCTCGGGTCTTTCCTTGGCCATGGCAGCTCCCTTCGGAGCGGCTCCAATCGGCACACGCCCCGGGCTGGATCGTTGCTTCGAGCTTAGGCCTGGTGCTCCCTTCGGGCGTCCGCAAAAGTTGCTGTCTTCCGCCCAGCCCTCGACTGCTCCATGACTCCGGTCATGTCCGAAATCGACGAGGTGCTGAGCTTCTGGCTGGGCGGCGACGCCGATCCCGCGGGCGACGTCTCCGACGAGACCTTCGCCCGCTACTGGCGCAAAGACCCGAGCTTCGACGCCGAGCTCCGGGAGCGCTTCGGCGCGCTCGCGGAGCGGGCAGCGCGGGGCGAGCTCGACGCGTGGGCCGCCACGCCCCGCGGGCGGGTCGCGCTGGTCATCCTGCTCGATCAGCTCTCACGCAATTTGTACCGGGGCGACCCGAAGAGCTTCGCGCAAGACGACAAGGCGGCCGCGCTCGCCGTGGCTGGGCTCGACGCCGGCGAGCACCGCACGCTCCGGCCGATGCAGGCCTACTTCCTGATCATGCCGCTGATGCACGCCGAGGATCTCGGGCTGCAAGAGCGCTGCGTCGAGCTGTTCGACGAGCTCGCGCAGTTCGTGAGCGAGCCCGGGCTCCGGAAACGCTTCGAAGGCGGCGCCGACTTCGCGCGCCGCCACCGCGACATCGTGGCACGCTTCGGTCGCTTCCCGCACCGGAACGTGACGCTCAGCCGCGCGTCCACGCCGGAGGAGCTCGAGTTCCTGAAGCAGCCGGGATCGGGGTTCTGACCCGAGCTCACCCGCGCTAGGGGGTGTCCCTAATTCGCGCTCCGCTGGCGGCAGCAAGCGCCACGCGACGCTTCCGTTTGGTCGAAACGGCCGGCGCCGGCCCCGGCCGGTCTTCGCACTCACGCCTCATTGGCGGATCGAGATCTGATCATGACCAGACTGTCCAAGTGATTCCGGGGCTCGGCTGACCGCCGAGCGGCGCGAATCGAGCCGCTCGGTCGCACACCGAACTAGGGACACCCCCTAGCCCTTCTCTCCGGAGAACCAGCGCTCGAGGCGGCGCGCGACCGCGCCTTCGAGGCCGGACTTTCGCGCGTTGTTGCGGAACACGGTGATCATGCCGGCGAACGCCAGTCCCGCCGTCGGCTCCCCGTTCACGCGCACGCGACCGGCCATCCGCGCCGTGGACAGGTCGTCCTGCCCGGTCAGGAGCGCGAGCAAAGTCTCCGGCGAGAGCGTGATGCTGGCGCTGGGCGGGCGCGGAATGCCGGGTGAGAGGCGCACCTTGCCCTCGTGGATGTGCCAGCCGAAGTCGCCGCCGCGAGGGCCGGTGAGATCCAGGTGGATGTCGAGGCTCACGCGCCTCGCGTCGTCGGGCAGGTTCGGCGGCACCCGCCGGCCGAGGGTGTCCACCAGGCGGAAGTAGACCGCGAGTCGCCGGTCGAGCCGGCGTGGCGTCACGGCGTCGAAGTTGCGGAGCACCTCCGTCACCGTCGGACAGTGGGGCGACCAGCCGAGCTCGCGTTTCGCACGCTCGGACGACGCGGGCAAGTGAGCGTCCACCGCCTCGAACCAGGACGCGTCCGTGTTACTCAGCTTGCCGAGCAGCGGCGCCGCAACGGCGAACGCCCGCCGCGGCACGCGGATCAGCCGGAAGCCGGTGGCGCGGGCCAGCTCGCCGGGCGACTTCTGCTCGTCCGCCACCAGGTTGAAGGCGCCGCGGGCGTCGCCGAGGAGCGCCGTCATCGCGGCGTCGGCGACGTCCTCGTCCCACACCAGCGGCATCGGCGCCGGCGTGACCTCGACCAACACGCGCGAGACCAGCGAGCGGCCCAGATCGTGGGCGATGCGCCGGCCGACCAGGATACCCGGGCGCAGCCGCACGACGCGGAGCTCCGGGTGCGCGGGCTCGAGCTCGTCGAGGAAGGCCTCGACGTCGAACTTGTCGGCGGCGTAGGGCAGCTCCGTCCAGCGCACGCGCGGCGAGCTCTCCGTCAGCGGCCCGGTGCGGCCCGGCGGGTTGCCGTAAGCCGAGGCGGACGAGCTGTAGACGACCGTTCGGAGCCCGGCCTTCAGGGCGTGCTCGAACATGCGCCGGCTTCCCTCGACGTTGACCGCATACATCACCTCGCGCGGCGTCCGGCGAGCCACGACGAAGGCGAAGTGCATCAGAGCGTCGGCGCCCTCGAAGTGGCGGTCGAGGCCCGGATCGCGCAGGTCGGCGATCTTCCAGTCCAGCTTCGCGCTCGGGATGCTGGGCGGCACGAGATCCAGCGAGACGATGCGCTTCACCTTTCGGCTCTGCGCCAGGCGCGCGAGCACCAGCGAGCCGAGCTGGCCGGACCCACCCGTGACGACGACCTTCACGCTCGCACCCTATCAGCCTAAGGCATCGGGTGCGCTTCGAAGAAGTCCAGCATGGTGGTCGTGGCGCTGATGTCCGTGGAGGTCTTGCCCGCCGGGATCGCGATGCCGCCGGGCCAGGTGTGGCCGCCGCCGTCGATCTTGCAGTGCGCCGTCCCCACCCCGCCCTTGCAGTCCGGCCAGCTCACGCAGGTGGCGTCGCCGCTCGCGTAGAACTGTTGCTCGAAGGTCGAGCAGCCGTTCTTCTTGTGCCAGAATTCCATCGTCTCCGGCACCGAGCGGAACACCAGCCCGAGACCGAGCTGCGGCACCAGCGGCGTGCCGCCGTTGTAGGGCACCATGCCGTCGGATGTGCCGTGGAAGTCCAAGATCGGCACCGGGCGGTAGGGACTGCACTTGGCCGGGTCGACGCCGAGGACGCCGGCCACGGGAGCGACGGCGGCGATGCGGTCGCTAGCCTCGCAGGCCAGCCGGTGGGAGAAGAAGCCGCCGTTCGACATGCCGGTGGCGTAGATGCGCTTCTTGTCGATGCACCACTTGCCCTCGATCTCGTCGAGCAGTTCGCGAACGAACTTCACGTCGTCCACGCTGTCCGTCCACGCGGTGCCGCAGCAGGCGCCCGCGTTCCAGCTCGCCGCCACTCCCTCGGGATAGGCCACGATGAAGCCGCGCTGATCACTCTCCTGACTCATGCGCGTGAGCAGCGCCTGCTGCCAGCCCGCGGACATGAAGCCGTGGAAGTTCAGCACCAGCATCGCGGCCTTGCCCGGGTCGTATTTGTCCGGCACGTGCAGGAGCGAGGTGCGCGTGCGGCCCCCGCTCTGGATGCTGAGCGAGATGCCGCTGCCCTTGTCGCCGGTCTTGCCGCTGCACGTCGGCGCCGGGCTGCCCGCCTCCCCGGCGTCGAAGCCGGGGCTCGGTCCGGGACCCGCGTCGGGGCTCGGGTCCGCGTCGGGCCAGATCATGGCGTCGCTGCCCAGGAACACGTCCGCCGCGGCGTCGTTGCCGGCGCTGAAGCCCGTGTCTTCGGCGCTGTCCGAGCCGCAGGACGCCGCGAGCGCGACGCCCAGGCCAGCGAGGCCCGAGGCCAGCGAGAGCCGCACCATGGTCGAGGGATTGTAGCGCGCCTCGGCACGCGCGAAACGCGCTAACCTCGGCGCATGCGAGGCTGGCTAGGTGTGGGGCTGATCGCGCTCGTCGTGGCCTGCGGGTCCGACGACGGCGACGAGAAGAAAGGCACTGGCGGCGCTTCGAGCGGCGGCGGCGCGGGGTCGGGCGGCAGCTCGACCGGCGGCAGCGCCGGCTCCGGCGGCGCTTCGAGCGGCGGCAGCGCCGGCTCGGGAGGCACTTCGAGCGGCGGCGCGTCCGGCGGCGGCGGCGCGAGCGGCGGCGGCGGCAGCGGCGGTGCGTTCCCTGCCCCGGTGGCCGACGACTGCATCAAGGACGTGACGGCCAAGCCCGACCACGTCTTCGACTGCAGCGGGCTGAAGTGGAACATGTCCGTCCCGCCCGCCTGCCTGACCAAGGCCTGCGGGCTCATCTTCGACGTCCACGGCTTCTCGATGAGCGGGAAGATGGAGGACGCCAACACCAACCTGGTGGCGCTCGGCGCGCAGAACGGCTTCATCGTCGTGAACCCCAACGCCGACCCCGCCCCGCCGCTCTCCGGCTGGGTGGCCGCGGACGACGACCCGAAGGTGTTCGACTTCATGCAGCGCACCATCAAGGCCTTCCACGTGGACGCGAAGCGCGTGCACTTCACCGGCTTCTCCCAGGGGGGCGACATGACCTGGCGCTTCATCTGCGATCACTCCGACGTGATCGCCAGCGCCGCTCCCGCCGCCTTCGGTCAGTCCGCGCAGGAGGGCTGCTTCTCGAAGGGCAAGGCGCCGACCCGCGAGATGCCCATGCTCTACATGCACGGCACCAAGGACGCGCTGGTCGCGTTTTCGACCGCGCAGGCCTCACGCGACGCCGTGATCCAGGTGCTCGGGATGACCAAGGGCACGCCGGTCTCCTCGGACGCGATGCACCTCTGGGACCGCTACACCAACGCCAAGGGCACGGTGTTCGAAATGCTCCAGCACGACTACACCGGAGCCACGCTGATCCAGGGTCACTGCTACCCCGGCAGCACCGACCCGAGCGGCCAGCCCGGCCAGGTCTTCTCGTTCAAGTGCAACCAGAGCTCGCCCTTCAAGTGGGGCGAGGCGGTGATGAAGTTCTTCCTCGACCACCCGATGCCGTGATGCGGGCGCTCGTCCTCGCGCTCGTGGCGTTCGCGTGCGGCACGCCGCCGCCGCCCAGCGCGCCCAACCCGCCCCCGGCCTCGCCGGTCCCCCAGCCCAGCGCCGTCGAACCCACTCCGGTGTTCGACGCGGGCTCGGATCGGGCGCCGCCCGCGCCCACGGTGCCGCCGGCCTCCGAGCTGCTCCGCGACGGGTTCGAGCAGCGCTTCGCAGAGCGGGCCTTGCCCCGAGCCGATCGCGGCAACGCGCCGCCGCGCCCGGTCGTCGCCCAGGAGCCCGGCCGGGCTCGCTTCATCCACGACGAGTCCGGCCTGCGCCTGCTGGTGGGATCTTCATTTACTTTCAGGGGAGACCAGCGCCTCGCCACCGGTACCATCCCGACATGAAACGGGCTTGGGTCGTGTTTCCGGCGGTTTCGTTGCTGGCGGCGGCTTGCGCGAGCGAGGGCTCCGGAGGCGCGGGCGGCGGTGGAGCCGCCGGCGCAGGCACGGGCGGGTCGGGCGCGCTCGGCGGCGCGGCGAGCGGCGGCGGCGGCAGCGGGGGTACGAGCGCCGGAGGCACGAGCAACGGAGGCAGCGGAGCGCTCGGCGGCTCGGGCGGCGCCGGCGGCGCGGCGGGCAGCGTGACCGGCGGCGCGGCGGGCGCGGGCGGCGCGGACGCCGCCGCAGGCTCGGGCGGCGCGACGGGCGGCGCAGCAGGCGCAGCGACGGGCGGCGCGCCAGGCGACGCCGGCAGCGACGCCGCCGCGGTCGACGCAGGGGCGGACGCCGGCGACGCCGCGCTGCCGATCTGCGTCGGCTGCACCGAGCTCGCGAACGGACAAGGGATCGTCACCGACCTCGCGCTCGACGCGACGACGGTGTTCTTCGTCTCGGGAAACCCGGCCGGCGTGCGCTCGGTGCCCAAAGCGGGCGGCAGCGTGACCACGCTCGTGCACGGCGACTCGCCCTCGCGCCTCGTGCTCGATGCGACCAGCGTCTACTACCTCGCCAACTCGCCGCCGAGCGTCGTCAAAGTGAACAAAGACGGCACCGGCAAGCAGACGCTGTCGACCACGGGCGGGACCTCGATCGCGGTGAGCTCCACCTGGCTCGTCTGGGTGATCGGCACGAGCGTCACGCGCGCCAACAAGGACGGAACTAGTCCGACCTCGATCTACGGACCTGGGACCGCCGGCTCGCCGATGGTGGCGGACGAGTTCAACCTGTTCTTCTCCGAGAAGATCGCGCTCAAGAAGGGCAGTTACGGCGGGGGGTTCCCCCAGACAATCGCGGTTGCGTCGAGCGTGGGCGACATCGCCGTCGACGCGGATTCGGTGGTCTGGACGACATCCACGATGGTGCACATCGCCGACAAGTCGTCGCTCAAGCTGGGCTCACCGGTCGCGAGCGGCTTGCTCGCCGCCGACGGCGTCGCCGTCGACGCTGCCGGCGTGTATTGGAGCAGCTACGCCGGCGTGCAGTCGGCGACGAAGACCGGCACGAACAAGACGACCATCGCCACCGGCCAAGGCGGAGTGAAGGCCATCGCCACGGACTCCACGCACGTCTACTGGGCCAGCATGAACAACGGCACGATCATGAAAGCAACCAAGTAGGTGAACACCGGGCGCACGACCGGGCGAAACCTTCGGTGTTGATACGCGCGCGCCGCGCCAGGGCGAGCTTTCCGATGCTCTGTGCGGGCAACCGTCAGGGGAAGCAGCAGCGGAAGCCGACGTCGTCGAGCTTGGCGTCGCGCTTGAGCGAGCGGTCGGCCTTGCACTCCAGTGCCGCGCTGCCGTCGGGGTAGGAGCCGCCGCGCACGCGGCAGTCGTCGCCAGTCCCGGTGGTCCCGTTGCAGGAGTCTTCCCACTCGGCGACGTTGCCGCTCATGTCGTAGAGGCCGGGCGCCGCGCCCAGGCAGTTGTTGGCACTTCGGTTCACGTCTTGAGGTCCGACTCCGGCGTCGGGGAAGGCATAGCCTTGACCCACGCAGTTCCCCGCGACGAAGGCGCTCCCGTACGGATAGGTGTTCACGCCAGCCGTGCAGGCGTTCATCCACTGACTTTGCGCAGCGCTCGCGAAATCACCGTAAGCAACTGCCCCGCCGTTCTGCTTCCCGCAGAGTCGCTTGCCGGCCCACTGGCAGTACGCCCAGGCGTCACACCAATCCACGTTGCGAACCGGCTTCTTCTTGTTGAAGCTGGACGCGGGCCAGTTGCTGGTCGGCGTGTAGCTCGTGTTCCAGCTGCAAGCCGGCAAGTTGAAGGTCGGCCCCGCCTGCCAGAAGGTCTCGTACTGCTCGTAGGATACCTCCAGCTGGTCGATGCAGTAGGAACCTCCTCCGGTAGCAGCGACCAGCGCCATTCCCGCCGGACACTTGCACTGACTCGTGGTGCACACGTTGCTGCCGCAGTCGGCCGCTGCCTTGCACGACTGACCCAGGCTGCACTTCGACGGGCACGTGCCGCCGCAGTCCTTGTCTCCCTCGTTCCCGTTCTTCACGTTGTCAGAGCAGTTTGGAACCTGACAGGTCTTCGGTGCGCCCGCGCAGACGCCGCTCGCGCAGTCCGTCCCCGAGTTGCACGTCTTGGTGTCCGCGCAGAGCGGGCAGTTGGCGCCACCGCAGTCGGTGTCGGACTCCGCTCCGTTCTTGATGCCGTCCGTGCACAGCGGCGGGTCGCAGATCTTGTTCGTGCTGTTGCACTTCTTGCTGGCGCAGTCCGTGGCGACCGCGCAGACCTTACCCGTGTCGCACCCGGCGCAGTCCTTGCCGCCACAATCCACGTCGGTCTCGTCCGCGTCCTTCTGGGTGTTCGAACAATGCGGGGGCAGGCTCGCCTCGCCGTCGCCAGCGTCGCCGGGAGAGTCGCTGCCCACATCTGTCGGGGAGTCCACGCTCTGGTCGGTGCCGGCGTCGCTGGTCCCGCCGGTCCCTCCGGTCGTGCCGCCGGTTCCGCCAGCGCCCCCTGTCGTTCCGCCGCTGCCGCCGCTGCCGCCGCTGCCGCCGCTGCCGCCGCCGCTCGAGGCGTCCCCTCCGCCCGTAGCGCCGGTTCCGTGGGGGATGTTCCCGGGCCGGTCGTCTCCGCCGCAGGACACCGCCAGATACGAGACGACTCCGAGGGCCGAAAGGCTCCGAACCAGCACGCGCAAGTTGGCCATGTGAAGCACTCCCTAGTCTTTCCAGACTACCCCAGCGCGCGATGGTAAGCGATACCCTCGGAGGCCACGTGGAACTCACGCACCACTACGCCCGAGTGAACGGCGTCCGGCTCCACTGGGTGGAGGCCGGCTCGGGACCGCCCGTCATCCTGCTGCACGGCTTCCCGGAGACGCACCGTTCGTGGGACCTCCAGCTCCCCTTCTTGGTCGCGCGCGGCTACCGGGTGATCGCTCCGGACCTCCGCGGCTACGGCGAGAGCGCGCGCCCGGCCGGCGGGTACGACCTCGACACGCTGGTCGCCGACGTGGTCGCGTTGTGCCGCCACGTGAGCAACGGACGGGTGCGCCTCGTCGGCCACGACTGGGGCGGCGCCATCACCTGGCTGGTCGCGTCGCGACACCCGGACCTGCTCGAGCGGGTGGTCGTCATCGACTGCGCCCACCCGATCTTGATGGAGCGCGCGCTTCGCTCGAACCCGCGGCAGCTCGCGAAGAGCTGGTACATGTTCTTCTTCCAGCTGCCGCTGGTCCCCGAGCTCTGGCTCTCGTCCCGCGGCGCCAAGAACCTGGCGGGGATGTTCCGCGGCACCCCCGGCGCCGAGCGTGCGCCGCGCGAAGTGGTGAACGCCTCGCGGGCAGCGGTCGGACGCATCTCTTCCCTCGGGCCGCCGCTCGCCTACTACCGGAGCGCGCTCCGCGGCGCGGCGCGCGCGCTCTGGCGCGGCGAACGCCACGAGCTGCCGCGCATCGACGTTCCTGTGACGCTGCTCTGGGGCGAGCACGACGCTTGCTTCGTGCTCGAGCTGGCGGAGGCGCACCGTCGCCTCGCTCCAGAGCTCTCGCTGCACATCCTGCGCGGTGCCGGACACTTCGCGCATCAAGAAGTGCCCGAGCAGGTCGACGCGCTCCTCGCCGAAGCGCTCGGCGACCCAGCGCCCGGCGTTGCGGCTCGCTCGCGAGGGTGATACTTCCCGTGGACATGCGGTCTTCCATCGTGGTTGGGATGCTGTTGGTCGGGGCCTTGCTCGCGTGCAAGAGCAAGTCGAGCGGGACCATCACCGTGAACGGCGCGCCCTTCGAGGTCGACACCTGCCGCTCGGGCCAGGCCAACATGCCTCAGTTCAGCGGCGTCGATTTCCTCGACGGCGGCGGGCGCCGCGTGCGCTTCCTCCAGCAGCCGAACGGCAAAGTGCAGGTCTACTTCTTCCCCGCCGGCGCCAGCTACACCGACATGCTGGGCGAAGGCTGCGGCAACATGACGATGGAAATGCAGAACAGCGAAGTGAACGGGGTCAAGAACATCAAGGGCACCGTGAGCGCGAACTGCACGGGGGGCGGCAACACGGTCGTGGCCTCGATGACCTTCGAGAACTGCCACTGAGCCATGAAGCTCGAAGAACACTACGAGCTCTACCGCCAGACCTGCCTGCGCTTCGCGAAGGAGAAGATCGCGCCCTTCGTCGCCGATTGGGAGGAGGCGGAGCTGTTCCCGCGGGAGCTCTACCGCGAGGCGGCGGAGGCCGGCGTGCTCGGCGCGGCCTACCCGGCGGAGTACGGCGGCGGCGGCGGCGACATGCTGCACGGGCTGATCGGCCTGGAGTCCCTGCTCACCGGCGGTTCGAGCGGCATCGTCGCCGGGCTCGGCAGCCTGGGCATCGCGCTGCCGCCGATCCTGGTGCTCGGCACGGAGGAGCAGAAGCAGCGGTTCTGCCCGCCGGTGCTCGCCGGGGAAAAGATCGCGGCCCTGGCCATCACCGAGCCCGGCACCGGCAGCGACGTGGCCGGCATCTCCACCCGCGCCGTGCGCGACGGCAAGGACTACGTCTTGAACGGCGCCAAGCTGTTCATCACCAGCGGCGTGCGCGCCGACTACGTGAGTGTCTTGGCCCGCACCGGCCCCGACAAACACGGCGGGCTCACCTTCTTCGTGGTCGAGAAGGGCATGCCCGGCTTCACGGTCTCGCGCGCCCTGAAGAAGACCGGCTGGCGCGCCAGCGACACGGCGGAGCTGTCCTTCGACGACGTGCGGGTACCCGAGGAGAACCGCATCGGCGAGGAAGGCTCGGGCTTCCAGGCGCTGATGCGCAACTTCCAGCACGAGCGCCTGGCCCTGGCCTTCTACGGCCACGCCACCGCCGCCATCGCCTTGGAAGACGCCCTGGCCTACGCCAAGGAGCGCCAGGCCTTCGGCCGCCCGCTGGTCGGCTTCCAGGTCACGCGGCACAAGCTCGCGCGCATGGCGACCGAGGTCGAAGCGGCGCGGACCCTGAACTACAGCTGCGCGCTGCGCGTAAGGGACGGCGAGTACCTGGTCAAAGAGGTCAGCATGGCCAAGAACTTCTCCGCCGACGTCGCCCAACGCGTCTGCTACGAGGCCGTGCAGATCCTGGGTGGCATGGGCTTCATGCGCGAGACGCGGGTCGAGCGCCTGAGCCGCGACGCGCGCCTCTTGCCCATCGGCGGCGGCACCAGCGAGATCATGAACGAGATCATCGCGAAGGGGCTGGGGCTCTGACCGGTCTCGACAGGCTGGGCGAGACGCAGGGCGCGAGCGACCACGGCCGAAGTCCGAGGCCAGGGCCCACGTGCGCTCTCGCGCGGCGTTGGTCCGCTGCGCGTGATGCGCTAAGCTGCCGCGCCTCGTGAGCTCCTTCCTTCGACACACGGTGGCCTTGGCCGCCGTCTCGCTCGTTCCGACGTCGGCCTACGCGCTCTCGCAGGGCACGCACCGCGACCTCAGCACCACCGCCTGCTGGAAGCAGAAGCTGCCCAGCGAGTTCTGCGCGGAGGTCGGCGCCGCCGCCTACAACGTGGACCACTACGAGTGGGACGACCTCTCCGCGCACGCCCAGCCCGAGGCGGGCGAGACGAAGTGTCAAGCCGCGAACAAGGCCCTCGGCCGCGTGCGGGCGCTGGCCCAGGAGGTGCGCGCCATCTCCGACGCCGGCGCCGACTACGACCCCGCGCTCGCCGTCGCCCTCGGGCGCGTGCTGCACACGCTCCAGGACAACTGCGCGCACTCCGGCATGCCGAACGAGCAGCACGCCTGGTTCTCGGTCTCCGACACCTGCACCGACACGAAGTCGAGCCCGGACGTGCAGCCCGAGGCCGTGGCGTGTGCCGAGAAGGAGACGGCCCTCGCGTTCGAGACCTTCGCGAAGCAGGTGAAGGTCCCGACCCCGCCGCCGCCCCAGGAGCCGGGCTCGACGAGCCAGCCCGCGCAGTTCTGGCCGAAGCGGGGCGGGGTGTGCGACTTCTTGAAAAGCGGGGCCAGCTGGGACGGCGTGGACCGGCGCTGGAACAACTCGCTGGTGGTCGGGGCGCTGCGCGATCAGCTCGGGAGCTCTCTCACCATCGACCCGAGCGCCCCCACGGTGGACGTGTGCGCCGGCGACGAGAGCGCCCTCGATCTCGCCGCGCCGGCGCCGGTGGTGGACACCAGCGCGCCCGTCGAGTGGTGCAACCTGCTGAAGCTCTACTGCGCGGGCAAGACCGATGGTGCCGAAGAGGCGCCGCCATGGGAGACGAGCCCGACCAACACGGGTGACGGCTCCGCCGAGAGCTCCGGCTGCGCCGTCGGTGGAAAGCGCTCGAGCTCGGCCAGCTTGCTGGCTCTCGCTCTCGCCGCGTGCCTCGCCCGCTCGCGCCGCCGCGAACGCTGATTCCGGGCGGCTCGTCGCGTGTCGGCAGGTGTAGGCCTGCCTGCGCCAGCGATCTTCGGTTAATCTCGAGCGTTGGGAGGCCCTCATGCGCGGAGTCGTTCTTGGAGTCGTGTTGGTCTGCGCCGGTCTGCTCGGCGCGTCGTGCGGCGGCTCGGACGGCGACGAGAAGGCAGGGACCGGCGGCTCCGGCGCTGACGCGGGCACGACCGGCGGAGCCGGCGGCAGCGCCGGCGCCGGCGGCAGCAGTGCGGCCGGCGGCAGCGGCGGAAGCGGCGGGGGCTCCGGGGACATGTGCGGCGGCAAGCCGTGCGCGAACTACACCGGCGAGAAAGAGTTCTCCGATCCGACGGCGCCGGGCGACGCGAGCAACACCTTCAAGGGCGCCACGCCCAAGAACCCGGGCACGGATCCCAACAAGGAGCCGGCGGTCATCTACCCGAGCCACGAGACGATGTTCCCGGTGAACGTCTCGCACATCCGCCACGACTGGTCCGGCGGTACCGGCAACGACCTCTTCATGCTGACCTTCAAGGGCCCGAAGACCACGGTGAAGGTCTACACCAAGAGCCCGACCTGGCAGCCCGACGAGGCGGCTTGGGACTGGATCGCGGAGAGCAACCGCGGCTACGCCGTGGAGCTGACGGTCTCCGGTGTCGCCAGCGCGACCCCGACCGAGCAGTGGGTGTCGAAGCCCATCACGCTCTACTTCAGCGACTCGGAGGTGGAGGGGGCCATCTACTACTGGTCCACCGGCACGGCAGGCGTGATGAAGGCGCTGATCTCCGACCCCATCCCGGTGAAGTTCTACACCGACCCGCAGGCCGCGGACAAAGACACCTGCGTCGCGTGCCACACCTTGTCTCGAGACGGCAAGCGCCTGGCGGTGGGCTACGGCGGTGAGAAGTTGCGCGAGGCGTGGGTGAAGGATCGGACCACCGTGGTGCCCACCGCGGGTCAAGCGGAGCGCGCCTCGGCTTGGACCACGTTCTCGCCGGACGGGAAGCTGTTGCTCGTGGCCAGCGGGGGCAAGCTGACGCTGATCGACGCGGACACCGGGGATCCCGTCGGCCCGAACGCCGGCGCGGTGCCCATCCCCGCCGGCAAGCTCGCGACGCACCCGGACTGGAACGCGCTCGGCGACAGCGTCGCCATCGCGCTCGGCACCAAGGGCGGCAACAAGGACATCGAGGGCTCCTCCATCGCGATCCTGCCGTACAACGGCGGCGCCTGGGGCACGCCCAACGTGATCGTCGCCGCGGGTGCCGCGCCGGACAACAACTTCTTCCCGGTCTGGAGCCCGGACAGCAAGTGGATCGCCTACGTGAACGCGCAGGCCAAGAGCAAGGACGCCGTCAGCGCCGTGCTCAAGCTGGTCCCGGCCGCGGGCGGAACGCCCGTCACGTTGACCCGCCTCAATCAGCGCGTGAACAACGCCGACGGCGTGACGGCGATCGGCAACTCGATGCCGACCTGGGCACCCTCGACGAAGCCGGGGATCTTCTGGCTCGCCTTCTCCAGTCTCCGCCCCTACTCGGTGGTGCGCCCGAAGGACGACAAGGAGGACCAGATCTGGATCGCCGCCATCGACCCGACCGCGACCGATCCGGGCTACTCCGGGTTCTGGGCGCCGTTCCAGAGCGTGGACGAGGGGAACCACCGCGCCTTCTGGACCCACACCGACACGGACAAGCAGTGCCTGTGCGTGGACATCTGCGGCGACGGGCTCGACAACGACTGCGACGGCACCGCCGACGAGACGGACTGCGTGGCGAAGTGCGAGCCGACCGAGATCTGCGGCAACGGCAAGGACGACGACTGCGACTGCGTCGTGGACGACTGCAACGAGGAGATCTGCGGCAACGGCAAGGACGACGACGGCGACGGCCTGATCGACGGCGACGACCCGGCCTGCGCCGTGCCGAAGTGAGCCCTGCATCTGCCGGGCGCTTCGGCTAAGATGCCCGCCCGTGTCCGAACGCACCGTCACCGAGCACGTCCGCCCGTCGGTCGCGGGCACGGGCCTGCCGCCCGCGCTCGGCCTGGTGATGACGCCGGCGCGAGGCGGGGCGCCGCCCGGCGTGGTGGATCTGCCCCGCCCGGTCACGACGGGCCGCGGCGACGCCGCGGATCTCGTGCTGGAAGATCCGGGCGCGTCGCGCCTGCACGCGCGCTTCGAGCGGCGGGGCGAGGCAGTCTTGGTGAGCGACCTCGGCAGCCGCAACGGCACCTGGGTGGACGGCGCGCAGGTCGGCAAGTCGGGCGCGCTGGTGGGACCCGGCGCGGTGGTACGGGTCGGCCGCACGCTGTTCGTGGTCGCGGACGTCGCGCCCTACGGGCGACCGCGTCCGGCGGAGCTGCCCGGCTTGATCGGCGGCGCCTCCCTCGACGAAGCGCGGGACTCGGTCCTGACCATCGCGCCGACCCGGAGCCCGGTGCTGGTGCTGGGCGAGACGGGCACCGGCAAGGAGGTGATCGCCGGGCTGGTGCACCACTACAGCGGGCGCACGGGCCCCTTCGTGGCGCTGAACTGCGCCGCCGTGCCCTCGGAGCTGGTGGACGCGGAGCTGTTCGGACATGCCCGTGGCGCGTTCTCCGGCGCGACGCGGGAGCGCACGGGCCTGTTCCGCACTGCCAGTGGCGGCACGCTGTTCCTCGACGAAATCGGCGAGATGCCCGCTCCGGTCCAGGCGAAGCTCCTGCGCACGCTGGAGACTGGCGAGGTGCGCCCGGTGGGGGACGACCAGTCGTTGACGGTGGACACCCGGGTGGTGGCCGCGACCAACCGCGACGTGGATCAGCTGATCGACTCCGGCAGCTTCCGAGGCGATCTGCTGCACCGCTTGGCCGGGCTCCGCGTGCGGCTCCCGCCGCTGCGCGAGCGGCGCGAGGACGTGCCGGTCCTGGCGAGGAGCTTTGCGGCGGGAGCCGGCGCGGAGGTCGCGACGGTAGCGCTCGAGCTCCTGGCGCTGCACCCCTGGCCCGGCAACGTACGCGAGCTGCGCAACGTGATGGCCGCCGCCGCCGAGGTCGCGCGGCGTCGCGGACGGAGCGAGATCGCGGAGGAGGACGTGCTTCCTCTCCTGGTGAGGGCGTCCTCGAAGAGCGCGCCGCCGGGCCGCACGGAGCAAGAGCAGCGCCGCATCGCGGACGCGCTCACGCAAGCCTCCGGCGACGTCGCAGAGGCCGCCTCGCTGCTCGGCATGGGCCGCTCCGCGCTCTACGAGGCGCTGCGCCGGTTGAACATCGATCCGCGCCCCTACAGGCAACGCTGAATCAAAGCGGATTGTAGGCACCGGTGCGCGCCGCCTGGCTGGCGCGCACGTGGCCGACGAGCGCGGCGAGCTCGGCGCGGGTCGCGCTCGCGTCTCGCCGCGGCACGGCGGCCAAGAGCGACATCAGCTCCATCGCGCTCTCGGCGCGAGCCTCCGGCACGTCGGAGAGCGCCCGCGCGAAGAAGGCGTCCCAGGTGGGCGGCAGATCTCCCCGCAGCTCGCTCGGCCTCGAGCTCTCGCCGGGAGCGCGCCGCCGGCCCAGGAGCAGCTCCCAGAGGATGGCCCCGGCGGAGTAGAGATCCCCGCGCACGTCCACCACCCCGCTCGCGCGCTCCGGGGGCATGTAGCCGATGTGCCCTTCGCTCACCCGGTTGAAGTCACGCAGCGTGCGGGCCACGGCGAACCCGCCGATCTTCACCTCGCCGGCGCCGGAGACCAGCAGGCAATCTGGGCAGAGATCGCGGTGCAGCTCGCCGAGCGGACGGCCGTCTTCGCCGAGCGCTCCGGCGTGGGCGTGGGCGAGCCCCGCCAAGAGCTCGAGCCCCACGTACGCCACGACCTCCGGCGCCAGCCCCTGCCCGGTGGCCCGCGCGGTGCGCGTGAGAGCGTCGAGCGACGCACCCTCCACCCACTCGAGCACCAAGAAGTACGCGCCGTCCGCGCGCATGAAGTCCTCGACCTGCACGATGTTCGGGTGAACGAGCCGCGCACCGATGTCGGCCGCCTGCTTGAAACCGTCCATCAGGTCCGCGTGCTCGGCCACATGCGGATGAAAGCGCCGGATGGCGACCCTCCGCGCGAAGCCCCCTTCGGGGCAGTACTCGCCCTCGTAGACGACGCCCGTCGCTCCGACCGAGTGCTCGCGCACGATGCGAAACTTTCCGCCCAGCTCGCGCTCCCTCGCTGCTCCTTCGGCGCCGACGATTACCGCGTGCAGCCCCAGGACCAGGAGCGTGCCGATGAGCCCGGACACGGCCAGCGTCACCGAGCGCACGTGCTGGGTGGCAGGCTGGTTGAGCAAGAAGTCGCGCGCGCTCGGCGGCAAGCGCTCGACGACGAAGAGCCAGTAGGTGACCGGGTACGCGAGCGCGCCCGACAGGCCCAAGATCGCCGGCCCCCAGAGCCTGAGCCGAGCCACCTGCGACACGATGCCGCTACAGAACAGGAAGGGCGGGACCCAGGACCCAAGGGCGTACTCCGCGCCCTTGCTGGCGGTGACGGCGACCAGAAACGCCCAGGGGATGAGCGCCTCGACGACGGCGTTGACGCTGGACAGCGCCCTGGGCGCCTCGCCACGATCGACCAGGTGCCCAGCGATCACGAACCAGATCAGGAACAAGGACGAGCCGACGGCACAGGCAAAGCCGAGCGAGCGCGAGATGAACGCTGCGTAGGCGAGCCCGGTGAGCACGCCGAGCACGGCCAGGATCTGCCAGACCCGCGTCAGCACGCGGTCCAGGCGCTCGAGGCCGGCGGAGACCGCCGCGAGATACGGCGTCTCGAGCGTCAGCGCCGCCTCCGACTTCCACCCGCTGGCGACTCCGGCTCCACGCCGAGCTCCGAGGGCGTGATCACGCCGTCGGGGGGGAGCAGCGGGCCTGCGTCGCTCTCGGCGTCCGTCGCCACGGCGAGATCCGCTGGTGTGAGCACGCGCTCCGTCGGCGCGGGGAGCGGCGCGCTCGATGCCGTGGGGGGCGGCGCCACGCTGGTCGCAAGCGCAGCGGGCACGCCGCTCGTCCGCTCCGGCCCGCCGGCGCCAGCGACGACCCACGCCAAGGCGAGGGAAATCGCGGGGATGACGGAGAGCACCACCCAGGCCCGCGACAGGAGGGGCGTAGTCAGGAGGACGGAGAGCAGCGCGCTCATCCTGGCGAAGCGGCGCGCCTCGGGCAGCGGGCGCACCGGCCCGCGAACGACCGTCGGCTCCAGGCGGTCCGAGAGCGGCACGCTCGGCACGATCTCCGTCGCGGCCCGCGTGGACTCCGAGTCGGTGTTCGTCTCCGCCGCGGCGCGGGCGCCGAGATCCACCCAGCTCTTGCGGAGCGCGCGGATCTTGGCGATCTTCTCGCGCCGCGCCTCGAGCTCCGGCCCCGCGAGCCCGAGCAGGAACGCCTTGACCTCGCGCGCATCGGCGCGGGCGATACCGGCCCGCTCGGCAGCCCCGCGCAGCGCCTCGGCCAGCGCCTCGGCGGTGGGCAGGCGCGAGCGCGGGTCCATGGCCAAGGCGCTCGCGAGCACGCCGTCGAGCTCCCGGGGCACGTCGGGCCGCACGTGGCGCAGGCGCATCGGCGGCTCGCGCGCGATCTTCAGCATCAGTACCGGATCGTTGGTGCCGTCGTGGAGCCGCGTCCCGCTGAACAGCTCCCAGGCCACGACCCCCGCCGCCCACACGTCCACGGTGCGTCCGATGCCCTTGCCCTGGGCTTGCTCCGGCGACATGTAGGCGATCTTGCCCTTCACGAAGCCCGGCAGGGTCAAGGTCAGGCGCGACGCCGCCTTGGCGACGCCGAAGTCGGTGATGCGCGAGACGCCGTCCACCCCCACCAGGATGTTGTGCGGCGTGACGTCGCGGTGCACCACCTCGAGCAACGCGCCATCGTCACCGCGGAGCTCGTGCGCCGCGTGCAAGCCCGCCAGGAAGTCGTCCAGGATCTTCAACGCGACGCCGAGCGGCATGCGCGCGTCCTGGTGCTTGAGCAGCTGCTGGATCGCCGCGAGCGACTCGCCCTCGACGTAGTCCATGACGATGAAGACGCTCTTGTCCGCGAAGCCGACGTCGTGGACGCTGACCACGTTCGGGTGGTGGATCCTCCCGGCGAGACGGGCCTCGTCCACCAGCTGGGTGAAGAACTCGGGGCTGTCCCGGAGGTGCCGGTGGGTCAGCTTGATGGCGACGTCCCGCTCGAAGCCGACGGCCCCGGTGGAGGAGGCGAGGTACACCGTCGCCACACCGCCGCTGGCGATGGGCAGGAGGATTTCGTAGCGCCCTAAAACCTCGGGAATTTGCTCGGGCGCCCGGGCATCTCTGCCCCAGTCGCGCATGCCGGGGCAGGATACACGAACCGCTCGGTCGCCCGCCGCCCCGGGGTCCCCCGTTTTCACCTGAACGCAAACGTAGTACTGCCTTTGCGTCACGTACCTGTCACCGAGCGGGGGCACATTCCGCCGCGCGCCATGCACACCCAGGGGCACCTCTCACTCGTCCACGCCGTTCGGGCGCCGAGGCACAGCATGAAGCTCGCTGCGATCGACATCGGGAGCAACTCCGTCCACATGATCGTGGCCGGCACGCGCGACAACCACACCTTCGAGATCCTCGATCGCGAGAAGGAGATGGTGTTCTTGGGCAAGAGCGTGTTCGACCACGGCCGGCTCACCGACGAAGCCGTCGCCGCAGGGCTCGGCGCCATCATGAAGTTCCACAAGCTGGCGCTCCGACACGGCGTCAGCGACGTGCGCGCGGTCGCCACGTCCGCGGTACGCGAGGCGGACAACGGCGGCGAGTTCCTCTACGCCATCGCCGAGCACACCGGCATCGTGCCGCAGGTCATCACCGGCGCCGAGGAGGCCCGCTACATCTACCTCTCGGTTCGCAACGCCATCGACCTCTCCGCCCGCAGCGCGCTCGTCTTCGACATCGGCGGCGGCAGCGTGGAGACCATCGTCGGCGACGCGCGTTCGATGTGGCTCGGTCGCAGCCTGAAGCTGGGCGTGCAGCGCCTGCGCGCGGAGTTCGGCGGCGGCGCGCCGCTAGGCAAGCGCGAGCGGAAGGAGCTCGAAGATCACGTGCGCGCGCTCGCGGAGCCGGCGCTCCTCGAGGCCCGGGCCGCGAAGTTCGAGCTCTGCATCGGCACCAGCGGCACCATCCTGGCGCTGGGCCAGGCGGCGCACCGCCTGAAGGGCGGTGAGGCCTGGACCAACAGCACCGGCCAGGTCGTGCGCCTGGACGAGCTGAAGTCACTGGCGGAGCGCCTGCTCGCCGTGAGCCCGGCGGAGCGCGCCCTGATCGGCGGCATCGACGTCGCGCGCGCGGACTCCATCCACGTCGGCGCGGTGCTACTCTGCACGCTGCTCGAGCTGGCCAAGCAGGACCGCATCACGCTGTGCGAGGCGGCGCTGCGCGAGGGCCTGGTGCTCGACTACCTGGAGAGCCGCGCGGACAGCATCCGCCAATTCGAGGTGGTCAAGGACATCCGAAGCCACAGCGTCATGGAGCTCGCCCGCCGCTGCGGGCAGTCCGGCCCGCACCCGGAGCACGTGGGCGGCTTGGCCCTGGCCATCTTCGATCAGACCCGGCACCTGCACCGCCTGGGCGACGACGAGCGGCGCCTGCTCGAATACGCGGCCGTCCTCCACGACGTGGGGCAGCACATCGGCTACGAGCGTCACGAGCACCACGCCGCGTACATCATAAAATACGGCGAGCTGCGTGGCTTCTCGGACGAAGAGCGCACGCTCATCGCCATGCTGGCCCGCTACCACCGAAAGGCTCGCCCCAAGCGCCGCGATCCGGACTTCGCCGCGCTCACCACCCGCTGGCGTCGCGCCGTGCGGGTGCTCTCCGGCATCCTGCGCCTGGCGGACGGCCTCGATCGCAGCCACCACCAGTTCGTCTCCGGGGTCGAGATCGAGGAGCGCGAGGGCGTGCTCCACTTCAACGTCTTGGCCCAGGGCGACGCGGAGCTCGAGGTGTGGGGCGCGCGCCGCAAGGGCAAGCTGCTCGAGCGCGAGCTCGGCAAGCCCATCGAGCTTCACGTCACGACCGGCGCGAAGGTCGCGAGCGCGTGAGGGTCGGCGTCGACTTCGGCGGAACCCGCATCAAGGCCGGGCGTGTCGAGGCCGGCCGCATCGTCGCCTCCGAGATGGTGAAGACCAGAGCCGGCGGAGCGCCTGGGGAGATCCTCGATCAGATCTCCGAGCTGGTCGGCCGCCTCGGCCAAGCGCCGAGCCACGTCGGGGTGGCGATCCCGGGCGAGGTGGACGCGACGGGCCGTTGTTACCGCCTGCCCAACGTTCCGGGCTTCGAGGGCGTGAACGTCCGCGCCGAGCTCGAAGCGCGCCTCGGCACCCGCGTGGCGGTAGAGAACGACTCGACCTCTGCCGCGCTCGGCGAGCTCCTGTTCGGCCACGGTCGCGTCTACCGGAGCTTCCTCGTCGCGACGCTGGGCACTGGCGTGGGCGGGGGCCTGGTGATCGGGGGCGCGCTCCGGCGCGGCGCCCACGGCTTCGCCGCCGAGATCGGCCACCTCACCGTAGACAGCTCCGCCAATGCCGGCCGCTGCGTGTGCGGCCAGCGAGGCTGCATGGAGGTCTATGCCGGCACCCGGGGCCTCCTGTCACGTTACGCCGAGCTCGGCGGCGAAGCCGAGGCGCCCGCGGAGATCGCCGCACACGCGCGAGCAGGCGACGCCGCCGCGCTGGAGGTGTTCGCGGGCATGGGACGCGCGCTCGGTCGCGGCCTGGCCCAAGCTCAGAAGCTGCTCGATCTCGACGCGCTGGTGTTCGGCGGCGGCGTCAGCGCGTCGTTCGAGCTGATCGAGCCGACCCTGCGCGACACGCTCCGCGAGTCGGTGTTCGGTCCGCCTACCGCGGAGGTGCCGCTGCTCGTCAGCGAGCTCGG
Source organism: Polyangiaceae bacterium (assembly GCA_015075635.1). NCBI lineage: Bacteria > Pseudomonadati > Myxococcota > Polyangiales > Polyangiaceae > Polyangiaceae bacterium. The sequence continues at coordinate 1,739,610 of JABTUA010000002.1, forward strand.
CGACGGCGCGGGGGTGCTCGGCGCGGCGCACCTCACGGGCTAGGAGTCTCCACCACGCGCACGAACGCGCTCTTCGGCACCGTCGAGTCACCGCGCTCGCCGGTCTCAGCCTCCGCCTCCCAGGCGATGCTCAGCGCCTGCTCGCCGCTCACCCGCTCGACGACGACGTCGAATTCGGCGTGCGAAGGTTGGGTGATCACCACCTCCCGGAAGGTGACGATGCCCTCCTCGAACGTGCCGGCGTCGGCGGAGTCGCTCATGCGGGCCTCCTTCGGAACGAACTTGAGCCCGCGCGCGACGACGCGGGCGCGGACGGTCGCGCCGGAGTCCCCGGGACGCACGAAGCTCGGGTGGAGGCGCAGCTGGAGGCTGAGCGCGTGACTCGAGTCCGCCGTGAGGGAGAAGCGCGCCGACTGCTGCCCGGCGGGCAGGTCGAGCACCCCGCCCTGCTTGTGGTTCACGCTCCAGCGCGCCTGCGAGGTCGCGAGCAGCGCAAACGCCGCGACCACCAGCACCACGAAATGAGCCCAGCGCCGCATGCCTTGGAGCCTGCCACCGGCGGGGCCGGCGGGGAACCGGGCCCGAGATAGCGCGCAACCGGAGCCGAACCGTCCCCGATGGGTCGCCATGACTGCACCCGTCGCGCACCGACGTCCCTCGATCCCGGTCGAACATTCCGCTACCCGCGAGCAAGCCGCCCGCTCCGGAGCGCGACCAGCCCAAGCCCCGCCGCTGACTCCCGCTGCACGAAGCTTGGTCGCCAGGGCGAGCAGCCTGTCAGCAGCTCCGCTCGACGCCGCGCGTGTTCAGGCCCGCATGAACGACTTCATGGCGCACACCGGAGGGCCCTATCGCGTCGGCGGACGAGACATCCAGGTGGCTCCGGCCTTCCGCATGGTGGGAGGCATGAATCAGGGCACGGCGACCGAGTCCGTCGCGCGTATCCGAAAAGCGCTCGGGCCCGACGCCTACCGTCGGATCGCCGCCGACGTCGGGTATGTCACGGCGGGGAAAGGTACTCCCGACCAGGTGCGTCGAGTGACCCAGGCAATCATCGACTCTCCGGTGGGTGGGCGCTACCCGACGACCGAAGCTGGCATCCGGCAGCTGATGTGGGATCACGGGATTGGGATGGACTGCTCGGGGTACGTACACCACGCCTTCCTGGCGGTCCGCGGCGGCGCCTCCCGGTTTGGTCTCGGCGACGCCTTGACCTCTGGGCTCCAGTCACCGTCTGGGTCGGTCTTCCAGCGCGTGCATCCGCGGAGCGCCCGTCCGGGAGATGTGATCCTGCTGACCAACGGAAGCGACGGTACGGGCCACAAGGTCATCGTCTACGCCCGTCACGAAGTCCCTCGTGGTACGGAGATGCACGACCGACTGGCCCGAGCGCTTGGAACAGGTGCATCGCGCTTTCATCTTCTCGAGGTCGACTCTTCCTGGGGTGCCGGGGGTCGTGCCGATCGCGGAGGGGTAGAGCGTCGGGTCTGGGCCTTCGACGAAGTGACTCAGCGCTGGGCGAGCCTCGAGAAGGACTCGAGAGGGCAGTGGCACGCCTTCGCGTCCGAGAAGGCCGGCCCGTATGACCACGACCTCGGGGGCATCTACCGTCCGAGAGCGGAGCAATGATCTCCTTCGGTCGCTTGGCTTTCGCCGCGTTCCTCATCGCAGGCTGCAATGGCCCGGGGAGCACGACCACGACCGCCGACGCCATGCCGGGGTGCGACACGCCGCTCGCGTGCTGCCGCGCTGGAGACGCTTCGGCGTGTGAGCCCGCCGCTCTCCTCGCCCCTGAAGCAGGGCGCCGCGAGCCGCTGCTCCGAGGCTGCGAGCTCGGGCGAGCTCCGCTGTGTCTGCGCGCCGCCGTCTCGTTTCTGGGCCAGCGCGCCGGCGAGTTCGAGCGCCTCGCGACCCGCGGGTGCAAGCTCGACCCGCGGGCGTGGATCTCGGGCACGAATGGCGAGGAGCTGTCTTGCGCTCACTTCGATCGGGAGGTCGCAGAGCGCGCAGAGCGGCTCGGCAACGCGTGCAGGAGCGCCGAACCTGGCTCATGTCGCGCACTCGGCGAGCTGGTGCGACCCTACGACGGCGCGATGGCCAAGCATGTTTTTTCCGAGGAGTGCAGCGCTGGTGGCCTCGTTGGCGAGGACATCCATCGCTGCGAGCGCTTCCTCGACTTCCTGGCCTCTCCGCCACACTGCCCCAGTACACCGCGAACCACGACGGTGAGCTACGGGCGCTGTCCGAGCGAGGCCAAGGCGCCACCGAAACACCCGGGGCGACTCCGGCTCGGAGCGACGGCGGACTCCGCGAGCCAGCCGCTCCGGCGCGCGGTCGAAGCTTCGAGCGCGCTTCGGTACTGCTATGCGGCGGGGCTCGTCGAGGCGCCCAAGCTCAGCGGCAGCGTGCGCCTGACGGCGCTCGTCGGCCGCCACGGTCGGATCCTCGACGTGTCCACTGTCGGCAGCCGCCTGGAGGATCCCCTCGCGCTCGAGTGTTTCGCGCGGGAGGCGGGCGAGCTTCGGCCGAACCCGTCCCCCAGCGTCCCCACCACGATGGTCGCATTGCTCGAGCTCCGTCCCTGAGCGTCAGAACCCATCGAGCTCGACGCGGCAGAGCTCCGCAGGAACATCCGGGTCGTCGGCGTCCAGCACCGCGAAGGCCAGGGTCCTTCCGGGCGCGCACGTGCGCGCCCGAGCGGTCGAAGAGCGGGCGCCGCTCGGTGATTCGCGCGGTCCTCACGGCTCGACAGACCATAGCAGCCGGCGGCCGTGTGGGTTAACCACTCCGGTCATGAGAGCCATCGTGATCCGGGAGCCCGGCGGCCCCGAGGTGCTGTCGCTCGAAGAGGTGCCCGAGCCTCGCCTGGGCGAGGGGCAGATCGCCATCGACGTGCGGGCGACCGCGTTGAACCGCGCCGATCTCCTGCAGCGCCGCGGCCTGTATCCGCCGCCCAAGGGCGAGAGCGAGATCCTCGGTCTCGAATGCGCAGGGGTGGTCGCGGCGCACGGGCCGGGGGCGAGTGGTCCGCCGATCGGCAGCCGGGTGATGGCGCTCCTGCCCGGCGGCGGCTACGCGGAGCGCGTCGTCGTTCCGGCGCGGATGGCGCTGCCGATCCCGGAGGGGCTCTCCTTCGAGCAGGCCGCGGCCATCCCCGAGGCGTTCCTCACCGCGCAAGAAGCGCTGTTCACCTTGGGGCGCGTCGCGCCGGGTGACACGGTGCTGGTGCACGCGGCGGCCGGCGGCGTCGGCTCGGCGGCCGTGCAGCTGGCGCACGAGCACGGCGCCCGCGTGATCGCCACGGCCGGCAGCGACGAGAAGCTCGCGCGCGTGCGCGCGCTGGGCGCGGACGTCGCGGTCAACTACAAGACCGCCGATTTCGCCGAGGCCGTGCGCTCCGCCACGAACGGCCGCGGCGCCGACGTGGTGCTCGACTTCGTGGGCGGCGCGTACTGGGAGAAGCACGCGAGCTGCCTGGCGGTGGGCGGGCGCGTCGTCGTGATCGGCGTGCTCGGCGGGCCGATGGCGGAGGTGAACCTGGCGCAGCTCCTGATGCGCCGCTACCAGATCCTGGGCCTGGTGATGCGCTCGCGCCCGGTGGCGGACAAGATCGCCATCAGCCAGGCCTTCGCGCGCAACTGGCTGCCCCGCTTCGCGACCGGCAAGCTCGCGCCGGTCGTGGACAGCGTGCTCCCGCTCTCCGAGGCGCGCCGCGCCCACGAGCGCATGGAAGAGAACGCGAACGTGGGGAAGATCGTGCTGACGCTCTCGCCATGAGCGCGGTCGTCGAAGCCTCTCTGCTCGAGAAGCGCTACGCGGACTTCGTCGCGGTCGCGGGCATCGACTTCCGCATCGACAAGGGGGAGTGCTTCGGCTTCCTGGGACCGAACGGCGCGGGCAAGACCAGCACCATGCGGATGCTCCAGTCCGTGAGCCTGCCGAGCGCGGGCAAGCTCCGGGTGCTGGGCATGGACCCGAGCCGCGACGGCAAGCTCATCCGCGCGCGCATCGGCGTCTGTCCCCAGGCCGACAACCTCGATCCGGATCTGCTGGCCCACCAGAACCTCCTGGTCTACGGCCGCTACTTCCCCCAGCCGAAGGCTGTGACGGCCCGGCGCGCCGACGAGCTGCTCGACTTCGTGGCGCTCGGCGAGAAACGCGACGCCCCGATCCCGGAGCTCTCCGGCGGCATGAAGCGCCGCCTGGTCATCGCCCGCGCGCTGATCAACGACCCGGAGCTGCTCCTGCTCGACGAGCCCACCACCGGCCTCGACCCCCAGGCGCGCCACCTGATCTGGTCGAAGCTGCGCGAGCTGCGCGCCCGCGGCGTGACGATGGTGCTGACCACCCACTACATGGACGAGGCCGAGCGGCTCTGCGACCGCCTCGTGATCATGGACTCCGGGAAGATCCTGGCCGAAGGCGCGCCTCGCGCGCTGATCGAGACCCACGTGGGTCAGGAGGTGTTCGAGCTCGGGGCGTCCGCGGACGAAGCCCGGGCGTTCCTCGCGGAGCTGGACCTGGGCGGCGCCGAGCACGAGCACACCGGCGACGTCTTGGCCGTGTTCCTGGGCAAGCGGAGCGAGCTGTCGGAGCGCTTGATGGAGCGCGCGCGCCAGGCCGGCTCGCGCTACCTCTTGCGCAACGCCACGCTCGAGGACGTGTTCCTGAAGCTGACGGGACGGGAGCTGGGCGAGTGACGACACCCACCGGCTTCGTCCACGGCGCTTCGCAGGTCGCCGCCCGAAACCTGATCGTTTGGCGGCGCTACGCGGCCGCTAGCGCCCTCGGCAACTTCGGCGAGCCCCTGCTCTACCTGGTCGCCCTCGGCTACGGCCTGGGCCGCGTGGTGCCGCCGATCAACGGCCAGAGCTACGCGGAGTTCCTGGCGCCCGGCCTGATCGTCTCGACGGTGATGTACACGGCGACCTTCGAGGGCACCTTCGGCGCCTACACTCGCCTGACCACTCAGGGCACCTTCGACGCCATCCTGGCGACACCGGTCACGGTGCCGGAGATCGTCGCCGGCGAGGTGATCTGGGGCGGCATCAAGAGCATGTTCGGCGCGAGTGTGGTCCTGACCGTGGTGACCGTCTTCGGCCTGGTGCCTTCCTGGCTCGCCCTGTGCACCATCCCGCTCGGGTTCGTGGCCGGCGCGATGTTCTACGCCATGGCCCTCTCGATGACGGCGCTCTCGAAGAGCTACGAGTTCTTCAACTACTACTTCACGCTGCTGGTCGCGCCGATGTTCCTGTTCAGCGGCGTGTTCTTCCCGCTCGAGCAGGCGCCGCGCTGGGCGCTCGCGCTGGCGCAAGTGCTGCCCCTCACCCACGTCGTCGCCATCTCGCGGGCGCTCGTGCGCGGAGTCCCCGATGTCGGCACTGCCGGTCACGCCGCGGTGCTCGGGGTGTACGCCCTGGCTGCGTACGCGCTGGCCGCGGGGCTGTTGCGACGGCGGCTGAGGATTTGAGGGCCCGTTCGACGATGCGACGATTTGCCGATCTCCGTTTCGGCAATCATCGCCGGCATCACCGCTAGTCCTGCTCGGTAGTCTGGCCGGCAACCGATCAAGACTGGCATGACCGGACCGCGCGTTGACGTGCCACCACGGCCGGCGTACCGTTAGTCCCGTAGGAGGTGGGAAGTGTTTGACGCCGCACGGCACGGCACGGCGCGGCGCGGCACGGCACAGTTGGCGTGTCACTGGGCGCTGCTGGGCGCCGCTGTGTTTGGAAGTGTGGCGTGTGGTCCCGGACACTCCGACGTCGAGGCGGTCAGGTCCGAGTCCGCCAAGCTCACGACAGCGGTTAGCTCCTGCCCAAACGGAGCCCTGGCGGATGAGCACATCTACTTTCGGTATATCGACACCACGGTAACGAGCCAGATTTGCAGGCCCACGGGTTCTGAACCTCCGACCATCATCGCGACGGAGGACGCGACCGCGAAGCAAGTCGACATCGCCAATCTCCTCGACGCAGACAGCGCTGCCTTTCATTCATGGCACTCCGGCATTCAGCCCGCCTTTCGGGCACTTTTGGAGACCGACGCGTCCATGGACAGGGATGTCTACATCTGGTTCTACGTCGATCAAAGCGACTTGCCGGCGAAGGAGTGGCTCGCCGGCGAGAAGGACGCGGGCGCGGCCGCAGCAGCGGTGGCTGAGTCACGGATCCGTTCGGCTGCGATCAATCTAGCCGGAAAGCTCGAAACCGCAGGGGTCCACGTCACTACAGACGTGCTCCTGCCGGTTGAGGCGGCGGCGCCCCAAGTCGCGGGCATGGCAGCGACGATGCAGGAACTGAACCCTTCGCTGAAGTACTGGCCAGAGGCGATGGTGCCGATCATCATGGCCGGCGCCGACGAGGACACTGATAACACGCTGCTCAGTCTGGAGGACGGTGTCGACGACCGCGATGGTGCGGGGCTCGTCAACGCGTACCGCAGCACCGATGTTGCCACCGCGAAATTGGATGGCGGCAACTCTCCCAGCTTCTACGGTCACGACTACGGGACGATCTACGCCTCATCAACCCCCGAGTGGGCCTTCTACTCGGAGCAATACAAGGCGCGCGCTCTGAACGGGTGGCAGCTTCGGGTCGCGGCTTTCTTTCAGACTCGTCCGACTTGTCCTGCGAGCCCTGGGTCGTGGTCCTGCACCGCGAATCCGTATCCCCTGTTTTGGCTGCTGGTGTACGACGGATCCACGTTGGTTGGTTGGTCGTTCAACGGAAACAACAACTACAAGTACACCGCGTTCACCAACACCTCCGGAGTGCAGAGGGATTACACGATCAAGCTGTACGTCGTCGCGTGGAACGGCCTTCCGGCCACTACTTTCGGTGTTGCCTGGAGCGCTAGCCCATGATGTCACATGGAGACGGCGGATGAACTTGCAACATCGGCTGGGCGTGATCGGTGCGCTCGTCCTCTGGCTCGGTGCGCAAGCCTGCGGTGAGGACGGGCAGGCAAGCACAGCGAGCACGGGAGGAGCCGGAGCGGGCGCGGCTGGCGGCGGCGACGCTACAGCTGACAGCGACGGGGAAGGCGTCGAGGAGGCGGCTGGATCGGGTGGATTAGCTGGTTCCAGCGCTGGAGGCGCGGGAGGAACGGGCGCTACCGCCTGCGGATCGGGCGGCTACGGCAACGAGGCGGGCAAGTGTCTTGGCGAGCAAGCCTCGATGATCACTTTCGTCAAGGCAAACAAGTCGTGTGGCGCCGATCAGGACTGTGTTTTCGTGTATTCGCGGTCGGACATTCGTGATCACTGTTCGGGCGGGTTCTACTTGAGCAAGAGCTACGACCAGACCGAGTACGGCCAGCTCGAAGCGGCCGTGGCAGCTTGCCTAGGTCCCGACACCAATTACTGCGCCGCAACTCCCTATCCCGCGGCGTGTTGGCGCGGCATGTGCGTCCCCGGGGGCGGGCTTCCGCTTTCCGCTCGCGACGAGTGCGTCGCGAAGTCCGGAAGTGACGATGCGTGTGCGCTCTGCGCCTGCGGGCTCTGCAGCGCCTCCGCCTGCTGGAGCAACGCGGGCTGCCAGGCGCTGGCGGCCTGCGCTCGAGGTGCGAGCTGCCTGGGCCAGGCCTGTGGCGATCCGACCAGCTCGAACTTCCCCTGTCCGAACGAGCTCGCGCAGGCGGGGTGCGCCAGCTCACCGCAGGTGAGCAACTACTTCCACTTGAACCAGTGCCTGGTGAGCTGGCAGTGCGCGGCCGCGTGCGCTCCCTAACCCAGCCGCCGCGCGACGATCTCGACGGCCTCCTCGGCGGACGCCGCGCGCTCGACCGTGTCGTCCCGCCGCTCGTCGATGGGGCTGCCTGCGAGGCGCTCGCTCCAGCCGGGCGCGGCGACGCCCACCACGAGCTTGCCGAGCTGCCAGGCCATCGCCATCTCGCTCAGCGTGCCGGAGCCGCCACCCACGGCGATCACCGCGTCGGCGCTCTGCACGACCAGGGCGTTCCGCGCGATGCCCAGCCCGCTCGGGATGGCGATGTCCACGTGAGGGTTGGCCTCGCTCGGATCGCTCCCCGGTAGGATGCCGAGCACGTCGCCCTCGCGATAGCTCGACGCGCGACGCGCGCCCCGCGACGCCGCCGCCATCACGCCGCCGAGTCCGCCGGTCACCAGCCGGTAGCCGCGCTCGACCAAGCGCTTGCCGAGCTCTTCGGCGATGGCGCAGATCTCCGGCGGCGCCAAGCCGTTGCCGATCACGGCCACGACCCGCCGCCGCACCTACGCCCCCACCGGCTTGAGGCGGATCAGCCCGTCCTGACCGCGCACCCTCGCCTGGCAAGCGAGCCGGTTGTTCGCGGGACCCGCCAGGAGCTCGAGCAATTCGCGCTCGAGGTCGCCCGGCGCTTCGAGCAACTCCGCGCCTTCCAGGATCTCCACCTGACAGGTGCCGCAGCTGGCCGAGCGACACGAGAACGGGATCGGCGCCAACACCTCGTCGCACACGTCCACCAGCTCGCCACCGTCCGGCGCCTCCACGCGCTTCTCGCGACCGATGGCGTTTCCTTCGAAGACGATGGTGGGCACGGAGCGCAATTGTTGAGCGCCCCTCGCCGAAGCGCAATGCTAAGCTCGCGGCGTGCTCGCTCTGGTCTGCGCCGATCCCCCGCGGCTGGTCTCGGACCATCCGCCACCCGCACGCGGGGCGGGAGAAGCGCGCCTGCGCATGCGCCTGGCAGGGATCTGCGACACCGATCTGCAGCTCGCTCGGGGCTACATGGGCTACCGCGGCGTGCTCGGCCACGAGGTCGTCGCCGAGGTCGTGGAGTGCGACTCCGCCGGCTGGCTGGGCCGGCGCGTGGTGGCCGACATCAACGCCGGCTGCGGGCGCTGCCAGGACTGCCGTGAGGCGGGTGGCCACCACTGCCCGACGCGCAGCGTGCTGGGCATCCTGGCGCGTGACGGCGCGCTGGCAGAAGAGCTGGTGGTCCCCGAGCGCTGCCTGGTCTCCGTTCCCGAAGCGGTCCCGGACGAACGCGCGGTGTTCGCCGAGCCCCTCGCCGCGGCGCTGCACGTCCTCGACGAGCTGCCCGAGGACTTCTCGGGTAAGGCGCTGGTGCTCGGCGACGGCAAGCTGGGCCTCCTGATCGCGCAGGCGCTGGCCTCGGCGGACTTGCCGGTGACGCTGGTCGGCCACCACCCGGACAAGCTCGCCCTTGGCCGAGACCTCGGCGCGCGCACGCTGCTCGAGTCCGAGCTCGACCGCGGGGCGGAGCGCGCGCCGCTCGTGGTCGAGGCCACCGGCAGCAACGCGGGGCTCGCCCTGGCGCTCAGCCTGACCGAGCCGCGCGGCACCCTGGTGCTGAAGACCACCGTCGCCGGTCGCTCCGAGGTCGATCTCTCGCCCATCGTGATCGACGAGCTGCGCGTGGTGGGCTCGCGCTGCGGCGACATGCAGCGCGCGGTGACCGCGCTCGCGGCCGGGCTCGACCCGACCCCGCTGGTGGCCGCGCGCTATCCGCTCGCTCGGGCCGCCGAGGCCCTTGCTCACGCGGGCCGGAAGGGCACGCTCAAGGTGCTGGTCGAGGGCGCGCGATGAGCGACGCTGACGGCCTGCCGATCCGACCCGGCCTGGTCATCCCCGAGCGCGAGCTCAGCGTGCGCGCCGTGCGCTCGAGCGGCCCCGGCGGTCAGAACGTGAACCGCGTCTCGACCAAGGTCGAGCTCTCTTTCGACCTACCGGGGTCCACCGCGCTCGAGGCGCCGGTGAAGGCGCGCCTCCGCCGCCTGGCGGAGAATCGCCTGGACGCCGACGGGCGCGTGCTGATCACCAGCCAGGTCACGCGCTCGCAAGCGCAAAACCTGGCAGACGCCCGGGACAAGCTGGCGGCGCTGATCCGCGCCGCCCTGGTGGTGCCCAAGCGCCGTCGCGCGACCAAGCCCACCCGCGCCTCGAAGGAGCGCAGGCTGGACGCGAAGCGCAAGCAGTCCGCGAAGAAGCAGGCGCGCGGAAGCCGGGACGACTGAGCTACTTCGACTCCTCCCGGCAGATCTCCGCCTGGTCCTTCGGACACGACACGCGCACGTGGAAGTGATCGTCGTGCGGCATCGCGTCCTCCGGCTGCTTGAGCAGCGCGGCGACCTCCGCCACGTGCTTCTGGAAGGCCGGCTGCTTGGCGGCGTAGCCGAGCAGCCGCTGGCGCAAGCCCCGCGAGACGAAGATGTGGGAGAGCCCAGCGCGTTTGTCGCGCACCCAGGACTGCACCAGGAGCCAGTTGCGCCGATCGTCGAAGGTGTAGCCGCTGCCATCCGTGGCCTTGCCGTCGGCGCTGAAGGTCAGGAACTTCTCCGGCGTCACGGGCTTGCCGTTCGGGTCGAGCACGTAGAAGCCGACGTCGGCGTCGCGGCCGCTTTGGTGCGAGCGGTGCCCGCTGAGCGCACCGCCGTGCTTGGTCGAGAGATCCCCCACCAGCATCACCGAGCCGGGCGCCGCCTTGGCGATCTCCTTCGCGCTGCGCCCCAGCATCAAGACCAGCGCCGGGTGCCCGTAGCTCCTGTCCTCGCTGCCGGCCTTGATCGCCAGGTACTTGTTCTTCTTGATCCGCTTCGCGCGGACCTGCCAGCCCGCGTTCGGGTGCCCGACCGTCAGCGACATCAGCGAAAAAGGCGCTTTCGTGAAGCGCTTCGGCAGCACGCGGTCCGGCGCCGCGAGGGCCACGCCCGTCGCGAGCAGGATCGAAGCGGGAAGCCCCAGGCGCACGGCGTGACGTTAGCTCAGGCTCGACGCGGAGTCCCGCCGGGGGCAGACTGATTTGGTTCGGCCTGCGGCTTCAGCTCCGCCGGCGGCTGGGCGGCCATCAACTTCCAGTGAGCTTTACGCCGCCGGGCCGATCTGGTTTGACGAGCCTCTGATGAAGACCGTCGTCGTGTTCGGCGCCACTGGGTTCACCGGCCGCTTGGTGGTCGAGTCGCTGATCGCGCAGGGAGTGCGGAACATCGTGCTCGGCGGGCGCAGCGAAGAACGCTTGCGCGAGCTGTCGCTCAGCCACGCGGGCCTGCCCTGGCGCGTGGCCGACGCGCTCGAGCCGCGCTCGCTGGGCCCGCTCGTGGCCGGTGCGCACGTCGTCGTGAGCACGGCCGGACCCTTCACGCGCTACGGAGAGCCCGTGGTCCGCGCCGCCTTGGCCGAAGGCGCTCACTTCCTCGACACGACCGGCGAGCAGGCCTACATGGCGAGGATCCTCGAGCGCTACCACGGCGCCGCCTGCGAGAAGCGCGTCGCGGTAGTCAACGCGCAGGCCTTCGAGTTCGGGCTCGGCTACTGCGCCGCCGCACTGCTGGCGGAGTGGGATCCGGCCTTGCACACCATCGACGTGTTCAACCGGGTCTACGGCTTCGGCGCCACGCGCGGCACGCAGCAGTCGGCCCTGTACCAGCTGGTGGAGGACGCGCTCGTGCGCAAGAACGGCCGCCTGACCCGGCGCGGCCTGTCGCCGCTGCCGCTCTGGGTGACCTGGCCCGACAGCGGCAAGCGCGAGCCCGCGAGCCCGTTCCCCGGAGGCGAGGCGCTGCACCTGGTGCGCTCGCACCCGGAGGTGCTGAACGTGACGACGAACCTGGCCATGCCGGCGCGCGTGGCGCTGCCGCTGATGGCGGGTTGGAGCGCGCGGCCGCTGCTCCGGGCTGCGTCGAAGGCGGGGCTGTTCGAGCCGCTGCGCCGCATCGTGCAGGCCGGACCGGAGGGCCCGAGCGACGAGGCCCGCGCGAAGAGCGGGTTCAAGGTGCTGGCGCGGGGCAAGAGCGACGTCGCCGAGCGAGGCGTGTTGGTCAAGGGGCACGACGCCTACGGCATCACCGGCGTCATGGCTGCGCTCGGCGCGAAGCTGCTCTGCGAGGGCGAACCCAAGGCGGTGGGCGTGATCTCCACCGATCAGGCCTTCGGCGCCGAGGCGTTCCTGAAGGCGCTAGAGCCGTTCGGCGTGACGCTCAGCCGCCACGAGCTCTGACCTACCACCAGAGCTCCGCGCTCGCGTGGTAGCTCCGTCCGGGCAGCGGCATGCCGACCGTGTCGTAGCGCTCCCGGCCCTGCAGGTTCTCCACCGCCGCCCGGAAGGCCAAGCGCTCCTGCAAGAGGAGCACGCTGGCGTCCAGGCCCAGGGACCAGTCTTCCCCGATCACCACGAGGCCGGCCGGATCGGCGACCCGCGAGGCGCGATGGCGCCCGCTCGCGCCGAGCGCCGCGCGGTCCACGCCGCCGAGATCCTTGCTGTACAGCTCGAGCCGCGCGTGCGCCGTGAGGCGCGACTGATACGGCAGCAAGTCGTTCCGCACTTGCCGGTCGTCGCTCGCGTCCCGCGGATCGGTGAGCGTCGCCGCCAGCTCGAGCCGCGCGTGGTCGAAGGCCTGGGCCGCCGTCTGGAGCTCGAGCCCCAGGACCCGGGCGCTCGCCACGTTGTACGGCCTCACCACGCCGAGGCTGGAGCGCCGGTAGGCGATCAGGTCGTCGGCGAAGCGCGCGAACGCGAACAGATCGCCGGACACCGAGAGCGCTCGGCCCCTCGCCGCTCCACGCACGCCGAGGTCGAAGGACAGCCCGCTCTCCGCCGCGAGATCCGGGTTGCCGAGCACGACCGCACTGGTTCCGTAGAGCTCGCCCAGCGTCGGGACGCGCGCGTAGCGGCCCGCGTTGCCGAGGAGCGACAGCTCCTCCAGCAAGCGGAGCTCCGCGCCCAGCCGCGCAGCCGGGGTCCACTCGGAGAGCGCCTCGGAGCCCCCCGAGGTCGCGTGGCGCTCCAGCGCGCCAGCCAGGCCCAACGAGAGCTCCGGCGAGAGCGCGAGGCGCGCGCTGGCGTCGGCGCGCGAGGCTTCGCGGCGCGCCCGTAGGCCGCTCGCCCCGGCGCGGTCGATCCCGAGCAGCTCCAGCTCTTCGCTGCCGCCCGCCCTGAGGCGGAGCGCCTCGGAGGCATACCAGACGACATGCGCTGCCTGGCCCACGCGCGCGCCCCGGCTCGTCAGCTCCGGCGCTCCGGTGGCGAGCTCCGCGCGCGGATCCCGAATGTGGTGCCGGCCGAGCAGCGCGCTGGTCGCGAGCTCGAGGCGACACTCGCCGCCCCCGGGACACGGCAAGGACGAGCGCACGCCGGCCAAGGTCCGCTCGATGCGAGCCCGGGCGTGCTGCGCAGGGATCACGCCGAGGCCGGTCACCCCTTGCTCGCGGCGGAAGCTCGTGAGGAGCGTCGTGACCTGCGCGCCGCGGCCGAGCCCGCTGCGACCGATAGCCCACACGTCCCAGGCCGCGGCGTCGGCGTTCGGGCGGCGCACCACCCGGTCGTCGGCGTCGGTCGTGGTCGTGCCGGCGTCGTCCACGTATTCGTAGTCGTTGTCGGCCCGCGCGTAGCGCACTCCGACCAGCGCGCCCGCCCCGCGCCCGACGCTCGCGCCCGCCACGAAGCCGGAGCGCTCGCCGAAGCTGCCGATACCGAAGCCCGCGCCCAGCGTGGAGCGTCGCGGGAAGCGAGGCTCCAACAAGACGGCGCCACCGATGCCCATGCGGTCCGCGTCCTCCGGAGCCGTGCCCCGAAACACCTCGACGCGGTCGAGCATCCAGAGCGGGACCTGGGAGAGATCCGCGGCGCCGGTGACGTCGTCGTTCAGTCGGATCCCGGCCAGGTACACCGGCAGCTGGGCGCTCGTTGCGCCGCGCACCGAAGCCGTCGCGAAGTCCGCGCTGCTGCCGCTGCGCTGGAGCTGCGCTCCGGGCACCCGCTCGAGCACGTCCGGCAGATCAGCGCCGGCGGTCTGGAGCTCCTCGCGCCGGATCTGCGTGGACGCCGCGCTCGGCTCGCGCCGCGACGAGCGCTCGAGCTTGTCGTCGCGCACCACCACCTCGACGGGGGGCTCCTCGGCGCTCGCCACCGAGGCACACAGTCCGAGCCCGAGGACGAGGCCCGCTGCCCTCACGGACACGCCGCGTTCACGATCCCGACGGCGTCGAGGTCGAAGACCCCGTTCATACCCTCGAGATCCGCGCGATCGGTGACGCGCACGAAGCGCGCTTCGGCGACGCCGACGTCGGCCAGATCGAAGGCGTCGCCGCCGGCGACCGCCGGGTCCAGCGGGTCGACCGCGTTCTCGTCCGCGTTCGCGTACACGGGGTGCCAGCCGGCGCAGCTGCCGTAAGGCGCGGCGCTCTCCGTGCACGGGAAGGCCGTCCAGCTCTTGCCGTCGGTGCTGACCTCGACCGTCCCGAGCTCTGCGAAGGGCGCGTTCGGATCACCGCCGGCGAAGAACGCGTTCTCGAACACGATGAAATCCGGACCCGGACCGTCCACGATCCGGGTCTGCCCGAAGGCGACGGTGACGTGCCCGCCGTTGCCGAGGGAGACCACGTCCAGAGAGCCTTGCTCGTCGCCGCCGCCGCGGGGCGGCCCGAGAATGGGCCCCGGGAACGCGGCTTGCCCGATGTTCTGCCCCGATCCGAAGGCGTGATCGACGGCGCTCGTCACGAAGCGCGGGCAGGGGTCGGCGCCCGCGCTGCCCGCGGCGCCTGAAGCGCCGCCGCTCGCAGGTGCCCCCCCGGCGGCGCTGACGCTGCCGTGCCCCCCGTTGCCACCGGACGCCGCCGCGGCGCCCCCCGAGTCCTCACTACCGCATCCCGCCAAGCACAGCGCGAGCAAGAGTGTCGAGAGCCGATCCTGATTCGTCATCGTGACCTCCGGGCGAGGCGCGCGCCCATTCGGTGATTCACCTCCTCGGATCCCACGTCGCCGAAATGGCGGCGCTTCCGAGGTCCCGACGTTCAGGTCTTCTGACTTCCCGTTTGGCCCGGTCGCCTTCCCGGCTCTCGCCAGTGGCTTCGTTGACCGGACCGTCCCGAGTTACAGCGGCGGCTCCGTGCCGGATTCTCACCGGCTTCCCTTGGTGTCGGTCCCGATTCGGTAACACGGCCCTACCCGCCACGCAATCACCCCGACCGCTCCACGCGCTCTCCCTCGGCCGAGCACGCGACGAGCGTTGGATGAGGCGATGACCCATGAGCTCCCGAAGAAGATGGCCGACCCTCCCGCGCTCGATCCCCGCCAGAGCCCGCCGCCGCGCCGGCGCCACGCGCTGCTCGTCAACCCGTTTTACCGCAAGGACCCGCACGCGAGCTTCGGCAAGCACGTGCTCACGCCGACCCTGGCGCTCACGAGCGTGGCCGCGGCCACGCCGCCGGACTGGAGCGTCGCCTACTGGGACGAGAACCTGCTCCAGGGACCTCCCCCTCTCGAGCCCTTTCCCAGCGTGGTCGGCATCAGCGTCCACCTCACCTTCGCGCGGCGCGCCTACGAGCTCAGTCGCTACTACCGGCAACGCGGCGCCAAGGTCGTGCTCGGCGGGCTCCACGTGCTCTCCTGCCCCGACGAGGCGGCGCTCCACGCCGACGCGCTCGCGCTCGGCGAGGGCGTCGGGCTCTGGCCGCGCATCCTGGCGGACGCGGACCGCGGCGCGCTCGAGCCGCGCTACTTCGGCAGCTTCACCGCGCCATTCCGAGAGGACCCGCCGCCACGACGCGCGCTGCTGCCGAGGCAGCACTTTCTCACCTCGACGAGCCTGATGGCCACCCGCGGCTGCCACAACCGCTGCGGCTTCTGCTACCTGGCCACCCGCGGGCTCGCGATGCCTTACCAGATGCGCGACCCCGCAGAGATCGCCGCCGAGTGGCGGGCCGAGGGCACGCCGTACGCCGTGTTCCTCGACAACAACCTGAGCTCGAGCCCTGGCTACCTCTCCCGCTTGTGCCAGGCCCTGGCGCCGCTCGACAAGATCTGGAGCGCCGCGGTCAGCATCGACGTCACCGACCGGCCTGAGCTGGTGCGGCAGATGGCGCTCTCGGGCTGCACGGCGGTGTTCGTGGGCTTCGAGTCGCTCCGCGGCGAGAACCTGGCGGAGGCCCGGAAGAAGACGCCGCGCCCGGAGGACTACGCGCGGCGCGTCGAGCTCCTGCACGACGTCGGCATCGCCGTGAACGGCAGCTTCGTGCTCGGCTTCGACCAAGACGGGCCCGACGTATTCGCACGCACGGTGGACTGGATCGAGGCGGCCCGGCTCGAGTGCGCGACCTTCCACATCCTGACGCCGTACCCGGGCACGCCGCTCTACGCGCGTTTGAATGCCGAGGGGCGCATCCTCCACCAAGACTGGGACCTGTACGACACGGCTCACGTGGTGTTCCGGCCGGCCAGGATGAGCGAGCGCGAGCTCGCGGAGGGTTATTCCGAGTGCTATTCGCGCCTATTTTCCGCGGGTTCCATCTGGCGCCGCCGCCCGGCGCGGGCGAGCGAGCTGCCGAGCTACCTGGCGATGAGCGCCCTCTACAAACGCAGCAACGCACTCTGGCCGCTGCTCATCGAGCGAGGGCTCACGGCCCGCGTCTGGCACCCGATGGTGGAGGCCGCGCGGCGCCGCCACGTCGCGTTCCGGCGGCGACTCGCGGCGAGCGGCGCCGCGCGCGGCTACTTCGCGCCTGCTTACGCCGGAGTCTGATCGGGACGCAGCTGCGTCCACCGAGGTCCCTTGTATGTCGACCCGAGATGGAGCTAAAGGAGCGCGCATCATGAACCCTGTACCGAGCCAGAAGCCCGTCGCCGAGCTCGAAGATCCGTGGTTCGCCGAGCCGGCGCCCATCTCCACGGAGCAGCCCACCGTCGCCGACCCCGAGCTCGACGGTGAGTGGTTCGCCCGCGGCCGTCCGCTCTCGAGCCGTCCGCCGCCTCCCGACGCCGAGGCGTGAGCCGTCTTCTCACTCGATGTCGAGTGAGAAGCTGACGACCTTGTCCTTCTCGAAGCCGAGGCTGTTGTAGAAGTTCAGCACGGTCGTGTCCGCCTTCACGAGCGGCGTGATCTTGACCTTCGGCCCCCGCTCGCTGTGCGCCTCGCGCAGCCGCGCCATCAGCTGCTTGCCGATGCCGCGGCCTTGCTGCTCCGGGTGCACCATCAGCTCCTGGATGTAGAGCACGTGCCCCGTCTCGCGCTCGAAGGAATACGCGAGGATGCCGCCGCCCAGGCGCCCGTCCTCCACGGCCACCAGGCAGGAAGCCGGCTCGAAGCGGTAGAACTTCTCGATGTAGGCGCGCGCTCCGTCGAGCGACCACTTCGCGTGGTACGCGGCCAGGTAGAGCTCCGCGACGCCCGCGACGTCGCCGTCCTGCATGCCTCGGATGTCCATGCGCGCGTTCTAGCAGAGCGAACGGGCGCGCGTCAGCTCCCGGCAGCGCGCGAAGGTCGCTACGCAGCGTTTGCGCGCTCTCACTCTTCCTTGGGGACGGAGCTGCTGAGCCGAAGCGGATTCCGCGCCGGGATCCCGGCCCACACCTCCTTGCCGCAGTACGGCGTCAAGGAGCCGGAGACCCGCTTCGCCGAGCCGCGTCGGTGCAGCGCGAGCGCGAGCGAGACCGGCTCGCTGCCGCAAGGACCGCCGCTCACGGCCGGGCTCGAGAGCTTCGCCGTGTAGAGCACCACGTCCGCCTCGGGGAAGCGCTCGAGCCTGCCGTGGCCCGTCAGGGTCGCGAGATCTCCGGCCACGCCGAAGCCGCGGCTGAGCGTCACGCGCACCCCGAGCTCGCCGCCGCGCCGCTCGATGCGCACCTGGGCGTGCTCACGGATGTCGACGTCGAGCTCCAGCGTCTCCACGTCCGGGCTCGCCACCTCGGCGTTGCCGCAGCCGAGCAGCCCGAAGAGCGGGACGAACCAGGTCGAGCGCCTCATCGCGACAGCCTCCGGGCGACGTTCACGCTCCGAGCGACGGCGAGCGCTTGCTCCGCCGTGCCCTCCACCACGTGGAACACCCAGGTGTCACCCTCGCCGTCCGCGAGGGTCTCGTCGCGCATCTCGATGTCGCCGCTCTCGCGGGTGATCTTCGCGGCGAGGTGGACCCGCGCCTGGTCCTTGATCAAGAAGCGGTTCTTGCCCAGGCTCACCAGGCCCGTCGGCAGCGCCAGCTGAAAGCTCTCGAAGCTGAAGTCGCTGCGCCGGTACTTGGCCAGGTTGTCGTCGTCCAGGGCACGGGTGATGACCAGCTCGTCCTCGAGCTCGCCGGGAAAGCCGACGACGATCGCGGTCGAGGTGCCAGGACCGATGGCGAGCTCCAGCCGGTAGTGCCCGGCGCCCAGGCTCTCCCAGCTGGCTAGGACCGGGCGATCCCCCGCCTCGACGCTGGGCTCGAAGAGCGCCGCCACCGCTTCGCCCCGGAGCTCCAGGCTGCTCCCCGAGCTCATCGTGCCCAGCTCGGGATCGATGCTGGCGCTGCCGAAGCCGGCCGCGTCTTTGGCGCGACGGATCACCTCGCGCGCGATGCGCAGCGCCTCCGTGCAGTGCGCGATTCCGTATTCTGCCTCGCCGCGGAACGGGTTGATGCCGGAGGCGTCGGTGACCTGCCCGAGCGCGAGCAGGCGCCAGGCCGCGTCGAGATCGGCCCGGGCGTCGATCCCGGCGACCTTGGCCGCGGTCTCGGCGGCGACGAGCTCGCGATGCCCGAGCGCGCCGAGCGTGCGTACCTCGTTGTCCCGCTCGCCCTCCCAGATCCCCTTGCCGCCCAGCCAGCGCAGGACGCCGTTGGTGCTGTTGGGCTGCCAGGTACCGTCGAAGAGCGGCGGCATCGGCGCGTGCGGCACGCGGTCCTTCAGCGCGTCCACATATTGGTCCACTGTGACGATCTTGTAGCCCTGAGCCTCGAGCCCGAGCAGCTCGTCCTCGTACTTCTTCACCTCCTCGGGCTTGTGCTTGAACACGTCGGGCAGGTAGGGGTTGAGATCTCCGGTCGCGAGCAGCTCGCCGTCGTCGAGGAAGGTCCACGACATGCCGACGTCCACGCTGCCCTGCTGGTAGCTCGCGCCTTTGCCGCCCTGAATCAGGAAGATGTCACCGAAGGCGTAGAGCGGCTCCGCCGGCTTGTCGCCGTGCTGGAAGCTCCACAGGTTCTTCGGCCAGACCATGTTGCGATAGCCGAGGTCGGCCATGCGCGCCGCCAGCGCCTCGCCGGCCTGCCCCTCCTGGCAGAACACCGTGCGCGACAGCGGCACGTCGTGTTTGGTGAAGGTGGCCTGGGTCAAGGCCTGGGAGCGCCGCCAGTCCTCCGCCGGGTAGCCGATGAACAGCTGATCGGAGTAGTGGAAGCTCACCACGTCGATCTGCCCGCTCTTGGCCAGCTTCCGGAGCTTCGCCAGGACCGCCGGGTGACGCGCCGCGAGCACGTCCAGGAAGTAGCCCTGGAGCTCGATGTCCACGCCCCAGCTCGGGTGCTTCTCGTACAGGTCGATCACCGGCGCGAAGCTCTCGGTGACGATCAGGTCCTCGACCGCGTCGTTGTCGAGATCGAGCGCCTCGTTCGGCAGGAACGAGAAGCCCATCATGCCTCCGGCGACGTATTGCACGTTGAAGTGGAACACGCCGAGCGCGTAGCGCTCCTGCGCTTCGCTCCGGCGCACGAACGCCAACACCGAGAGCGCCACCAGGAACGCGAGCACGCTTCGCATGGCTCACGCTCCAGGGAACGGCGGCCAACCCAGGGCCCGCCCGCCCACGACGTGCAGGTGGACGTGAAACACGCTCTGTCCCGCGCCGGCGCCGCAGTTCATCACCACGCGGTAGCCCTTCTCCGCGAGGCCCTCGGCCTTCGCCACTTCGGCGGCCACCCGGAACAGGTGCCCCATGTCGGGCTCGTGCTCGGCCGCCACGTCGTTGATGGTGGACACGTGCGCTCGCGGGATCACCAGCACGTGGGTCGGGGCGACCGGGTTGATGTCGCGGAACGCGAGCGCGCGGTCGTCCTGATGGACGACCGTCGCCGGGATCTCACCCTTCACGATTTTGCAGAATAGGCAGCCGTCCATCTCGACCCGGATGGTACCCGGTCCCTCGGGCCGCGAGCCCTCAAAAAGTCTTCCGAGTGTCGAGCAGGATGGTCACTGGCCCGTCGTTCTCCAGCGCCACCAGCATCTCGGCGCGGAAGCGTCCGGTCGCGACCGCGGCCCCACCCTCGCGACACCGCTGGCAGAAGCGCTCGAACAGCTCGTTGGCCCGGACCGGCTCCATGGCCTCGATGAAGCTCGGGCGCCGGCCCTTGCGCGCGTCGCCGAAGAGGGTGAACTGCGAAACGGCGAGCAGCGCTCCCCCGGTCTCGAGCAGGCTCCGGTTCATCTTGCCCTC
The DNA here is from genome assembly GCA_015075635.1 of Polyangiaceae bacterium. Lineage (NCBI taxonomy): Bacteria > Pseudomonadati > Myxococcota > Polyangiales > Polyangiaceae > Polyangiaceae bacterium. The sequence continues at coordinate 1,759,747 of JABTUA010000002.1, forward strand.
GTCGTCCTCGAAGATGCGCAGGCCCAGCACCTTGTCGGCGAGCCCGTCGGCGTCGGCCTCGACGTCGTCGCGCCCGACCCCGACCAGCAGACACAGCCCGGCTCCGATCTCGCCGACGACCTCGTCCCCGACCCGAACGCTCGCCTTCCGAACGCGCTGCACCACGGCTCGCATGCTGCCGGAGCTAGCATGAGCGCTCGGGTCGATCCCAGCCCCGCGGCCGGACCTCACCGCCTCCCACCTGGGAGACGGACTTTCGGCAGGAACGAGCGCTCCGGGAGATAGCCGCGGGTGCGCTCGCAAATCGAGTATCCTGCGGCGGATGCGCCAGCCGGTGCCGAGTGGGGCCCGCCTGCCCTTCACGGGCATGACGTTCGCGTCCGATCTGCACCCGGGCGTGTCGTATCGCCTCGAACGCGTGTTGGGCCAGGGCGGCACCGCCGTCGCCTACCTCGCGACCCGAATGGCGAGCGACGGCGAGTCGCCGGCGGTCGTGAAGATCATCCAACCGCGCATCGCCGTGGAGTCCGGCGAGACGGCGCTGACCATCGTCAAGAAGGAGGCCGTGGCGCTCGGTCGCCTGAACGAGCAGATCCCGCCCACGCCCCACGTGGTGCGACTCATGGACACCGGCACGACCGACTACGAGTACTTCGGTCGCAAGGTCCGCTTGCCCTGGATCGCCCTCGAGTACGTGCACGGCGGCGGTGAGGGCACGACGCTGGAGCAGCGCGTCGACTACGCCGTCAAGAACACCGGCTACGCCTTCGATCCAGAGCGCGCGGCGCGCACCATCGACAGCTTGGCGCGGGGCTTGTCGGAGATCCACGCCGTGGGAGTCGTGCACCGCGACCTCACGCCGGGGAACGTGCTCTGCTGCGGCGCCGGCGACACGGAGCTGTACAAGATCAGCGACTTCGGCATCGCGCGCCCGACGGGCCTGGCGGCGACCTTCGGCGACGCCATCGTCGGCACGCCGGGATACGTCGCCCCCGAGCAGCTCGGCGGCAACAGCCCGCTCAGCGCGCAGAGCGACATCTTCAGCCTGGCGGCCATCGTCTACTTCGTGCTCACCGGCCAGCGCTACTTCGACGTGACCTCGCCCACCCAGGCCATCGTCGCCGTCAGCACCCCGACGCGGCGCACGCTGCTGGAGGCCGCGACGCTCTCGCCCGAGCTGCGCGAGCGCGAGGCGGCCTGTCAGGCCATCGATCTGGCGCTCGCCCGCGCGACCGCGCCCAATCCGGGCGAGCGCCCGCGCTCCGCCACCTTGTTCGTCCAGAGCCTCTTGCCCTGGCTGGCGCGGGACTCCACCGGCGCCAAGCCCAGCCGGCGCTGGATCACCAGCATGGACCTCCTGGCGACCGTGCCGGAGGTCAGCTCGAGCTGGGTCGTGCGCCACCCGCCGGGCGCCGATCGGCTGCTGACCAGCGTGGCCTGGAACGGCAGCGGTCACTGCCTGGCCGCGTCGACCCAGGGCTTGGTCTACTGGGACGGCACGCACTGGGCCGCGGTCCCCACCGAGAGCTGGGGCGAGACGGGACGCGTCCGCTTCGTGCGGCGCCTCACCCCGACCAGCTGGCTCATCGGTAGCGAGAGCGGGGTCCTGTCGGAGTACTCGCGGGAAGGCGTGCGCGAGCTGGCGCGCCTGCCTGACTCGAGCCTGCGCTTGGTGGACGCCCACGGTGAGCTCGGGGATCTGGCGGTGATCGCCGCCGAGGACGAGACCCGCCGCCCCTTCGTCATCGGCTACGCCGCGCGCCGCTTCATGCGCCCGATGCCGGTAGAGGGCGCCGCCAGCGTCTCGGCCATCGCGCGCATCGACGACGAGCGCTGGCTGGTGATCGGGCGCAGCACCAGCGGGCGCTGCTTCGCCGCGATCCATCGGCCGCTGGACTGGAGCATCGTGCCCGTCGAGGCGCCGGAGGGCCGGGCCTTGCTCGCCGTGGCGAGCCGACCGGAGCGCCGCTTGGCGGTCGCGGTGGGGACGGACGGCAGCATCGTGCGCGTCGAGCGGGACAAGACCGAATCACTGAACGTGGAGGGCCGTCCCGATCTGGCAGCCGTCGCCATCGACGTGGTCGGCAACGAGTGGGCGGCCGGCGCGGGCTGCATCTGGACCAACCGCGCTCACCGTGGCTGGAAGCGCGCCTGGGACAACTCCACCTGGCGCCCCCCCTTCATCAGCTTGCTGGCCGAGTCGGGCATGGTCGTGGCCGTCACGGTGGACAGCGGCGTGCTCGAGTCTCGCTCCCTCGCCCTGGACAAGACGCGCCCGGCCTGAGCCCGGAAGCGCCACGCTCCCGGGCTGGGGGATGTCGCCCCGCCCTCACTTCAGGCAGGTGTTGCCGATGGCCGCGCAGTCCGCGTCGCTCATCTTCACCGCGGCGTAGCAGGCGTTGCACTGCTGGACGCTGAGGATGCCCAAGCAAGCCGGCGTGCTGGTCACGGGGTAGCCTTTCAGCTCCGCCTGGATCGTCGCGCACTGCGTCTCCCCGGCGTCCACGACGGGCTGGTACTGACACAGATCGCCGCAGCTGGTGACTGGCCAGGGCAACCCCGAGCCGCCGCCCGAGCCCGCGGCGCCCGCACTGCCGCCGACGCCCGGCAGCCCGCCGGTGCCGCCCGAGGCCTGCCCGGCGCTCCCGCCGCTGTTCGACTGGCCGCCGCTGTTCGACTGGCCGCCGCTGTTCGACTGGCCGCCGCTGTTCGACTGGCCGCCGCTGTTCGACTGGCCGCCGCTGTTCGACTGGCCGCCGCCGCCAGCGGCCGCGCCACCGGTGCCTTCGTCCTTGTCGTCGTTGGCCTCGATGTAGCAGCCGCCGACGAAGCCGAGGCAGGCGAGCAGCGTGGCGAATTTCGAAATGTGAAGGTCGAAGCGATTCATGGTGGTCTCTCCGCGCCCGGGGGTGGAGCCGCGCGCAGTTGAGCCCACAGCAACTGCGGTGCCAGCGCGAAACGCGCAGCTTTTCCCCACAGAACGTCGAGCACCGGCAGGCAATCGCCGGCCAATGGAGGGCCAGGGCCGACCGGGCTCAGACCGGCAGGTGGTAGAGCATGAAGTAGATCGCGACGCCGCTCACCGAGACGTAGAGCCAGACCGGAAGCGCGACCCGAGCGATGCGCTTGTGAAGATCGAAGCGCTCACGGAGGGCCCGCACCAGCGTGACCAGCGCCAGCGGCACCACCGCCGCCGCCAGGAGCACGTGCGGGATCAGGATCGCGAAGTAGATCGTCCGCAGGCTTCCCGTCCCGCGAAACGGGACCGAGCCGACCTGCGCGTGGTGGATCAGGTAGGAAATCAGGAAGATGATCGAGAGGCCGAAAGCGCTCAGCATGCACAGCCGGTGGCGCGCGCGATCCCCGCGACGGATGAAGACCCAGCCCGCCACGAGGCAGAGCGTGGCGGCGCCGTTCAGGATCGCGTTGAGCGTGGCCAGTGTGCCGGGCACCGGGGCCGTCCTAACACGGACGACCCCGGACGGGCGCGGCTCACTGCGGCAGCGCCGTGCAGCAGCCGGTCAGGCAGAACTGACCGCTCGGGCAAGGCGGCTGGCAGGACAGCCCGCAGGCCTGCTTGCCCACCGGGCAAATCTGGCCGCCGCAGGTGCCGCCGGTGCCGGCCGTTCCGCCAGTGCTGACGGTGCCGCCCGTGCCTCCGGTCGTGCCGCCGCTGCCGCCCGTGCCGGTCGTGCCGCCGCTGCCGCCCACGCCGCCGTCGGGAGGCGGCGGGTAGCACTCGGCGGGCAGCGTCGGCTTGCCCAGACAGATTTCGCACTTCTCGCACTTGTTCAGGCAGGCCTGCACCGGGGTGCAGGGCTGGCACTTGGTCGGATCCGCCACGTCCTTGAGCGAGCAGCTGCCGACGTCGTTGATCTCCGAGCCGAGCCACACGTACTTGCCGCCGCCCGCCGGCAGCTCGCAGCAGCCGAAGCAGTCGCAGCCGTTCGGCGTGAGCGGCCCGCAGACGTTCTCGCAGGTCGCGGACTGCTTGGCGTTCAGCTCCGTGCAGCTGCTGGACGTGCCGGGCGTGTTCGCGTTCGCGTTGTACTCGCAGTAGGGCTTGTTGTTCTGGTCCTTGCCCTCCGGCGGGTAGTTCGGTCCGACCGCCAAGGGATCGCAGTTGTGGTTCCAGTAGCAGTTGTCGTTACCCGGACCGGAGTCCTGGTCGAAGTAGCAGTCCACGATGCAGGCCGGGCCCGCCTGACCGGGGATCGAGCCGTAGTACGTGTCCTCGGCGTTGTGGCAGGGCCCGAGGCAATCGGGATCCGCCATGTCCACCTTGCCGTCGCCGTCGTTGTCGAGGCAGTCGCCGCACTTGTAGACCTTGCCCTGGCAGGTGAGCTGCACGCAGGCCGCGGTGCCGCCCGTGCCCGCGGTCGCGCCGGTCCCCGCCGTCGCGCCGGTCCCCGCCGTCGCTCCGGTCCCCGCGGTCGCGCCGGTCCCCGCCGTCGCGCCGGTCCCCGCCGTCGCGCCGCTGCCGCTTGCCCCGGCGCCGCTGGCGCCGCCCACGCCGCTGTCACCGGAGGAGCCGCCCTTTCCACCGGTGCTCGCGTCCTCGTCCGAGCCGCCCCCGCAACCCACACCCATCGCAAACCCGACGACCAGGAGACCTGCCAAATGACGCCAGCGCATCCTCGCAGTTTCCACGATCGAGACGGGGGAGACAAGCGCGCGCTAGTATCGCCGCACAGTGTGCGCGCGAAACCCACATCGAATTCTGCTGCTGATCGCCCTCGCGCTCGCGGCGCTCACCGCGGGCTGTCCTGGCGAGCTCGAAGATCCGGACCGCTTCGGCGAGCCGGACGCGACGCCGGGCGGCGGCGGTAGCACCGCTGGCGACGCCGGAGGCGACGAGTGATCCGCCGACTTCTCGCCCTGCTGGTCGGTCTCGCGCTCGCGCTGGTAGTCCTCGCGCCGGGCGCGGCGCACGCCAGCGACTCGGTCCGCGTCGTGGTTAGCGAGCTCGACGGAGACGACAGCCCCAGCGCGCGCAACGCGCTCGTGCGGTTGCTGCTCTCCCAGTCCGGCGTCGAGCTCGTGAGCCGCGCACACTTCGAGAAGGTCGCCGCTCGGCTCGGCGTGTCGCCGAAGGATGCGAAGGGAAACCAGGCCGTCTGCCGCGCGCTCGGCGTGGCGGTGGTGCTCGAGGGCGAAGTCGATCAGACGGAGGACGGCGTCAGCCTGACGCTGCGCGTCCGCGGCGCGGACGGCGAGGTGGCCGAGACCCAAGAGCTCGCTGCCAAGACCCAGCGCGCGCTGGTGAAGCAGCTCACCGAGTCCGGGTGGCAGAAGCTCGGGGCTGCCATCAGCGACGCCGAGCCTGCGAAGGCCGGAGCGAAGCAGCGCCTGGTGCTCACCGAGCTCAGCGGTCCGAAGGCCGCCGAGGTGCGGGCCGCCCTGGAGAAAGCCCTCGGAAAGAGTCCGACCTTGGAGCTGGTGCCCGAGGCGGAGGCCGCCGCTGCCCGGCCCGAGGAGGCGCAGAAGCCGGCGGATCGCGTGCTCGTGTCCGCAGCCCTGGGGGCAACGGCGCTCTTGCGCGGCGAGATCAAGGTCGCGGGCCGGACGGAGCTCACGCTCAGGGTGCTGAACGGAAAGAACGGCGACGACCTCGGCGAGGTGACGCTCAAGGGCGCCGGGTTGCCCGGGCTTCGGCGCGCCATCGACGCCGACCTGGTCAAGAAGCTCGCGCCGATCCTCGCCGAAGCCGCGCGCCCCACGCCGCCGCGTGAAGAAGCGGAGGAGGAGACCCTGGAGGACGAGCCCGCGCCGAAGCAGCCCACGCTGCGCCCATCGCCGCTGGAGGCGATGCTGGCGCTGCGGGGCGGCACGCGCAACTTCCGCTACAGCGACGATCTGTTCGGCGCGCTGCGCGCTTACAAGATGGGCCCGACACCCGCGGCCTTCGTCGCCGTGCGCTGGTATCCCGCGGCTCACTTCGAAGGCGGCCCCATCGCCCACGTCGGCATCGCCGCCTCCTTCGAGCAGGCCTTCCTGATCGAGAGCCAGGCCGACGGCGAAACGTACCCCACGACCGCCCGCGAGTGGCAGCTCGGCCTGCACGGTCGCCTGCCGCTCGGGGCGCTCGAGCTCGGCGCCGATCTGGGTCTGGGCGAGCACAGCTTCAACGTGGACGACGACCCCAACTTCCCGCTGGTGCCGGACGTCGCCTACCGCTTCGTCCGGCTGGGCGTGGACGCGCGCTACCGCGCCGGCAGCTTCTCGGTCGGAGGGAGCTTCGGCTACCGACACGTCAGCGAGGCCGGCACGGTGGAGACCGCCGCCTGGTTCCCGCGCTTGGAGGTAGCCGGGCTCGATGCCGGGGCCTTCGCCGGCTACGCGCTGATCCCCCGCCTGGACGTGCTCGCCGGCGCGCTCTACCGGCGCTACTGGTACAGCATGAACCCCGAGCCCGGCGATCGCTTCATCGCGGGCGGCGCGCTCGACAGCTACATCAGCGGCTGGATCGGCGTCGGCTACCAGCTGTCTGCCGACTGACCGTGCACGAATCCAACGCAAGCTCTGGGCGCGGGCGGCTCGAGGTGATCCTCGCCGCGCTGTGCTTCTCCACCGGCGGCGCCGCCATCAAGGCCACGGCGCTCACCAGCTTCCAGGTGGCGAGCTTCCGCTCCGGCGTCGCGGCGCTGGCCATGCTGGCGCTCTTGCCCGCGGCGCGCGCGCGCTGGTCGTGGCGGGCGGCCCTGGTCGGGCTCGCCTACGCGACCACGATGGTGCTCTTCGTCAGCGCGAACAAGCTGACCACCGCGGCCAACACCATCTTCCTCCAGTCTTCGGCGCCGCTCTACGTGCTCCTGCTCTCGCCGCTGGTGCTGAAGGAGCGAGTCCGCCGCCAAGATCTCCTCTACATGCTCGTCCTGGCCGGCGGGCTCGCGCTGTTCTTCGTCGGCGTGCGCGCGCCTGACGCGCTCGCGCCCAATCCCGTGCTCGGCAACGTGCTGGCCACCACAGCCGGTCTGTCCTGGGCGCTCACGGTGTTCGGCCTGCGCTGGATCGAGCAACGCGAGCCCGAGCGTGGCGGCGCGCGCGCCGTCTTGCTCGGCAACCTCGTGGCCTTCTTCGCCTGCTTGCCCTGGGCGCTGCCCGTCGCTGCCCTGTCGCTGAAGGACGCCGGCGTCATCGCCTACCTCGGCTTGATCCAGATCGGCCTCGCCTACCTGCTCTTGATGCGCGCCGTGCAGTCGGTGCCCGCGCTCGAGGCCTCGCTCCTCTTGCTCGTCGAGCCGGTGCTGTCGCCGCTCTGGGCGTGGCTCGTGCACGCCGAGTCGCCCGGCGCGTGGTCGCTCGCCGGCGGGGCGGTCATCCTGGGCGCCACCGCGGCGCGCACGACCTTCGATTTCCTGAAGGCGCGGCGCCTGCGCGAGCTCGGTCGCGGGGCTCACCAGGCATAGGTCGCCGACACGCTGACGGGCAGCACCCAGCGGCTCTCCTCCGACGCCAGGCCCGAGCCGTAGTCGTACGAGCGCTGCTTCACCGAGTAGAACGGGGCCTCGGCGCGCAGTCCGACGATCATGCGCGAGGAGTGCAGGCGCATCGCCTCGATGCCCAGCTCGCCGAAGGCCGACAGACCCGAGCCTTCCAGCGACGGCTCACCCGAGTCGGCGTCCCCAACCTCGAGGTCCAGGTAGCCCACCGCGAGGCCGCCCCCGACGAACACGGAGGTGTCCCCGGCGGAGAAGAAGTAGCGACCGCCCACGCCGGCGCTGGCTGCACGCAGCGACTTGTCGCCGGCGCCGATCGCCGTGCGCAGCGAGAAGCCGTAGCCGTAGTCGGGCGTCTCGTAGTAGCCGATGAGCTCGATGCCGGGGCTCATCCATCGGTTCTCGGTCGGCGCACTCGTGCCGACGATGCCGAGACCCCAGAGGAACTCGCCGGACTTCTTCTCGTACTTGCGCGTCTCCTCTCCCACCAGGTTGTCGACCTTCTGGCTGCTCTCCAACGACTCGTCCTGCACGATGGCCCGAGCGATGCGCGGCGCGACGACCGGCACCTGCTCCACGCCGTTCACCGTGATCCGGCGCGAGCGCTTCACCGTCCCGAGCGGCGCCTCGTAGGTCACCCGCACCACCAGCTGCGACCCCAGGCGGTCGAAGTGAACGCGGTACGCGTTCGCGCTGGGCGTACCCGCAGCGAGCTGCGCCACCCCCTGGGCGCGGATCTCGTCGCACACGATCTGTCCGCCCGTCGCCGCCGACGCCGGGTCGAGCCCGTTGTTGAAGGTGAGGCAGGTCGTCCCTGTAACCGCGCCGGGCGGCGGCGGCTGCGCGGGCACCGGCGCCGGCGCGGGCGCCGGCGTCGCGGCGGGTGCGTCGGTCGCCTCGGCCGCGGGCTCGTCAGCGAGGGCCGGCGTGGGAGCGAGCGCGGCGAAGAAAGCGGCGGCCAGGAGCGTCCAGCGGAGGTTCTCGGAGGTGTTCATGCCCCGCCCAAGAGCAGCCTCCGTGCCCGCCTCCCCGCGAAGCGTCCGACGCGGGGGTGAGCTGAATGATTTCAATGAGGCTCAACCTCTCTTCGGCAGATCCACGGCAAATCTCACTGCGAATCTGTGAATCCGCCGCCACTGGACGTGTAGTGGTTCAACCACTCTGGGGTGTTGCCGGCTCCCAGCGGGAAGGCGATGGTGCTCGCGCGGAGGGGCGCCCGGCCGACGAACCATGGACCCTGAGATCAAGAGCTCGCTCGATGCCCTGGGCATCACCCCCAAGAACTATCGCGTGCTGATGCTGCTGCCGCTGGTCTACGTGGCCTGGGCCGACGGGCACATGGACGAGGTCGAGATCGCGGTGCTCGACGACATCGCCAAGGAGCGCTTCATGCTCGACGCCCGCGGCCTCGCGATCCTGGACGGCTGGCTCGGCGCGCCGATCCCGAAGCAGTACTTCGACGAGGGGATGCAGACGCTATTTCTGATGGCGCAGACCGAGACCGGCGAGCCCCTGGTGCACGCCGAGGATCTGCACGAGCTGCTCTCGCACGCGGAGGCAGTGGCCCGCGCCACGGCGGCCTCCCTGGACTCGCCCACCAACGTGTCACCCGAAGAGGAGGCAGCGCTCGCCGAGATCGCCGGACTGCTCCACCTCGACAACGGCGTCAGCTGGCGGCGCCTGCTCGACGAGCTCGACGCGGGACCGGCCTCGGTGGCGCGGGGTCGCGCGCCGAAGTCGCGGCGGGCTTAGTCACTTCGACAGAGGCGTGCGTTTCTTCGCCGGCGTGCGCTTCAGCGTGAGACGCAGCACCTCCTCACCCCGCACTACGGTCAGGCGAACCGTGGTGCCGACCCCGCCAGAGAGGTTCTCGTGCAGAGCCTTGGCGTCGAGCTGCCGGACGTCGATGCCGTCGACCAAGAGGATCTCGTCGCCCTCGCGCAGGCCCGCTTTGTCCGCCGCCAGGCCTTCGGGCACCTCGTGCACGATCAGACGGCCGTCGTCCTGCTGGGCGAACACCGCGCCCACGGTGCCCTGCGTGCCCGCGCAGGATAGGTAGAAGCCCAAACAGGCGACGAGGAACGAGGCGCGTTTCACGAGCGATAGCCGGCGTTGACGTCGACGTAGCCGTGGCCGAGATCCGAGGTCAGGTAGCTCGCGCGACCGGGTCCGTCACCGAGCGCGAGGGTGATGGTGTAGCTCGGGCCGGCGAGGATCTCCGCCGCGCGCTTCTCGGCGTCGGTCCCCACGGCCACGCCGCCCTCGACGATCACCACGTCGTTCACTCGGATCTCCGCCCGCCTCGGGTCGAAGGCCACCCCGGCTCGCCCTGCCGCGGCGAGCAGCCGGCCCCAGTTCGCGTCGTTGCCGAACAGCGCCGTCTTGACCAGCAGGGAGGTGGCGACGGTGCGCGCGACGATTCGCGCCGCGGCGGCGTCGCCCAAGCCCGTCACCACGATCTCGGCTACGTGGTTCGCTCCCTCGCCGTCGGCCACCATGGCCCGCGCCAGCTCGCCGCACACGCTCTGGAACGCCGCGCCGAGCTCCGCCTCGGTCGGTGCGCTGCCGCTCTTGCCCGAGGCCAGCGCGAGCACCGTGTCGTTGGTGCTGGTGTCGCCGTCCACGCTGGCCGCGTTGAAGGTCAGCTCGGACGCCGCCTCGAGAACACGCTGGAGGGCCGCGTGCTCGACCCGCGCGTCCGTGAACAGGAACGCCAGCATGGTGGCGTGAGGCGGCCCGAGATCGGGGTGGATCATCCCCGCCCCCTTGGCGATCCCGAGCACCGAGCCTCCCCCCGGGAGCTCCGCGCTCGCGAGCTTCGGCCCGCGATCGGTGGTCAGGATGGCGCGCGAGAACGCGTCCCAGCCCTCCACCGACAGGCCCGCGACCAGCTCGCCGGCTTTCGCCGCGATCTCGTCGGCGGGCAAGAGCGCGCCGATCACACCCGTGGAGGCCGGCAGCACCTCGTCCGGCTCGACGCCGAGCGCCCGCGCCACGGCGGCGGTCGAGCCGAGCGTCGCCGCTTCACCCGGCGCACCGGTGCAGGCGTTCGCGCAGCCCGCGTTCACCAGCACGGCGCGCGCGCGGCCCGCCACCACCCGCCGCATCGCGACCTCCACCGGCGCCGCCCTCACCAGGTTCCGCGTGAAGACACCGGCGGCGACCGCGCGCTCGTTGCTCACCGCGAGCGCGAGGTCGATGCGCCCGTCCTTGCGGATCCCGGCCGAAACTGCTGCGAAACGAAACCCCGAAGGGACTCTCATCAGGCTCACTTGACTCACCCGAGCGCGTGCGTATTCTCGCGCGCCCCAACAGGGTCGCCAGCTTAGCTCAGTGGTAGAGCAACGGTTTCGTAAACCGTAGGTCTCGAGTTCAAGTCTCGAAGCTGGCTCCAGGAGATTGCAGCGGAATCCCGGATGGCTTGCTGCACGGGTGCAGCAAGCGATGCAGCAAACGCAACGGTCTGGACGTCGAGCCGAATGGTCTCGATCGCCTTCCGCATGACCTCCAGGTCGGTCGCGCTGTAGTGCCGCTTCCGGACGCTCTTCCCGGCCTGACCCAGCAGCCGATCGACGATGTCGCCGGGCACCTCGTTCGCCTCGAGCCAGCTCGCGAAGCTCCGCCGGGTCGCGTGGAAGTCGATCGGGTACTCGCCCGCGTACTTGGTGGGGCAGCCAGCGGCCTCGAGGTCTTCGCGGAGGAGCTCGGCGCTTCGGGGGCGATGGGGGTGGCCGTGCTCGTCGGCGAAAACCGGGTCGGTGGGTTGGGGCTGGCGTCCGACGAGGAGGATCCAGCCGTGGGACTTCCAGGTCTTCAGGGCATCGGCGGCGAGCGAGTGGAGCGGGAGCACGCGGTGGGCGTGCTTGGTTTTCGGGCGGGTGACCTTCAGCGCGCGCGTGGAGACCTGCTTGGCGACGCGCACGGTGGAGTCGTCGAGGTCGGCCCAGGTGAGACCGGCGAGCTCGCCGTCGCGCATGCCGCTGGTGAAGGCCAGCAGGTAGCGAACGCGGCGCTCTTCCGGGGGTTTCTCGGACTTCAGGAGTCGTTGGGCTTCGGCGATTGAGAGATGCACGATGACGTTCTCGCCAGCGCGCGTTTCCGCGGCGGGGATCTCGGCGCTGACCAGGGCGGCGCGGGCGGCGTTGGAGGGAATCAGCTCTTCGCCGACGGCGTCGTCGAGGGCGTCCCGAAGAGTTGCGACGATGTTGCGGATGGTGTGGGCGGCGAGAGGGCGAGGCGTCTGCGACGATTTCGCGCCACGCGGAGTCACCGTCTTCGTGCGCAAGCCGACCACGAAGTCCCGGACCTGCTTCGGCCGGAGCTGGGACAGGAGCGACGCACCGAGCGCGGGCTTCACGTGGAGCTCGAGGTGGCCCTTGTTGTTGGCCAGCGTGGACGCGCGGACCTTCGGGTTCTTCTCCCGATGTTCGACCCAGCGGTCGAGGTAGTCAGCCACCGTGGACTGCGAGTGGCTCGTGGTTGCGGCCTGCTCGCGCAGCCATTCGCGGGCCCAGTCCTCCGCCGCGCGCTTCGTTCGAACCCCCGCATCGCGCGGGATGCGCTTGTCGCGCCACTTCTCGCCGTCCTTGAATCGCAGCATCCAGTCGCCGCTGTCGCCGCGCTGGTAGACGCTCCACGAGGCGGTCACGCTGCCCTCCCGGCCAGCGCCTGCTCGAGCTGGGCCACGCTCACGCGAACGCCGCCGCCCGGCAGGCGAACGTGCGGCAGGCGACCGGCGTCGAGCCAACGGCGCGCGGTGCGCTGCGACACACCGAGGCGCTCGGCGACCTGCGGGAGCGAGAGGTAAACGATCTCGGGCGCGGGCTGCGGCTTGGCTTCCTCCCGAAGCTCCTGAAGCTCTCGCCGGGTTTCTGCTAGCTCGGTGCGCAGCTCTTCGAGCACGCCGACCAGCGGCTTCTGGGCCTCGATGATCGCGGCCGCCACGAGATCGGAGAACACATCAGACGCCATCCAGCCACTCCCCAAACGCACCCGGAATATAATCAAGTAAGCGTAAACAAGCAACGCTTTTCTCGCTGCGACTTGACGATTTCGGCAGCGTGGGCGAACACTCCCGAGCGATGGCTGCGAAGCGATCGCCCGGCCGGCCAAGAAAACGCGAGACCAAGTTCTCGCGCTGGATCGACGCCTCCAAGATGAACCGCGACGAGGTCGCCGTCGCGCTCGGGATAAACCGCACTCACCTGGACAAGGTCTGCCGCGGTGGATGCCGTCCTGGGCTTGCTCTCGCTCTCCGGATCGAAAAACTCACGCAGGGCGCGATACCGGCGGCGGAGTGGCTGAACGTGCGGATCGAAGGTTCGTAGACGAATAAATCGTCGTCGTCGTCGGGCCTGTGGACTTGTGGGCAAGCCGCAGGCTTGTCCAAGCGCCTGGGGACAAGCGAGGCGGACATCGACGTGAAGTGACGGCTTGTCCCCCAGGCGCGGCAAGTCCACAGGCCGTCCCAGGTCACTACGTCTTCGCCCGCCGACGACTTCGGGAGCCCACGTCCGCGCGTAGACCCAGCTCCCACGCACTCAGAGCCGCCGAACGGAGCGCCTCGTCGTCCACCGCAGCGGCTGGGTCGCCAAGGGCTGCGCGAACGCGCGCAACAAGATTCGGCTTCGAGAAAAGGCGGACGACGTCCCGTACCCTGAACCAGTCCGCGGCGAGACCGGGCAGGGGCCGTTCTGCGAGGAGCTCGACTCTCACGGACCGGTAGCCAAAGTCTGAGACGGTCTCGTCCACGACTTGACCGAGGTACCCGCGTGCAAGGACGAAGTCCCCTACGCTAACAGCAGCTCGGAAGTTCAAGGACTCCATCAGCCGGGTCGGCTCTTGATTGGAGTCGAGCACCGTCGCGATCTGTGTGAGCGGTGGCACCGGAGGTCGGCCCAGCAGCTCGTGAACGCGACGCATCACGCACAGGCCCATCAGACCGAGCTTGGTTCCTTCGACCACTACCGTGCTATCCCGCGAATGGTCGACCGAATCTGCACCCGCGCGAAAGTGGATGCTCTCGCTGGGACTCCCGAATGCCTCACCGTAGGTGGTGCCGATCGCAAGTCGCTCGAAGTCGGTCATCAAGGGCAGGGCCCGAACAACCCGCTGGCGGGCCGATGTCAGAGTTCGTTGCCAGTCATCCGCGCGAGCCGGCCGCGCGGACGCACGGGCGTACCAGGCGTCGCTGGCGTCCACCAACGACTCGACCTTGCGGGCTTCTTCCACCGTCATCTCGATCGTCGCGCCGATCCAGGCGCTGGGCATGCCGTGAAACTCCGCGAGCTCTTGGTTGAAAGCCGCCGCCCGCACCAGCTCCTCAAGAAGAAGAAAGTGCTTGTAGACTTCCGGCGTGTCCTTCCGCGAGAACAGCACGAGTTGAACAAGGAGCTCGCAAAGTCGACGCGTTCGCAAGCGTTCTTCCTCGAGCAACACGGCTTCGATCGCTCGTTCGATGCAGTCGATATCATCCGCCTCGGCCGAGCGAGGCTCATCATCGGCGAGGAATCCGTCGAGCTTCATGAGGAACACGCACGCTTTGAGCACTTCGTCGAGCGCCGTCCACAAGAAGAACTCGCGCGGCATTCGGTGGAAGGTGTGAGTGCGGAAGGTCGCCTCGTCGATGCCGACGTGCCTTCTGGCAGCCTCAACGGCGGGCAGGAGCAACGTGGTTGCGACGCCCCAGCGTTCTTCGGCGCCGTTTCGCGATGCAGAGGGTGGAGATGTGACTTCGCGTGACATGAGACGAGCGGTCGGTTCACACGCGCACGGGGAGCGAGCGCCCGCGCGACGCGGGTCGCAACGAGGTTGATGCGTACGCGGTCGGCATCTCGTTCCACGTTCGCCCGTCGAGCAGTCGACCTGCCTTCTTCTTGTTTTTGCCGCCCCACTGCTTGAAGAAGAACGGCACGCCAGCGCGTGCGCACTGGTCGCGGATGTTGGTCACCCAGGCTGGGTCCATCGGCCGCGCTCCATGACCGGATTCGCCACCGACGATTACCCAGTCGATGTCCTTGAGCTTCAATTTGGGCAAGGGGCCCAAGAGCGGCTCGAGGGAGAGGAACTTGACGTGCGCGCCGGTCTTGCGAAGGTCGTCGATGCGGTCGATGTGGTCGGCGCTCTCGACGCTAACCCCCATCCACACGTTCGCGGGCCACTCGATCGCGCGGCTCAACTCGACGAGCCGGCGCGCGCGCTTCGTGAGCACCTGAAAGCGGTGCCAGTGCGCGCGTCGCATGACGTCAAAGACACGCTGGATGTACTCGAAAGGCACATCCTTGTGGAACAGGTCGCTCATCGAGTTGACGAAAATCGCCTGCGGCTTCTTCCACCGCAGCGGAAGCTCCAGCATCTGCGGCTGCAACGTGAGCTCGAAGCCGTTCCTGTAGTTCGCCTGGCCCATCGCCTGCAGCCGTTCCGCCATGCGTTCGGCGTAGCAGTACTTGCAGCCCGGACTGATCTTGCTGCACCCCGTGACCGGGTTCCACGTGGACTCGGTCCACTCGATGCCGGAGCCGAGCGCCATCAGGGCACATCCCTCAGTCGCTTGAGTGTGTGGTTGGCGATGCGCAGCGCGATGTCCTTCCCGCGCTCGTTGCCCACCGCGAAGCAGAGGAGGTACAGCGGGTTGTTCGCCGAGTTCCAGAGCACTCCCGGCTCCTCGACGACGCCCGCGAACACCTGCTTCAGGCGGTCGTTGAAGTAACGAGCCATCACGTCCATCGACGCCTTTACCTGGACTTGGTCATCGCCGAAGAGCGTCGGCTTCGTCTCGACCTTATAGAACTCCTCGTACCACGCCGTGGTGCCGAGAAAGGCGTCCATTCGCTGACGCCACGACTCCGGCAACCTGCCGGACTTCGTTGCGAGCCGGTTCATCCCCATTCCGAGCGGCACGAGCAGCCAGAGGTCGATCGCCTTCGTGGCAGCAACGGCCTCGATCGTCTTCCACTCGACTTGCATTCCGTAGGGGTCGAGGAACAGCACCGCGCGACGAGACTTCCAATTGTCGGGTGACCCACAGAGCCTCTGGATCTCCTCGTTCGCTTCACCCTGGCGGACCGCGATGTCGCCGGCGAGCGCGGGGAACTCTGCCTTCAAGCTTTCGAGCTGTGAGCAGCGCTCCGGGCTCCGCTCGATGAAGATGTACTTGTCGAAACGGGGCTCGACCTGCAGCGCAAGCCTCGCTGAGCCGTCGAGCAGCTTCTGCGGTGAGGGCTCGGCGAGATCGGGAAACAGCAGCGTCTCAGTCGCCTCGCCCGTCCCGCGCTCGCGCGCCGTGCGAGAGCCGGTGCCGGCGAACGCGTCGATGTACGCCTTGCGGAACGGCTGGCCGCCACTCGGCTTGTCCTTCAACGCCTTGGTGTACGCGGCCAGGTAGTCCCTGAGCACGTCGAGCTTCGCCTGGGTCCAGTCCCCTCCGAAACGATGGGCGTTCCCCTTGGACGTGGATCGCGACTTCGCCATGATACTGACCCTACGTTCAGTATACCCCGCCTGCGGTATCACGCAGCAGCAAAGTACCTGAGATCCCGAGAACATTGAACTCTTCGGTCCCAAACCCGAGTAAGTTTGGGGCGTCTCGATACACGCCGGGGGCACCCATGAGCTCCCGGCACCGGTGGGTCCAGGCGCGGAAAACCCCGCGGCGGCAGCTCGCGCCTTTCTTGAAGCCTCGGCCCGAGCCGGTCCGGGCGGGCCAAGCCACGAGCGTCGTCGATGGAGGAGGAACCAGAGCAAGCGATGATGCGGAGCGCGGAGACCAGAGACGACCGACGACTCGAGCCCGCGAGGGCCCTACGTGCGGTGGAGCGCGCCGAACCGTTCGACGTGCGCCTGCGTTTCGGGTCGGCTGCCGAGGCCTCCCGGTATCTCCGCGCGCTCACGAGTCTGCTCTTTGGCGCGAGCACCAAGGTCACCGCGACGCTCACCACGGGCGCGCCCCGCGAAGACCTCGCCGCCGAAGAAATCGCGGATCGGCTCGAGCGCGCAGGCATCAACAAGCTCCGCTTCGCGCTCCAACTCGGCGAGCACGCGATCGCCGTCGAGCTCGCTCTCTTGGGCTCGGAACCGGGTTCCGTCGCTATCCGCGCGCCGTTCACGAGCGGCCCCGCCACCGCGCGCCTGTGGCTCCAGTCCGACGTCGACGTGGTCGCGCCCATCCCCGCGCTGGCGCTCCCGACCACCGCTGAGGCGCTCGCGCTCGACGCCGCCCACGCGTTCGTCGGGCTCGCGCTCCGGTGTGGCGGCTTCGAGGAGGCCGAGCTCACCGGCGACCATCCGCTCTCCTGGAACACGACGAAGTCGAACGATGCCGCCCAGCCGGTCCGCAGCACGCTCCGCGACGCCGTCTGGAGCACCGCAAGCTCGGAGGGAGCCGTCGCCCTGTGGGTAAACGGCCTCGCGCCAGCGTCGAAGCCGCGCGTACCCGAGGCCGGTTGGTGGGAGCAGTACGACGTGCTCACGCGCACCCCGCGCGAGGCGCTGAACGAGCTGCACTTCCACCTCGCGGCGCACTTCGACATCCCGTTCGCGTGGGCCATCGTCGACAAGACAGCCGCCCCCGAGGGCACCTTCGTCGTCCCGCCCGAAGCGAGCGCCATCGCGCGTCTCGTGCCCGAAGCTGACCGCGTCGTCGTCGCCGTCGACCTCGAGCAGCCCGCCTCGCTGGTCGCCGAGATGCTGCTCCACCTCTGCGCGCACCTCACGCTCGGCCACGTTCGCCCGGGCGATGCGTGCGGCCACTGGGACACGCAGGCCTCGCTTTCGCCGACGCCCCATCGGCAGTGGGACCGCGAAGCGCGCGCCTTCGTCGACGCCCATTTCGCCCGTCCTGTGCGCCGCGTCTCGTCGCTCGAAGAGTGCAACCCGCGCGAGAAGGCATGGCTCGTGCTCCTCGATCACATCGGGCGCATGGTCGGCCAGCAGCGCACGCTGCACGCCGCAACGGAGCGTTACCAGGCCGCCGCCTATCAGCGTCAGGCCGCGCAGCGGCTCGTCGCCCAGCTCGAGGAGTATGGCGGCGCGATGCTCTGCGACGGCGTCGGCCTCGGGAAGACCTACGTCGCCACCACCGTCGCCGTTCACTACGCGAACCAGTGGCGGGAGCAGCTCGCCGACACGAAGCGCTCGGCGACCGACGACCCGTTCCGAATCACGGTGCTTTCGCCGAACTCGGTGGTGAGCACCTGGGTGCGCGAGGCCATCGCGCCTCTCGCTGCGCACGGCGTTCCGCTCGCCACCATCCGCGTCATCTCGCACTCGAAGCTCTCGCGCATCGTGCCGTCGAGCGACATCCTCACGCGCGGCCGCGCGGGCATGAGCGACATGGAGCACCTGCTCCTGTCGGATCTCGTGGTGGTGGACGAGGCGCACAACTTCCGCTCTGTCGGCGCGCGCCGCACCACGGTGCTGCGTGACCTCCTGCGCTTGCAGCCGCGCAAGGATCTGCGTCGCAAGGTGCTGCTGCTCACCGCCACGCCCGTGAACAACAGCCTCGAAGACCTGCGCCAGCAGGCGGCGCTGATGTTCGGCAAGCCGCTCTTCTTCAACGACAACCTCACGCCCGACAAGTACCGCACGCGCGTGTTCAAGGACGTCGAGGAGCGCGTGGCGAAGGCCACCAAGGGCAAAGGTGCGGCCGACGTCGCGGCGCTGCTCATTCACGGCGACGCCTCGGCGAAGTTTGCCTACGCGCCCGACTTCCGCGACGACGTGCAGTTCGGCGTGCAAGTGCCGCGCGTGGGCGACTACCTCAGGGAGCAGGAGAAACGGCTCACCGCGCAGCAAGCCGCCGTGCGCGCCGCCATCCAGAGCGGCCAGCCTCCGGCAGAAGTGCCTGCGCGCATCGCGGGCGAGCTGCTCGACCGCATCGTGGTCCAACGCTCGCGCGCGCTCTGCAAGCAGATCGAGCGCGAGCAGGGCTCGAACGCGCGGCTCTTGTTCCGGCCCGACGCGGCCACTCCCGAGAAGCTCGTCTACGAGGACGTCTACGACGACACCCGCGACGTGCTCGCGCGCTTCCTCCCGCTCTTCGAGACCGAGGCCGAGGCCACCGACACGGAGACGCCGCCGCTCTCGCTCAAGATCTACATGTGGGCCGACGTTCGCGACGGCATCCGCGACGCGGGCGAGGTTTCGTCGGTCGTCGGCCTGCAGCGCGTGCTGGTGCTCAAGCGCCTCGAGTCGTCGCCCGTCGCGTTCCTCATCACCCTGCTCCGGCTGCTCGCGCTGCATGCGCATCGTCTCAAGCAGCTCGGGGAGCTGTGTCGCGAGGTCGGCGACAAGAAGCGCGAGAAGGCTCTCGCTGCCGAGCTGGCGGACCTCGTCGACGCGGTGAAGCCCTTGGAGCGTGAGCGCATCGACACGCTGCTTACCGGCGGCAAGGCGAGGGCGCGCGGCAACGATCTGCTCGAGCGGTGGAGCGGTGCCCACAGCGCGCGTGCTGCCGCCGACAGCGACGACCCGCCGCCGCCCCAGTTCGAGCTGTTCGGACGAGACGACGACAAGTCGTCTGAGCGCAAGGAGCAGCTCGATCGTCTGTGGAACCTGCGCGAGCACCTCACGCGCGATCTGGCCACGCTGCTCCGCGTAGCGCCCGGCCTCGCCGACATCGTCTTCGGTCGCTTCGCGCAGAGCGACTGGCCGCAGCGCTTCATCAATGGCGGTCAGGAGGTCGACTGGCCGAAGTCGGCGGCGTGGGCGATGCGCATCGTCACCGACGGCAAGCTGCGCCGCCTGGTGGCGCGCCTGCTGCGCGCGCGGGCCGACGGCCAGAAGGTCATCGTCTTCTCGCAGTTCACCGACACCCTGGCCTACGTCGACTCGGTGCTGCGAGCGACGCACGCGCTCTCGCGTCAGGAGTGGGCGATCGTCACGGGGCTGCTCGGTGCCGACGTCGGGCGCGCGGTTCGCCATGACGACGTGCTCGCCCTCGTAGACCGCAGCGCCGTCGTCAGCGGCGAAACCGAAGATCGCGATGCGGTCATCCACGCCTTCGCGCCGTTCTACCGTCTCGGCCCGTCGCGCCCGCGCTTGCCCGGCGCTTCGGTCTTCGAACAGCAGCAGCTCGATGCGCTGTGGACCAACGGCTGGACGCAGGCGCTCAAGCAGCCCACCGACGTCCTCTTCGCCACTGACGTTCTCGCCGAGGGCGTGAACCTCCAGGACGCCGCGCTGCTCATCAACTTCGACGTCCACTGGAACCCGGTGCGGATGATCCAGCGCGCGGGCCGCATCGACCGCCGCCTGAACCCCGCCATCGAAGAGGCAACGAGCTTCCCCGACCTCGAAACGCTCGCGCGTGACCTCGGCGTTCCGCCGCCGCGCTACTGGTGGCACGCGCACGCCGGCGCCGCGCCCGTCACCGTGAACCTGCTCCTGCCCGACGAGCTCGAGGCCGAGCTGCAGCTCCGCGAGCGCATCGCCAACAAGACGCTCGCCATCGACTTCACCCTCGGCCTCGAACAGGGCACCGGCGCCGAAGCTGACTGGATGGCCGACTACCGCTTCCGGGGCATCTCGGCCCTCAACGCCTGGCAGGGCGACCGCGCCATCGAGCAGATCGCGGGCTACCAACAACGCCTTCGCCGCCTCATGAGCGAGCGCGGCATCGACGCCGAGTGGCTCGCCGCGTGGAACGGCTGGCTCCGTGAGGTCGGCGGGCGCCAAGACGACCGCATCCTCGCGTGGGCGCAGCTTGGCCGTAAGGGCGGCGAGACCACCGTCTACACGCGGCAGCTCCAACCGCGCCTCGTTGACGGTGTTCCGCACTGGCTGTGGACGACGGCGAAGCCCGCGGACTCGCTGCTCAACTTCTGGCTCGCACTCGACAGCAAGACCTTCCCGGCGGCGACGCGCACCGGCCTTCCGTTCTCCGAGGACGCCTCGCGCCCCATCGCCGCCTGGGACCTCCTCGCGGCCTCGCGGCGCCTTGTCGACGAAGACACCGCCCTGGAAGAGCTCGGCGACATGCGCCGCCCCCTCCTGCAAGGTGCGTCGGCCATCTCGGCGGGCTTCCTTGGCGCGGAGCCCGATCGGCGCGCCATCGCCGTCAGTGGATTTCGACTCCTTCAGCTTCGTGTTCTCGACGAGGCTGCGCCCGTGAGACCGAGTGAGGAAGCATGAAGAAGGAAGAGTTCGTTAGCCGCATTCTCGATGGTGTCGCGCCCAAGCCGAAGAAGGCGTCGAAGTCGACTTCGGCCGCTTCGTTCAGCGCAGACGATGTCTTCGGCAACGACGACACCACCACGCCCTCGGTTCCGCCGCCCGCCGATACGCGCTTCGCTCAGCTCCTCCTCGAGGAGGTCTTCGCGCACGGTGAGGCGCAGCCCCGTGACGAGATCGTCCTCGGCGACCAGAGGACCAGCAAGTTCCTGCCGAACGCCGGCATCTACTGGCCGAAGACCAACGAGCGCCCGTTCCACATCGTGCTCTTCGAGCTCGACAAGAAGGGGCGCGAGCTGCTGGCCGACCCGTTCTTCCGGCAGACCGATCAGCTCGAAGACGCGCTCCACCGCATCGTTCAGGACGTCCTCGAGGGCTTCGAGAAGAAGCGCACGGCGTCCGCCCGGCAGGGCGCTCAGACCGAGACCCTCTGCGTCGTCTCCATCGTCGACGACCGCGCCTCCTCTGCAGGCCGCCAGATCGTCTGCTTCGGAACCAAGAGCACCACCACCGGCGCCCTCGAGGTGTTCACGCTTCGCGAGGAGGTGCGAGACTGGGATCGGCCCTTGGCCGAGGAGCACCTCGATCAGCTCTTCAGCCGTCACTTCGAGAAGCTCGCTAGCGGCGCCAAGTGGCAGGACGCCTTCATCACGGGCGCCGAGCGCAAGAAGATCAAGGACCTCCTCGCGGTCTGCACGCAGGGGAGCCTGCTCGGGATCGCCGAAGAGGAGTTGCGCAAGAAGCTCCGCGACGTGCTCGACGAGATCGCGGGCTCGTTCGGCATCCACCGCAAGAGCGCGAACCAGAACCGGCGCCTCGACATGATCGAGCTGCCCGTGAACCACGGCATCGGCGCCGATCCCGTCGAATCGCAGAAGCCAGGCTTCAAGAACCCGCTCCAGGGCGTTCGCATCTACGACCGCAACGAGCGGCTCCTCGGCTTCATCGTGTACGTCGCCTCGACCAAGGCGAAGGTCGAGCCGCTGCGCGCAGCGCTCGCGAACAACAACCACTTCCACAACGTCCTCGTCATCTACCCCGACAGCGCCGAGCCGGAGCTGGAGCTCTGGCAGGGCAGCACGCCGCTCCGTGGTCGCCTCACGCGAGGCCCGAAGCGGACTCAGTTCGACGGCGAGGGCGGCGTCGTCCAGCTCCTCTCGCGCTTCTTCGTCGTCAGCAAGAGCGCCATCGAGAAGCCGAAGCAGCTGGCCACCGAGCTGGCGTGGCGCGCCCAGCATCTGAAGGCGCTGGCCGTCGAGGAGCTGGAGAAGGAGATCGCGGCGGGCAACGACAGGGGCCCGCTCAAGAAGCTGTTCGACACCTTCAACGCCGCGCTCGCCACGCTCACCGTCGAGAAGTTCGCCGACGCCTACGCGCAGACGATCACCTACGGCATGTTGGCCGCGCGCTGGATCTCGAGCGACGACGAGAACAAGCCGCTCTTCACGCGCAAGAACTTGAAGGACCTGCTCCCCGAGACGAGCGCGTTCTTGAAGGACCTGTTCGACAAGCTGGTCAACAACTCCAACTTCGACAAGAACCTGACCTGGCTTCTCGACGACATCACCAGCTTGCTCGCGCGCACCTCGGTCAAAGAGGTATTCCAGGACGAGAAGCGCGACCCGTCGATCCACTTCTACGAGGACTTCCTCGACGCCTACGACCCGCAGGTACGCAAGGACCAGGGCGTCTACTACACGCCCGACGAGGTGGTCTCGTACATCGTGCGGACCGCGCACGCCTCGCTCCAGAATGACTTCGGTCTCCCGCTCGGTCTCGCCGACACGACGGCGTGGGCCGCCTTCGCCAAGGCGAAGAAGCTGTCGGTGCCCGAGGGCGTCGACCCGAAGGCGCCCTTCGTCCAGGTGCTCGACCCGGCGCTCGGAACGGGCACCTTTATCCTGCGCGTCATCGAGGTCATCCACGAGACGATGCAGGCCGAGTTCAAGAAGCAGGGGCTCGACGAGGAGGCCGCGCGCAAGGCGTGGGTCAGCTACGTCCGCAAGGACCTCTTGCCGCGCATCAACGGCTTCGAGCTGATGATGGCGCCCTACATCGTGAGCCACCTGCGCCTCGGACTCGCGCTGCAGGAGACCGGCTTCACGTTCACGAAGAACGATCGCCTACGTGTGTTCCTCACCAACTCGCTCGAGCCGCACACGGCAGCTCAGCTCTCATTCATAGGAGAACACGTCGCGGAGGAGGCGAAGGAGGCAGAGCGTGCCAAGAAATCCATCCGCGTCACTGTCGTGGTGGGCAACCCGCCTTACGCCGGTCACTCGCAGAACAACGGCGAATGGGCGCGAGGCCTTGTCGAGCCGTACCGGAGTATCGGCGGCAAGGCGCTACGCCTCGCTCAAGGAAAGTGGCTCCAGAACGACTACGTGAAGTTCATCGCGTACGCAGAACGCAGACTTGCTGCGACTGGGTTCGGAGTGCTTGGGTTCATAACCGACCACAGCTACTTGGATGGCGACACGTTCCCGGGCCTGAGGCATCACCTCCTGACCACCTTTTCGAACGTGGACGTGCTGAACCTCCACGGGAATCTCGCCCGCCGCGAAGCTCCCCCCGATGGCGGGGCTGACGACAACGTTTTCAACATCATGCAAGGCGTTGCGATCTTGTGCGCGCGGCGCACTCCGGACGCTGCTGCCGATGGGTTGGCCACCTTCCGAACCGCTGACTTGTGGGGTGCGCGTGGACCGAAGCTGCAGCGGCTTCGCGCAGCCTTCGAGGGCGTTGCGCCCATCGTCTGGCTCACCGACGTCCAGCACGATGACCGTTTCCTCTTTCTCGCGACTCGTACGGGCACGGATGCGAGTGTCGAGTTCGCGCAGTTTGATGCCATCGACGCGGTGTTCTCCCCCAATGGCAGACCTGCGCCTGGCTTCCTGACCACGCACGACGACTTCGCGATCGCATTCACCCGAGAAGAAATCTCTGACCATGTAACCACGCTGCTCGCCACGAAATCCGAGGCGGACGCGCGCGACCAGTTCAAGCTCTGCACGCAGTCGCAGTGGCAGTACGCCAACGCCAAGAAGGTCCTGGCTACCGGCGGATGGCGAAAGCAGTTGGTGTCGTGCCTGTACCGTCCCTTCGATGAGCGATGGACGGTCTATGACCCGAGCGTCCTTGTTCATCGCCGAGAGCGCGTGAACGCCCATCTCCTGGATCCGGGAAACGTCGCCCTCCTCACGACGCGAATGACCAAGGGAGACGACTTCAACCACGTCTTCTTGTCCGACCAGATCACAGAGGTCATCAGCCTTTCGTCGAAGACCTCGGCCAACGCGTTCGTGTTCCCGCTGTTCCTCCGCGATCCCGACGGACTCGTGAAGCGCAACCAGCCCAACATCGACCGCCACGTGGTGGCTGCGTACACCGACATCGCGGGGAAGGCGGCCACGCCCATGGCGATGTTCGAGTACTGGTACGCCGTACTCTCCAGTCCATCCTACAGACGGCGGTACAACGATCTCCTCATCCGAGAGTTCCCTCGCGTGCCTCGCCCCTCGTCGGCTGAGGTGTTCAAGGCGCTTGGCGAGCACGGGAAGCGCCTCGTCGAACTGCACCTGCTGAAGACGTCGCCGAAATCGCTCGGGCCCGATGAGGGACTCCAGGGAAAAGGGGACGGAGTCGTCGCGCCTGGGATGCCGAAGTTCGACGCTAAGGAAGGAAAACTCTGGATCAACACGAAGCAGTGGTTCGGAGGAGTCTCCGCTGCTGTCTGGGGATTCAAGATCGGCAGCTACGAGGTCTGCAAGAAGTGGCTCTCCGCCCGGCGTGGACGCGCTCTCTCAACTGACGAGTCCCGGAGGTTCGCGCTGGTGCTCAACGCTCTCCGAGAAACGATCGAGGAGCAGAGCAAGATCGATCGCACCATCGAGACGTGCGGCGGGTGGCCGGATGCCTTCCGCCTGGTCGGAGGTGCGGCGGCAGCCGCGAGCGTGCCCCCCGAGGAAGACGATGAGTAATGCCCGCTTCTGGTTCGTCCCCCTGAAGGACATCGCGCCCGCCGAGCAGCAAGCCCAGCTCGCCGCGAAGGAGGACGTGCGCGCGAGCGACCTGCCCGCGTCGTTCAACGTCCCGTCAAAGCTCCATCAAGAGGGCATTCGCGCGGGCCACGTGCTCGCTCTGCACGACGGCGACACCGTAACGGCGCTCGCGCGCGTGCTGGCGCTAGACAGTGCGAGCTCGCTGCACTGGCGACGCCTACCGATGCTGGAGGCGCCGGAGCTGTCGGCGACGCCGGAGCTGCGCGAGGTCACAAGCACGGAGGCCCAGCAGTTCAAGGTCGGCATCGACGCCGTCCTTCGCGACGTGCCCGCGAGCAGCGTCGCGACGGCGACGCCAACCACCACGGCCGCCTCTGGCGCGCGCTACTGGAAGGTCGCTCCCGGTCGAAACGGCATCGCGTGGCCCGAGTGGCGACAGCGAGGCATCGCGGCCATCGGCTGGCCCGACCTCGGCGACATCTCCACGCTCGCCGAGGCTGACTTCCAAGCGCTCTCCAAGGCCAAGTACAACAAGAGCAAGCGCAGCGAGGGGCCGTACCAGGTGTGGCTGTTCCGCGCGATTCAGCCCGGGGACCGCGTCATCGCCAACAACGGGAGGACGTCGATCCTCGGCGTCGGCACCGTCACCGAGGGCTACCGGTATCGGCCCGGCGAGCACACCGTCGAGGGCGAGGACTTCCCGCACCAGATCAAGGTGAAGTGGGACGACACCACCGCGCGCGACATCGAGGACCAGGCAGACTGGACGCGCACGCTGCGCGAGCTGCCGCAGGAGAAGTTCGAGACGCTCGTCGGCGGTAGCGGAGCCGTCCCGTTCTCGGTCACCGACCCGAGCAACATCATCCTCTACGGCCCGCCCGGCACCGGGAAGACGTACAACGTGCGAAGGCGCGCCCTCGAGCTGCTGGGCGACGCGACCGCCACCGACGCACCGAACGATCATGTGCAAGCCGAGTGGGAGCGGCTGCGCCAGGCGGGGCAGATCGTCTTCTGCACGTTCCACCAGGCCTTCGCCTACGAGGAGTTCGTCGAAGGCCTGCGCGCCATCACCGACGAAGAAGGCGACGTCCACTACCGAGTCGAGCCCGGCATCTTCAAGCGCATCGCCGCCACGGCGGCGCAGCAACGGAAGGCCGCCTTCGTCCTCGTTATCGATGAGATCAACCGCGCCAATATCGCGCGCGTCTTCGGCGAGCTGATCACGCTGCTCGAACCCGACAAGCGGCTCGGCAACCCGAACGAACTGCGCGTGCAGCTCCCGTCGTCGAAGGAGTGGTTCGGCGTGCCGCCGAACCTGCACGTCGTCGGCACCATGAACACCGCCGACCGCTCCATCGCGCTGATGGACGTCGCGCTGCGCCGCCGGTTCACCTTCGAGGAGATGATGCCCGACGCCGACGCGCTGAGCGATGCGCTCGCCGAGGCGAACGTCGACGAGGCGTTGCGCACGCTTGTCGTCGCGGTGTTCACGAAGCTCAACGAGCGCCTGCGCTACCTCTACGACCGCGAGCACCAGATCGGGCACGCCTACTTCTTCGGCGTGCGCTCGTTCGATGGTCTGCGTGCCGTCTTCGCCGACTGCATCCTCCCGCTGCTTCAGGAGTACTTCTACGGCCAGTGGGACAAGGTCGCACTCGCACTCGGCTACCCGATCAAGGCCGACGGCACGCCGAAGGAGGTGCGCGGCACCGAGCACGGCAGCGGCACCTTCCTCACGACGCAGAAGCTCGACGAGAAGACCGTGCTGGGCTTCGACCACGACGAGTACGTCGACCAGGTCGCGTGGGACGTGCATCCGGCCTTCCGCCCGCGCGGCAAGGCTGGCGATACGTGGCTGAAGCAGGCCTTCGAAGAGCTGGTTAGAGCCAAGGGGACCTGATGCTGCGCGTGACTGTCCTCGAGCGTGGCCGCATCGTGCGGTCTGACTCCGACGCCGACAGCGTCGAGCTTGGGACACCTTCGCGCCGCGTGCTGCCCCAGCGCCTGTACGACCGGCTCTATCGCAGCGAGGGCGCTCGCGAAGACCGAGGCGAGGCGGCGGTGTTTCGCTGGCGGCGTAACCACTGCTTCGTCGGCCCCTGGGTTGGTGTGATGCAGATCCCCGGTTTGCAGCTCGAGATCTTGCCGAAGACCGACGAGGGCGCGGCGCAGGACAGCGACCAGGATGTCCGCGACATCCGAAGCAACCTGATGGAGATGCTGCTGCGCGGGGGGCTCGGAGCGGTGCGCGCGCGCGGCATCGCCGACCTCGCCCTCAAGCGCGGCAACCTTCACGATCAGCTCGTCGCCGCCTTCCTCGAGCGCACGCTGTTCGAGCTGCGGCGTGGGCTCGATCGCGGCTACGCCACCGAGGAAGACAACCTCGCGACGCTGCGAGGCAAGCTCGTGCTCTCGCGGCACGTGGCGCTGAACGCCGCGCAGAAGGCCCGCTTCTACTGCCGGCACGACGTGCTCACCGAGGCCACGCAGATCTCCGTGCGGCTCAAGCAGGCGTGCCGCGTGCTCGCCGGCCGCGTGCTGCCCGTGACCGTACTGGTGAAGTGCCATCAGGTGCTCGCGCTGCTCGACGACGTGCCCGACCTGCCGTTCCGCCACCGCGAGCCCGACCCGGTGTTCACGCGCCAGAACGAGCGCTTCGCCGACATCTACGGCTTCGCCTGCATGCTGCTCGAAGGCCAGGCGCCCGACGCGCGCAGCGGCGAGGTCGAGACCTTCTCCCTGCTGTTCGACATGGAGCAGGTGTTCGAGCGCTACATCGCCGCATTCCTCGCCTCCGAGGTCATGTACCGCTTTGCCGACGCGAGCCTGTTTCCGCAGGCGAAGGGGCAGCGTCACAACCTCTACCTCGACGGGCAGGAGAAGGTGCTGCGCATGGCGCCCGACCTCGTATTCGTTCACGAGACGGCGGGTATCGAAGAAGCCAAGACGAAGACGCTGATCATCGACACGAAGTGGAAGCGCCTCTCCGAAGAGGATGGCGGTCGCCCGAGCCGATCGGACCTCTACCAGCTCTACGCCTACCTGCACCGCTACGACTGCCAGCGCGCGCACCTGCTCTATCCGAAGGCGGCGGGCATCCAGACGCGCGACCTCAATGCACGAGGGCGCAACGACTCGGACGCGGGCACGGTGGGCGTGCGCTTCGTCGACCTGAACCGGAAGCTCTGGACGCGCGAAGGCAAGACGGCGTTGGCCGACGAGCTCGCGGTCATCGTCCGTGAAGGTCTCGACCTCGCAGCGGCGGCGCCCGTGGAGGCCACGGCATGACCCGCGCTTCCTTCGACGTCCTCGTCACGCGCCTCGCCGAGTCGCCCACGACGTTCAGCGAGCGTGAGCTGCTCGAGCCCTCGCACTGGAGCCTCGGCGAAGACGCGCGGCTGCGCGAGGACCTGCGCTTCCGCGAGACGCCCTGGGGCCGCTGGATGCTCGCCGAGGACCTCGTCGTCAACGACGCGGTCTACCGCTGGCTCCACGCCGAGCGGCGCAGCTCGGTCGCGCTCGACGCCGCGCTGAAGCGCGCGGGCGAGGTGTTCGGGCGCCGCAGCGTGTTCTGCGCCGACGACCCGCGCTTCGTGCTGCGCCACGACGCGGTCCACCTCGCGGCGAGTGAGCTGTCGCGCCAGCCGGTGGTTGAGGGCAAGATCGGCGATCTTGAGAAGTACCGAACGCACCTGCCGCTCCACAGCCTGAAGGCAGCCGCCGCCTCGGAGCCCGCCGGCGAGTGGGGGAAGCGTGCGCAGGACCAGGTCATCGAGACGCTCGGCTGGGTGCGCGTCTCGCTGCCCGGGCGTCGGCTCAACGATCGGATGTTCATCGCGGCCATCGAGGGTCACAGCATGGACGACGGCAGGAGCGGCCTCGTCGACGGCGGCTACGCGGTCTTCGAGCTCTGGCCGTCGGGCACCAAGCAGAACCTGAGCGTGCTGGTGCGCGGCGCCTTCTCCGACCCGGAGACCGGCAACTACGCGGTCAAGAAGTACGTGGCCGACCAGCGCGACGAAGAGGGTCGCCACAACAAGGTCTCGCTCGTCTCGCTGAACCCGAACAAGGAGCGCTACCCGAGCATCGAGCTGCAGCCCGAGGACGACGATGACATCACCGTCGTGGCCAAGGTGGTGCAGGCGCTCTCGACCGACGACTACGAGCGGCGCCCCAAGGCGAAACGCCGCGTGGGTCGGCGCAACCTCACCGGTGACGAGCAGGCCACGAGGCTCGGCCGTCGCGTGGCGTCGTTCTTCGATGGCACCGCGCCCGAGGCCGACGACGAGGGCGCGACCACGGCGACGAGCACCGGCTGGCAGACGCGGCTCGTGTGCCTCGACATCGCCGCTGGCGGTCTGCAGCTCGAGGTCGGCCCGCTCGATGGTCTCCCGACGTTCGTGAAGAAGCTGCGCGTCGTGGGCACGGAGTGGGATGGCTTCGTGCTGTCGGCGAACGCCAAGACGCGCCCGACGCGCGCGGCGGTACGTCCTGGAACGGGCCCGTGGCGCTGGGAGGCTGTGGGCTTTGAGGAGGAGCACGACCTCGGCCTCGACAAGCTCGCCCTCGACGCGCTCGACGTAATGGCGCCCACCGTGTTCCGCGTCGATGCCGACGGCGTCGGCCAGCGCATCAAGAGCACGACCCTCGCGCTCGAGCAGGCCTACCGGTTGCTGCTCCCGCCGAACGTCGGAGATGACCTCGGCACCGAGCTGGATGGCGGCTGGCGTATCTGGTCGCTCGACCTCGCGGCGCAGCTCGCGCCCGCGACGCGGCAGATGCTGTTCACGCTCGGGCTTGATGTCGGTGAGGCGTGGCCGCGACTGGAGTGGGCGCTGGCTCCGGCTTCCGCGTGGCACACCAACCCGCGCGGCGAGAGCTACCCCGTCTTCGAAGTGGGCACGGAACTGCTCGTGAACGTGGGCAGCGTCGCGGTGGAGGATGGCGACGAGGCTGTGCTGTTCCTCCACGGCCCCTCGGGGACCGAGCGCCTGCCGCTGCCGTCGAGCGGCCTCGTCTCGCTGGGCGCGCCCGCAGCAGGGCGCTGGGCCTGCGCGCTCGTGCACTCGCGCACCAGCGTGCAGCCCGCGTCGCTGCTCTTCGAGGTCGCGGAGGACGCGCTTGAGGATATCGCTGCGTCGTACTCGGCGGTCGCCCACAGCGGACTGGCTTCGCTCGAAGCGGCGGCACCGCCCGGCTGGCCCGTCACGCTGCGCTGGCGCGTCTTCGCCGCCCACGAGGAGCTGCTGGCGACCGTCTACGGCAACGAAGACGGGACGGTGCCGGTCGACGGCGATGTCGCGGAGACGATCAAGACCCGCGCCGCGCGGAGTCGCATCGCCGACCTCCTGATCGACTTCGGCGAGTTGGGGCGACGCATCCTCGCCCACGACGGCCGCGCGTCGTTGAAGCAGGTGCGTGAGCAACTCACGGCCCTCTGGCAGCAGTGCTCCGGCCTCGTGCAGAGCCGCAAGGGCGCGTGGCTCCAGCTCAGGAAGCCGTGGTTCGAGCCCGTCACGGAGCTCTTCGGTTACGGCCTCGAGGAGGCGACGCTGCTCGCCGACGTCGAGGCTCCTCATGACCTCACCGCGTGGGGTCTCACGGTCGACGAGCGCATGATGGGCAGCATCACGCGCTCGCCCTCGCGTGTCCTCGTGCTCACCACGGACCTTGACGCCGTGCTGCGCGACCACCGCACGTGGATCGACAGCGCGTGCTCGGCAGCGAAGGTGCGTGACGCCATCATCACCGATGGCGCCCGCTGGACGACGCACCGCAAGGGCAGCCAGCAGCTCAAGCAGCAGGTGTGGAGCCTCGATCACGCCATCGGGCTCGGCAGCATCGACGAGATGCTCGGCGACCTCGCGGAGAATCTGTGATGGCGCCGTCGAACTACGCTGCAATCAGCGACGAGAACCGAACGCGCTACGGCACCGACATCGGCATCGTCGGCCCGATGCTGCTCGCGGACCGCTACGACGACCGCACGCACTTCATCTTCGAGTTGCTCCAGAACGCCGAGGACGCGCTTGGCCGACGCAGCGACGCGAGGGGACCTCGGAGCGTCACCTTCACGCTGTCGCCCTGGCGCCTGAAGCTCTCGCACTTCGGAAGACCGTTCGACGAGGCTGACGTGCGTGGCGTCTGCGGCATCGCGCAGAGCACCAAGGACCAGCACTCCATAGGCCGCTTCGGCATCGGCTTCAAGTCGGTCTACACGTTCACGGATTGCCCGGAAATTCACTCGGGCGAGGAGGACTTCGCAGTCGAAAACTACGTCCAGCCGAAGGCGGTGGCGCCGTCGGCGCGCGTCGCAGGCGAGACCCAGATCATCCTGCCCCTCAAGTTGGGCGACAGCAGCGCGGAGCAGGAGATCGCGAACGGCTTCCAGCGCCTCGGCCCTGGCGCGCTGCTGTTCCTTCGACACATCGACGAGATCAACTGGAACATCGAGGGCGGCGCTTCCGGCGTCTACATGCGGAGCGCCCCGGAAGCTCTCGCTGAGAACGTCCACCGCATCAAGGTGATCGGCCAGGAGACCGGCAAGCCCGAGGTCGACCAGAACTGGCTGGTGTTCCACCGCGACGTGTCCTCGAACGCCGCCGAGAAGGTCGGTCGCGTTGAGATCGCCTTCTCGCTCATGCCCAGCAACGACGAACCCGGGCGATGGGCGGTTCAGCAGCTCGTGGCGTCGCATCTGGTGGTCTTCTTCCCCACGGTCGTCTCCACGAACCTTGGCTTCCTCGTGCAGGGGCCGTACCGCACGACGCCCAGCCGCGACAACGTGCAGCGCAACGACCCTTGGAACCAACAGCTCGTGCAAGAGACGGCCGACTTGCTGGTAGAGGCCGTTCGCTGGCTTCGCGACAACGGGATGCTCGACGCTTCGGCGCTGCGTTGCCTCCCGACGGACCGAGCCAAATTCCCCGAGGGCGCGATGTTCACGCCGCTCTTCGAGGCGGTGCGCGAGGCCTTCTTGGAAGAAGCGCTGCTCCCGCGCAACGACGGCGGCCACGTCACTGCAGCACAAGCAAGGCTGGCGCGCACCCAGGAGCTGCGAGAGCTGTTCAGCGCCGGGCAGCTCGAGGAGTTGTTCGACGCCGAAGACTGCGCGTGGCTCACGGGAGACATCACGCAGGACCGCGCGCCTGAGCTTCGAAGGTACCTGCTGCAGGAACTCCAGGTTCCAGAGCTCACGCCCGACAAGATCGTCGTGAAGCTGGACAAGGCATTCCTCGAAGCGCAGTCGGACGAGTGGCTGACGCGCCTCTATGCCTTCTTGAGCGCGCAGAAGGCGATCGCGGGCCTCTTCAGCGGGCTTCCTTTGGTTCGCCTCGACGACGGCACGCACGTCGTCGCGCGCGAGAACGGGAAGTCGAATGCGTTCCTTCCCAGCGACATAGAGACCAGCTTCCCGACCGTCCGTCACGCCGTGTGTGGGTCTCCCGAGGCGCGCAGTTTCCTCGTCTCACTCGGGCTCACGGCACCGGATCCGGTCGATGACGTCGTGTGGAACGTGCTGCCGAAATACCCAGCGCCCGCAGTCGAGGGCGACGACAACGCTTATGCCGCCGACATCGAGCGCATCCGCGTCGCCTTCAACACCGACTCGAAGGCGCAGCGAGACAAGCTGGTCTCGGCGCTGCGAGAGACGTCGTTCGTGATGGTGGTCGATGCCGGTGACGGGGAGGGCTACGTCGCTAGTCCCGGTAAGGTGTACATCGCGACAGACCGACTGAAGGCGCTTTTCGCTGGCGTTTCTGACGTCCTCGTCGTCGACGACAACTACGAGTGCCTTCGCGGAGAGGCCGTCCGTGAGCTGCTCGAGGCTTGCGGAGCGCTGAGGTACCTGCGCCCGGTGCCGACCCCGAACGCGCTTTCGCCGGAGGCGCGCCGGGAACTCCGACGCCAAACCGGCCATGAACAACTTGGGCAGTACGAGGATGTGACGGATTGGGAACTGCTGGGTATTGAAGCGCTTCTCGCTCTGCTGCCGACGCTTTCCCAAGAGCAGCGCGCTGAACGCGCGCGCTTGCTCTGGGAATCCTTGGGCGACCTCGAGGAGCGACGCGGGCGTGGCGTGTTCGAGGGCTCCTACACGTGGACGCACTACGGCCAGCGCAAGGCACCGCCGTTCCCGGCCGCCTTCCTCCGTCGTCTCGCCAAGGCAGCATGGGTGCCCGATGCCAGCGGCGATCTGGTGCGTCCCGCGCTCGTGACTTTCGAGAGCCTCAGCTGGAAGGCCAACCCGTTCCTCCTCAGCAAGATCGCGTTCAAGCCGCCGATCATCGACCAACTCGCGAAGGAAGCGGGAATCGAGCCCGCAGCGCTCGACCTGCTGCGAAAGCTCGGCATCACCAGCGTCGCCGATCTGGCCCGCATCGGCATCGCCAACAAGCCTCCGCCCTCACCGCCTGATGAAGCGGCGACCGATAACGATGAAACGGCGGACGAAGGCGCGGAGGCGCAGGCCGCGGAGGTCGACGAGGCCAGCGATGATGCTGACGACGCCCTCAGCGTCGCCAATGCGGCTGCCTCGGAGGATAACGACGCCTCCGACCTGACCGTGGCCGACGCTGATGAGCCAGCGGGGAGCGACACCAACGACGAAAGCCCCGAAGCAGAACCGACCGGGCCGCACGCCAACGGCGCTCGCGGACCTCGGTCAACTAGCGGCCAGCACCGCCCCCACGGAGCAGCACGTCCGGGTCAACGCAACATCACCGGCCAAGCAGGGCTCGACGAGCAGGCAAAGCGCCTGCGGCGCCGCGTGGCGTCGTTCTTCGAGGGCGCGACCTCCGACGCAGACGACGAAGATACGACCGCAAGTTCGAGCGTCGCGTGGCAGACGAAGCTCGTCTGCCTCGACGTCGCTGCGGGCGGCCTCCAGCTCGAGATCGGTCCGCTCGATGGTCTCCCGCCCTTCGTGAAGAAGCTCCGCGTCCTCGGCACCGAGTGGGATGCCTTCGTGTTGGCGACGAACGCGAAGTTGCGCCCAACGCGGGTGTCTGTGCGGCCCGGAACCGGTCCGTGGCAGTGGGAGGCCGTGGGCTTCGAAGACGAGCAAGACCTCGGCCTCGACCAGCTCGCGCTCGGCGCGCTCGACGTCACGACGCCGCGCGTGTTCCGCGTCGACACAGAGGGCGTGGGCCAGCTCGTCACGAGCACCACCCTCTCCCTCGGGCAGTCCTATCGGCTGCTGCTTCCGCCGAACGTCGGTGGGGAGGTCGGCACGGCGCTGGCTGACGGGTGGAGGATCTGGACGCTCGACCTGCCGGCGCAGCTCTCGCCGTCGACGGGCGACGCACTGAAGGCCATCGGCGTTGACGTGGGCGAAGCATCGCCGCGCCTCGAGTGGGCCCTGGCCCCTGCTTCAGCGTGGCGCACCAACGCGCGTGGCGACAGCTATCCGGTGTTCGACGAGGGGATGGAGCTCCTCGTGAACCTGAACGCCGTCGCCCTCGAGGACGGCGACGAGGCCATGCTGTCCCTCCACGGCCCCGCAGGCACGGAACGCCTGGCTCTCTCGACGAGCGGGCTCGTCTCCCTGGGCAAACCCGCGGCGGGACGGTGGGCCTGCGCGCTGCTGCATTCGCGGACCAACGTGCAGACCGCGACGCTGGTCTTCGAGGTCGCGCGGAGCGTCACCGAGTACGTCAGCGCGGCGTGGACGACGGGCGTGCCGCACGGATTGGCGTCGCTCGAAGCGACCGCCCCGCCTGGGTGGCCCGTCTCCGTGCGCTGGGGTGGGCTCGCCGCACACGAGGAGACGATCGCGACGGTCTACGGCAACGACGACCGGACCGTGTCCTTCGAGGATGTCCATCCACTCCTCGAGGCCCGTGCCGCACGAGCATCCGTCGCTGACCTCGTCGTCGACTTCCGCGAGCTGGGTCGCCGTCTGGTCCCTCTCGAGGGCCGCGCCTCGCTGGAGGAAATCCGCGCGCAGCTCATCGCTCTCTGGCAACAGCGCTCCGAGCTCGTGCAGAGCCGCAAGGGCATGTGGTTGCAGCTCATGCCCACGTGGTTCGAGCCGACGACGACACGCCTTGGCTATGGCGTCGAATCGCTCGCCATACCCGACGGCGCAGATGCGCCGCACGACCTCGCCGCGTACCTGCTCACCATCGACGAGCGGACGAACGGAAGCATCACGCGGTCGCCGTCGCGTCTCCTCGTGCTCACGACCGACGTCGACAGCGTGCTCCGCGACCTGCGCGAGTGGATCGACAGCGCCTGCGCGGCAGCGAGGGTGCGCGACGCGATCGTCACCGACGGCACCCGGTGGGCGACGCACCGCAAAGGCGACCGCCAACTCCGGCGGCGCGAGTGGTCGTTCGACCGCGCAATCAATCTCGGCAGCGTGGACGACATGCTGAACGACCTCACGGAGGGTTTGTGATGACGCTCTCGCATGTCACTCGCGAAGAGGCAGTGAAGCGGCTCGCTGAGAGGCAAGCCGGTGCCCCAGACTCCATCGAAGCGCTGTGCGATTTCCTGCGCGCCGAGGTTCACGCCCGGAAGCACGCGCCGCGCGCGGCGACGCTTTCGCGCGTCGCACGACTGCTCGCGCCCGCCATCACGCTCGATGAGCAGCGCCTCGACGAGGTGTGCGACGCGCTCGAGCGCGAGGGTGACGTGATGCTCAACCCGGGCGGCATCCTCTACGCAACGCCGACCCGCGTGGTTGCCACTGAGACGAGTGCTCGTACCTTCAGCAGCGTGCCGACGCGCGCGCTTGCGAAGGCGCTCGGACGCGACATCTCCGCGAAGGGCGCCTCGCGCACAATCACCTCGGTGGAAGGGCTCACCGAAGCCGTCGCCAAGGTGAGCGGCGTGATGGTCCCACCCGCAGCGTGGGCCGGGCTCGACCGCTCGCCGAACGCCGACGCGGCCTTCCTTGGGAAGCTCGACCAGAGGCTCGAATGGCAGGCGCTCGGCGCAGGCTCGCTTGAGAAGGACGGGGCGCTCGAATGGCGTGCCTGGCATGTCACGCCGGAAGGGGCGCGGTGGCGGCGCAGCAACGAAGGCCAACTCTGGTGGGCGCGTACGCGCTTCGGCAGCCACCATCGCGCGTGGACGACGAGCGCGTCTCCGGCGACGAGCCCGTTCGTCGCGCTGAGCCCCGACGACGCCGACCGCGCCCGCTTCGCGCTCTCGCGCGAGATCGCTGCGGCTTCGGTCCTGCGTGTCGAGCGAGCCGGCAAGCGCGTGACTATCGAGGTTCCCGGTTGGCTGCCGCGCCCCGAGTACCGCTGGCTCTCGCTGCACGCGGTGGCCGTTGCGGAGAGCAAGGGCATGCGCTGGGAGACCTCGACGGATAGCGAAGACCAGATCACGAAGCTGCTGGCCGAGCGTCTCGGTCTCGTCGTGGAGGCCACGTGACGCGACGACAGCTCACCATCAAACCGAGCTGCATGCGGGAGATCGCGACGTTCCCTTCGGACCGCGCCGCGCTGCTCTGGGACAAGATCGACGCGCTCGTCTCCGACCCACTCCCCGATGGGAAGGTGAAGAAGAAGCTCAAGGGCGCCGACGGCGTCTACCGCATGCGCGTGACGGACCACCGCGTGTTCTATCGCTTCGGCGAGGACTGGCTCAGCCTGCTCGGCATCCGGCGGCGCGCCGAAGACACCTACGACGGCGTGCCCGACGAGACCGCCGGCGCCCAAGCGCCCGACGACGGCGACGAAAACCTCGATGCGCTCATCGCAGCCGCGCAGCCGAAGGTCTTCCAGCTCAAGACGACCGCGCCCGAGACAACGCTGCCCGAGCCCATCACGCAGGAGCTGCTGCGCGAGCTCGGCGTGCCCGTCGCGGTGGTGCCGACTCTGTTGCACTGCAAGACGGAAGAAGCGTTGCTCGAAGCCCCCGTGCCTCCCGACGTTCTCAGTCGCGTCGTCGACCGCCTCTTCCCGCCGACCATCGAACGGCTCGACGAGCAGCCCGATCTCGTCGTCGCGTCCACGAAGGACCTGGTTCGTTTCAAGGAGGGCGACCTCCTCGGCTTCCTGCTGCGGCTCGACGAGGACCAGCTCAAGCTGACCCAGTGGGCGATGAAGGGACCCACGCTTGTTCGTGGCGGTGCAGGTACGGGCAAGAGCACCGTCGCCCTCTACCGCGTGAAGGCCCTCCTCGAACGGCCCGGCGCGACAGGCGCCGAGCGCGTGCTGTTCACGACCTACACGCGCTCGCTGCTCACCGTAACGCAGCAGCTCCTCGAACAGCTCCTCACGCCCGCCCAGCTTCGCCGTGTCGATGTCGCGACGTGCGACCAGGTTGCATGGCGCATCGTCGGCAAGGCTCGCAAGGTCGGCCAGCTCGAATCCGACAACGACGCGCTCAAGCGCCTGGCCAAGCTCCGGGCGACGCACGCGCCCGGCGGCTCCGACTTCGAAGCGAAGCTGCGTGCGCGGGCGCTGG
Source organism: Polyangiaceae bacterium (assembly GCA_015075635.1). NCBI lineage: Bacteria > Pseudomonadati > Myxococcota > Polyangiales > Polyangiaceae > Polyangiaceae bacterium. The sequence goes on from JABTUA010000002.1 coordinate 1,796,777, forward strand.
AGCGCCTGACGGACGCGTGGCTGCTCGAAGAGTTCGAGTGGATCATCGAGGGACGCGGCCTGACGAGCCTCACCGAGTACCAGGCGGCGGCGCGTCCGGGTCGAGGGCTGCCGCTCAACGAGCGTGCTCGCGCGGCTGTTTGGGAACTGTACGAGGCGTTCAGCAGGGGCGCGGGCGAACGCTACCCGGCGCTGCGCTGCGAGGCGCTGAAGCTGCTCGCCGAAGACGCCAAGGCGGTCCGCTACGACTACGTGGTCGTCGATGAGGCGCAGGACCTGAGCCCCGTCTCGCTCGCGCTGATGGCCGAGGTCTGCAAGACCGCCGAGGGCCTGTTCTTCGCCGCCGACAACAAGCAGTCGCTCTACTCGCGCAACTACACGTGGAGCTCGGCGCACCCGCGCCTCCAGTTCCGAGGGCGCACGGCGCTGCTCTCTCGCAACTACCGCTCGACGCGTGAGATCGACCGCGCCGCGTTCTCGGTGCTCGTGCCCGGTGAGGACGAGGAGCTGGTGGCCTCGAATAGCGTCCACGAAGGGCCGCTTCCGGTGCTGGTACGTGGCATCGCCGCCGACAAGCAGGCCGAGTGGATGGCACGCTTCGTCCGGCAAATGGCGCGTCACCTTCACCTGAAGGCGAGCACCGCCGCCGTGCTCGTACCCGTGGCTGCCGCAGGCGAAACGCTGGCCACCGAGCTTCAGGCGCAGGGCGTCCCGGCTCGCTTCTTCCCTGGCCGCGATCTCGACCTCAAGGCCGACGTCGTGCGCGTGTTGACGCTGCACGCGGCCAAGGGCCTGGAGTTTCCCATCGTCATCGTCGCTGGCCTCGACAGCGGCAACTGGCCCGTGCCCGAGGACTTCGAAGAACCGGACCTCTTCGCTGAGCGCGCACGCCACGAGCGGCGTGTGCTCTACGTCGGGCTCACCCGCGCGATGCGCGGCTTGATGCTGATTTCTCCACAAGGATGTCGGCATCCCGCCGTCGTCGATCTCGACCTCAACCACTGGCACGTGGAGAGCGCCCCATGAGCAATGTGAACCTCCACAACTACGCCGATGAAGGTCGTCTCGTCGACGCGGACATCGTCGGCTTCCTCCGCAAGAAGCTCGACAAGGGCGACAAGCTTGATTTCACGAACATAGTCGAGGTGGCCGACGCGGTGCTCGACGCGCTTTTCGACGGCTGGTCGCCGGAGCAAGTGGCCGAGGTCATCGCTGAGCTGAGCCCGGCCGCCGACAGGGCGCTCGCTGCGTGGTCGGATCGCGCGGGCGGCAAGGTCACGAAGGCAGAGAAGACCACGCGCAAAGCCACCGTGCGCAAGCCGGCGCAGTCGCCGCGCCCGCCCTCGGTCCTCGAACGCGACCCGACGGGCGACGAGCGTTTCACGCCCACGCGCCTCGTGCGCCGTCTTCAGGAGGCCCTGCAGGGCTACATCGAGAGCGCATACCCGCTGAACGACCCGACGCTGGTCCGCTCACGTCGCCGCCTGCTCAAAGAGGAGGCGGGCGGCCACCTGCTCGCGCAGGAGCCCTACATCGAGACCACCACGCGCTACGCGACGTCGAAGGCGACCTACGGTGACATCGGGTTCACGCCGGAGATCGCAGGCTTTTTCTCGAAACTGGCCAAGACGCCGTCGGCGCAGAGCACTCCGGAGGACGAACGCACGGTCCTTCTTCCGTCGATCTACATGCATCAGGAGCGCGCCTTCCGCGAGTTCCTCGTGGAGCGGAAGGACATCGTCGTGGCGACGGGCACGGGCTCCGGGAAGACGGAGTGCTTCCTCGTGCCGATGCTGGGCTCGCTCTACGATGAGGCCGTTCGGTCGCCGAGGACGTTCGAGCAGCCCGGCGTGCGCGCGCTGATCCTGTACCCGATGAACGCGCTGGTGAATGACCAACTCTCGCGCCTGCGCCTGCTACTCGGCGACCCTGCCGTCGCCGACGCCTTCAAGGGGCTCGGGAAGGATCGCCGCTTCCCGCGCTTCGGCATGTACACCGGGCGCACGCCGTACCCCGGCCCGCGAACGACCTCGCGAGACGGCGAGCGTGTGAAGCCGCTGCTTGACTACTATTTGGGCCTGCCGCCCGAGGTCGAAGAACGCCTCCGTCGTCTGGGACGCTATCCCGCCAAGGATCTCCGCGCCTTCTACGCGCAGAACGAGGCGCGCCGCAAGACGTACCAGAGCGGCAAGCGCACCGGGCAGGAGTATACGGACCACAACTGGGAGCGGCGCCTGCATACCGGGGCTGCCGATCGCGAGCTGCTGACGCGGCAGGAGATGGTCCACGGCGCAGGCAGCCGCCCGGGCCACGCGCCCGACGTCCTGGTCACGAACTATTCGATGCTCGAGTACATGCTCATGCGCCCGTTCGAGCGCCCCATCTTCGCCGAGACGAAGGGCTGGCTCGACCGGGACGGCACGCAGCTCCTGCTCGTCCTCGACGAGGCGCACATGTACCGGGGAGCCAAGGGTGCGGAGGTCGCGTTCCTCATCCGCCGCTTGCGCGCGCGTCTTGGCATCCACGACCGCCCCGACAAGCTGCGCGTCATCGCCACATCCGCCTCGCTCGGCGAAGGCGCGGCGGCGGTCGATGCGGTCAAGCGCTTCGCCGCTGACATCACCGGCAAGCGCCCTGAGAGCTTCGAGGCCATCACGGGCACGCGCGAGGTTCCGACGCCTGCCAGCCCCGCCCCGAAGGACGTGGCCGACACGCTGGCCTCGCTCGACCTCGACGGCATCAACGAGGCGCTCGACGCACCCGCGCTCCGCGAGAAGCTCGCGCCGCTGCTCCCGGCGAGCATCGCGACTGACGCCAGCGAGAACGAAGTGCTCGCGGCCCTGCATGCAGCCTTGAAGAACAAGCCGTGGGTCAACCAGTTGGTGAAGGAAGCGGCTGGCCACGCGGTCGCAGTGAGCGAGCTCGCTCCGCGCGTGTTCCCGGGTCACCCGGAGGCTCGCCGCGCGCTGGAAGCGCTTCTCACGGTGTCCACGCTCGCGCGCAACAAGGCCGACGAACCGGGGTTAGTGCCGACGCGCGTGCATGGGCTCTTCCGTGGCCTGCACGGGCTCTATGCCTGCGTGAACCCGCAGTGCGGTGGACGCCAGAGCGAGCCGGGCGAGCAGGCTATCCTGGGCAAGCTATTCACCACTCCGAGCGCGGTGTGTGACGCCTGCGGCTGCCGCGTCTTCGAGATCGCGTCATGCCGCGACTGCGGCAGCCCGTACCTGCTCGCCTACTCGCAGGAGGAGTCGCTCGACCGGCTCTCCTTCCTCTGGGGCGAGACCGAGGGCGCGCTGTTCCGTCTGCAGCTTTTGCCGACCGCGCCGCGCTACACCGACCGCACCGAGATCGTGCGGCTCCACCTGCGCACCGGCTACCTCGATACCGGCAATCGCTTCCCTGACGACGAGGTTCGCAACCTGGCCCTCTGGCTCGATAGCGATGGCAAGCGCGAGGCCTCGTTCGACCGCTGCGCCATGTGCCAGCCCTCGGCGAACGCGAGGAGCCGCATCCACGACTTCAGGACGCGCGGCGAGCAGCCCTTCACGGCGCTCATCGAGGCGCAGTTCGCGGAACAGCCGCCGCAGAAGAAGGACCGTCGCCTACCGAACCACGGGCGAAAGGTCCTGGTCTTCAGCGACGGCCGGCAGAAGGCTGCACGCCTGGCACCCGCGCTCGAGCACAGCCACGCACGCGATCTGTTCCGCCAGGTCGTCGCGCTTGCTGCCCACGAGCTTCGTGACAAGGCGGGCATGTCGGCGATGCAGTACCTCTATCCCGCCGTCGTGCATCTCTGCGCCCAGCGCGGCTACGACCTGTTTCCTGCCGCCGACGAGAGCGAGTTCCACAACCATCTGAAGCAAGCGAATGGACGTTCGCTCGCAGAGGTAAGGAAGCTCGCAGATCGCGGCATGCTGCGCGCCACGCGTTCGTTCGCGCAGGCCATCTTCAGCGAGCTGACTGACCGTTACTACTCGCTGCAAGCGCTCGCGCTCGCGACCATCGAAGAAGACCCCGACACGGCGTTCATGATCTTCGATGACTTCCCGACCGTCGGTCTCGACGCTGACGCGCAGAAGGTCCTCTTCCGTGCGTGGCTTCGCCAGCATCTCGAGCGGCGCTCGTTCAGCCCCAACGGTGCCGAAACGCGCGAGCTCGGTGAAGGATGGGCACACCCGCAAGGCATCAACGCCACGCGCTTCGAGCATGTCCTTCCCAACCGCTTCGACCAGTACCTCGCCCACGTTCTAGGTGGCGATGCCGCCAAGGTCGAAGCTGTGAGCAAGTGGTTCCAGCATTTTGTGCGCGACAAGGGCCTGTTGCACTTCGAGAGCGACCTCTACTACCTGCGTCTTGAGGGCTTGAGCCTGAACCTTCGGCTCGACTCCAACTGGCTGCGCTGCCAGGACTGCGCGCGCATTCATCCCGAGGCGCTGGCCAATGCGTGCCCCGCGTGCTTGGGCGCCGTCGTCGATGTCGATCCCGACTACCTCGACGCCCGCACCGGGTTCTACAGGCAGCAGATGCAGCGAGCCTTCGATGAGCGCGCGATCGAGCCCTTCGGTCTCTTGGCGGCAGAGCACTCTGCACAGCTCACGGGCCAGCCCGACGAGAGCGCCTTCAACAAGGTCGAGGAGTACGAGCTGCGCTTCCAGGACGTGCCGCTCGACAACCTGCCGCCGATCGACGTGCTGAGCTGCACGACGACGATGGAGGTCGGCATCGACATCGGCGCGCTCTCCGGCGTTGCGCTGCGCAACGTGCCGCCTCACGTCGCGAACTACCAGCAGCGGGCAGGTCGTGCGGGCCGTCGTGGCCGCTCGATCGCGTCGGTCATCACCTACGCCCACGGCACCTCTCACGACGCTCACTTCTTTGACCACCCTGAGCAGATCATCTCGGGCGACGTACACGCGCCGGTCGTCTACGTCGAGAACCAGCAGGTGCTTGCGCGGCACGTGCACGCCTATCTCGTGCAGCGCTTCTTCCATGAGCGCGTGCCACCGGACCCTACCAGCTACGATCTGTTCGGCTCCCTGGGGTCGGTTGAGCAGTTCCTCTCCGAGGCGCACCCTTGCTCGCTGCTCAAGCTCGAAGCGTGGCTCGATGAGAACGCCGACGTTCTGCAGCGTGAGCTCGCGGGTTGGGTGCCCGCGTTCAGCTTCGGCCTCAACGAGCCCATCGCCGAGGTCGAGGGCACAATCCGTGAAGCAATCCCCAACGCCAAGAGGCGCATTCGCGACGTGCTCCCGGTCGCGGAATACGCGGCCCGTGAGAGTCTCCCCGACCTCGAACGCGAGTCGCTCGAACGCCGCCTTGGCGAGCAACTCCTCGACACGCTCATCTGTCAAGCGGTCTTCCCGCGCTATGCGTTCCCGACGGACGTCGTGACGTTCTGGGTCTCGAAGCCTAGGCAACAAGGCGACGCTCCCAACAAGCGGACCTTCGACTACGAACCGCAGCGCGACCTTCAGCTTGCACTCACCGAGTACGCGCCCGGCCGAAGCCTCACCATCGACAAATGGCGCTTCGAGTCGGCGGCGCTCTACTCGCCCTATGAGCCGAGCCCAGCGCACACGATCCAGCGGCAGCGGCCGTACACGTCGTGCAGCGATTGCTCGTGGGCGACGATGGACGGCTCGATGGCGCAAGCCACGCTGTGCCCGGTGTGCGGAAGCGACCAGCTCACGCGGACCGCGTTCATCACGCCAGCAGGCTTCGCACCGGACCTAAACGCCAAGCGCGAGGTCGATCGCGGTCAGGCCATCAGCTACGCGGGCATGACCGACCGCGCGCGGCTCGAACCGCAGGACCCACCCTCGGCGTGGGCGGAGGGCTGCGACGGCCGCCTCCTGCGGTGGACCGGCCCGCGCCGCCTCGTGATGGTCAACAAGGGCGTCGGCCAGCGTGGCTTCCGCGTGTGCCCCGACTGCGGTCGTTCGGAGCCGGAGTACGGCCCTGGCTTCACCGCGACAAAGCTCATGAAGAAGGGCGCACCGACCTCGCACGATCACCCGCTCGAGCGGGGGAAGGTCTGCGCGGGCGTCGCCGACGGCCCGTTCTATCTCGGACACGAGTTCCCCACCGATGCGCTTCTTCTGCGCTTGCGCGTGACGGCGCCGGTGCAGCTCGGCGCGGCGACCACGACGGGGCTGCTCACGCGCGCCTCGCGCATGGCTCTGTCATCGCTGGTCGAAGCCCTCGGGCTCGCCGCGTCGCGGACGCTGCAGATCGACGAGGGCGAGTTGTCTGGCTGGTGGACGCCCGTGATGAGTGGACGCCCTGACGAGGCGCAGCTATACCTCTACGACCTGTTGCCCGGCGGTGCGGGCTACGCGCGGGCCGTCGGCAAGGATCTGCCCGCAGTGCTCGACGCCGCCGAGGCGCTGCTCGGCGGATGTGACTGCCCGTCGTCCTGCTACCGGTGCATCCGCCACTACGGCAACAACTGGATTCACGCCTCGCTCGACCGCCACCTCGCGCTCGCGCTCCTCCGCCACCTGCGCACGGGCGAGCTGCCGGGCCTGACCGACCAGGACAAGGAGAGCGCGCTCGTCGCGCTTCGTCAGCTCCTCGCGCTGCGTGGCATCGCGTGTGACGAGAACGCGAACGTCGGCGGCACGCGCGTCCCGCTCATCATCCAACTGCCCAACTCGCGGGTCTGCATCGACGTCCACCATCCGCTCATCGATCCGCTCGCCCACGAATCTCCGGTGATTGCTGCCGCGCGCTCGCAGTTCCTCGAGGCCGTGTCGCTCGACGCGTTCGACCTACTGCACGATCTCCCCGCCGCCGTGGCGCGCCTGAAGCTGCCGAGCGGAGCGGCGGGATGAGCTTCTACGAGCTGCAAGGGCCCACGGCGTGGGCTGACCCTCCGCCCACATGGAGCACCACCAGCCTCGACGAGGTCGAGGCTTGCCCGCGCCGCTGGCAGCTCCTGCGTTCTCGCTGGGGCGACTTCGAGCGCTTCCCGGTGCGGCCGCACCCAGCGGCCATCGAAGGGCAGATCATTCATGAAGCTCTCGACCGGCTCACACGCGCCTGCGGCCAGCGAGGCAACCCGGCCTTCGGAAGCGCCGACTTCGCGGCGGCGCTCGACGACGCCGACTTCTTCCCGGGCTTCGCGCGGGCTGTCACAGAATGGCAGCAACGGCTCACGACGCACCCCAGGCCTGGCCCCGCGTTCCGGCTGCGCGCAAGCGGCGAGGAGCTGGCGAACCGCGCGGTGCGCATGTTCCGCGAGCAGTACAAGGCCGACGGGCACGCCGCCTCGCCGGTCGCCGAGCGCGCGGCGGACACGCCCGCGGACATGAAGGCGCTCCTCAAGCAGAAGCGAGCGCTCTCCGAGGTGAAGCTGAGGCATCGTAAGCTTCCGTTCCTCGGCATCCTGGACCGCGTGCAGCACACGGGGGAGGGAGTCGAGGTCGTCGACTTCAAGACCGGCAAGCCGAGCGACAAGCACCGAACGCAGCTCCTCCGCTACGCGCTCCTCTGGTGGCGCGAGACTGGTGAAGCTCCGGTGCGTGTCAGTGCCCAGTACCTCGACGGCGTCGAGTCGTGGCCGGTCGCTCGGGGGGTGCTCGAAGACGTCGAAGCCGACCTCGCAAAGAAGCTCCCGCTGCTGACCGACGCGCTGCGCGACCACCCCGCAGCGGCGAAGCCTGGCACCGCCTGCCATACGTGTGCGGTGCGCGCGCGCTGCGCCGCAGGGTGGGCCTTCGGCGAGGAGGCTGCGCTCGTCGACGGTCGGGGCGATGCCGAGCTGGTCGTGAAGGCGCAGTCCGGCGACTACGGCTTCCTCGCTCTTTCACGCACCGCTGCCGAGATCGCCGTCGTCTACGAGGCACCCGTCGCAAAGCTCCTTCCGGAGTTGGTTGAGGGCCGGGTGTTCCGCGTGCTCGACGGGGTGTGGAAGGAGAAGCGGACCCAGCTCGAGGTCAAGGCGTGGACCGAGGTCTTCGTGGTGGCGTCTCGCGGTGCAAGATGACACGCCCCGAGGTCAAGCTGCATGGGGGGCAAGCCAGCTAAAACCACCACCGCCTCAAGGCGGTGGGTTTTTTGAGCGGCGCCTCTAGAGGCGCCTGAACTCGCTGTGAACGCCTTCATTCGCTGACCCCGCTTCACGAACGGCGACGGCCTGCCACTCCGCCTCCGGCCATCCCGCGCGCCGGCGGGCGCGGTGCACTCCGTCCAGGGACTCGACGACGCGGTCCGATTCGTGCCCCAAGCGCGCCAACACGACGCCGAGCAAAGTGCCGGTGCGGCCGGTCCCGCCGGCGCAGTGAACGACCGCGCCTGCGCGCTGCTCGAGTCGGTCGAGCACCAGGCCCACCGCCCCGCGGACTAGCGCGACCTCGACGGTCGGCTCGCAGGGCGGTCCTCCGTGGAAGAGGTCCTCCAGCTCGACTGCACCGATAAGCTCGAGTGGTGACGAGTCGTACCCCGGATTCTCGTCGGCCAGGCAGAGCACGCCGCGCGCTCCTCCGTCGAGCAGCGCCTGCCAGAGAAGGCAACATCTCGGCGAAGCTGTATGATCAGCGTGGATGCGTATGGCTCGCCCGAGGGTAGACGGTGGGCGACGGGAACCTGGCGTGAGGTCCCGCCAACAGTTGGGTTCTCACCCAGGGTCGCCGGGGGTCGCCCCGCCGCCATGGCCCCCGAACCTCCCACATCTTACGCAGTCCGTTCCACTGCACTCACATCGGGGCCGCGCACGCCTACGGAGCCAGGCTCGCGCTTCGTCTCGTATTTCCGCCGGGAGCCTGAAGTTCCACGGAAGTTCTCTGACCTCGCCTTCCGTTAGCTCGTTGTTCCGGAGGCGATGGAGGAGCCGATCGAACTGCGGAGCCACAGAAGGGGATTCTAGTGCCAAGACTGGGCAGCGTCGAGCGGGGCCTGACCGCTGTCAGCAGCGACCTGACCTATCACCAATCCCACCGAGATCACCGGGGCCCGGAAGGCGCGAGATGCTCGTGACGCGAGTGTCGCCGCGGCTCGGCGCTCGCATCACCACCGTCGCCGAACCCCCTGGTCCTACTCGCTCAACTGCGTCCGAGTCTCAGCGCTTTGACGCACCGTGAAGCGTGTCATCGACGTAGCGCGAATCGGATTCATTCCGCCCTTTGTTGTAGTACGCGGTCCACGTCTTCCTATCGCGTACGCCCCTTCTGCCTCTGGCCTGGTGCGTACTTGACCACGAACTTGTGGTGGTTGATTTCACCACGGTGCTCACCCCTGACGAAGTCCCCTTCCGCATCGCTGGTCTCGACGACCCATGCACCGGCCGGCTTCGCGGGCTTCGTGTCAGGCGGGCGGTTGCTCAAGGATCGCAGCACGCTCTCGCATGCGGGGATGGCATAGAGCAGGGCACGCCGCATCCCGACGCTCTGGGCCGGTGTGATCACGAGTGCCTCGTTCCGTGCAACCGCCAATTCCAGCCCACCGGCCAGAGCCACGTCCGTCGATTGAATTTCGATTCGCTCTTCGGTTAGTCGCACTCGGTGGAGACGTGCGGGGCGGGCGGTCTTGTAGGGTTGCCGGATGACGAATTTGAATGGAGCCGTGTGTTCGAAATTCGCGACACGCGCGGTCGAGTTCGTGAAGCAGAACACTGGATTGACCTGCAGAAGAAGGCTCTCAACCTGCTCGGGCCGGATCGGATGCCGCCCAAGGTGTACGAACCGGACGTAGCCGTGTCCTTCGCGCGTCCAGAAATCGTTCCAAAGGCGCGCCCAGTTCTGTTCCTTGCACCACACCTGTATGGCATCCGCGAGGCGAAGCGAGTGCTCTAGGAGATGGCGGTGATCACGTGCGACTCCAAGGATGCACCGGCGGAGGAATGGGGTGTAGTCGGCCGTTCGCAGTAGCGACAGCATGTTGGAGGCTACATCTGCGGCTTCGCCTTGCCCGAGCGACCATCGTCCCGCGGAGACTGCCAGGACGCGGGCGACGGCCACCTCGACCTCCGGACTGGATGCGGCAGCTGGCAAACGCAACTCATCGGCGAACGACAACGCGACGTTAAGATCCCAACCGGCGTCACGCTGCACCGCCGCGCCCCCGCCCCCACCAGTAGATCGGTAGATGCAGTCATGCGGAGCGTTGACCTCGTGTCGAAAGTGCGGGGTAGCCGCGCTCACGTGGAAGACTTGGGCGTGGCATCCCGAACAAGGGCACGCGAACTTCGCGTCGCTGTCTGGAATGTCGCGAGCGTGGACCGCGTCGCCGAACGGTTCCAAGATTGCGTAGCGCATCGTTACACCTCACGCTGCGCTCGCGACAGTAACCGCGCCCCGCCGCGGCGTACACCGTTCGCGTGCGGCACCAGGTCCGCCTCGGACATATCCTGTCGCACCCCGCACGTTGAACCCATTGCCCTGGGCACTTCGCGTGTCCACCGCTGTCGGAGCCCATCCGCCGGAGGTGAGATTGACGAAGATCAAGACCAAGAGCGACGACCGCCTTCGCCGCTTGCTCGTCGCGCGCCTCGACGGCCGCGCCCAACCCTGGGCCTGCGCCGCCCCGATTGACCTCACCGTCAAGCGAGACAGCCGTGACCACCAGCGCCTCGTGGTCGCCGCGTACGAGCTCCTGCGCTGCATCGGCGCCCGGCAGCCGATCGGCGCGCATCGCGAGCCGGTCGCGAAGACGGGCCTCGCCGTGGTGCGTCAATGGGTGCGATTCGGGCTGGATCCGGCGTCCGAGTGCGAGGCACGCACCGCGTTGGTCGTCGCGCGCGGGCCGCTGCAGGCCGCGGCCGCGCGCTGGACGCGGATCTGCGCCGGCCAGGAGCCGCGACCGATCGCGATGCCTCTCCTGGCCCGGGCGCGCCGCACGCTGGCGCATCGGCGCTGGGCGCTCGGCCACCTGAACGCGACCCACGCGCTCGTCCATCTGGTCCGGGCGCCCATCTACCTGCGCGTCCGCCCCTTCGTGGAGGACGTGTCGCTATGCGCCGCGGCAGCGGAGGTCGCGGACTTGCTCGAAGATGAAGCGGCGCTCCGGGATTTGGAGAACCTCGCGTGGATCCGGGCCGCGGAGCTCGCGCTTGGGCCGGCAGCGATCGAGGACGAGGTGCGCCGCACGGCCCTGCAGCTCCTGGCGGACGCGGACCAGGTCCTGACGGAGCTCGCGGCCCGGGCCTTCGAAGCCTCGGCGGTGCTGTTCATCGAGTGGGCGCTCGGCGGCGACCGGCGTGGTCGCTCAGCTCGCGAGGGCGCATGCCTGAGGTCGAGCGGGCGGAGGGGGTCACATCCGTGCAGGCGGACATTCCGTGTCCGACGCCGGGTTGGGCTCGTCGATGGAGTGGTCACACTGCGGGAGGACGCATGGCTCAACCGAAGATGATGCACGTGATGTTCGCGGTGGCTCTCGCGGCGACGTTGATCACCGGCGTCGCTCGGGCGGAGTTGGGCGCGAAGTCGTTCACGATGACGCCGCTGGCCGAGGAGATGCTCTCGGAGCCGATCACGCTCAGCGACAAGTGCGACGGCGTTGTGGTGCGGGAGTGGCGCGAAGGAGGCCCGGGGACCGAAGCCACGCCCGCGGCCATCCGCGTGATCGACAAGCTTTGCAACCGCGCGCTCGGCGCGTTCGAGGGGTTCATCGACCGCCACGGGCTCGCGCGCGTCCACTCCCAGCCCTTCACCTGGAGCGTCTCCGTGATCCCCGACGAGGACTGCTACCGCTGTTTGAACGACATGACCTACCGCTTCTCGAGGCGGTCCGCGCAGGTCGAGGTCTGGGGCTACACGAGCCTGAACCACCGCTTCATCTTCATCCTCAATCAGGTGCAGGTGAACGGGAAGCCGGGCCTGCTCTGGCAGAAGGTCTGGGTGCACGAGCTCTTTCACGCGCTGAGCATGCACTACGGCATCTTCGAGTCGCACGCCGGAACGGACGCCAAGCGCGTGAAGATAGACGAACGGTACGCCAAGAAGTTCGAGGTCGACGTGTTGGGGAAGTGAGCCAAGGAGGAAGCGAATGGAGACGACGACGATGATCATGTTGTTCGTGGGACTGAGCTGCGAGGGTGAGACCGCCCGCATGTGCCGGGTCTTCGCGGATCCGGCGGCCTCCCGGGGCACTCCGGCGCTGAGCAGCACGCCAGTGCCGTCGCCCGCGAGCGGACACCGCACCACGAACGCGCTGCGCGACGAAGCCCCGCGCGCGAGCGCCACCGAAACGAATGAAGAGACGAACCGGCCGGAAGCGGCGGCGCGCCGGTGACGCTCGCGCTCGACGCGATGCCGAGAGTCGCCGGCTTTGACGTGCCCCGCAATCTCTACTGCGTGGCGCTCGCCCCGGCGCCGCTGTTCGGCATGCCTTACCCCACGAGTCGCGCGCGCGAAGCCTGGCAGGCGCTCGCCGCCGCAGGAGCGCGCGGCGTGCTTTGCCTGGCGGGCGCGAACCCCGAGTACGACCCGTCGCCGCTCGAGCTCATCGGAGCCGTCGAGCTGGAGGACCTCGTCTATGGAGGACCGCCTCGCGATCCAACGGCCGAGCTCGAGCTCGTTCGGCGGCAGGTGGATCGCGTGCTCGATCGGCTCACGGCGGGCTTGGGGAATGAGCCTGGCTCGGTCATCGAGTACCTCGATCGCCTGAACAGGGCTCGCGGACGCGTCCGCTGGCCGGAGGCCCCGTGGCAAGCGAATGTCGTGAGGGCAGCCGGAGCGTGGCGCCAGGGTGTGAGCCAACCCAGGTGGCGATGAAACAGCCGTCAGTCCTGCCCATCACCTTCGCAACGCGCCCTGCCGTCCCGGTTGCGTTGCTCGCCCTCCACGATGAGGCGCTGGGCGCGTTTCTCGCGCACGAGTATCGGCGTGCGCTCCCTCTGCTCGGGCGGCTAGCGCTGGCGCTTCCCGTCGGACACGGCCTGCGGCCAACGGTCCGAGCGAGCCGTGCGCGTGCGTACCTGGAGCTTGGCGACCTCGACGCGGCCCGGCGGGAGCTCGCGCTCGCCCGCGCGGCGGAGCCCGAAAACCCGATGTTTCGTGTGCTGGACATCATGCTGCGCCGGGCGGAGCGGGCGCGCGCGCGATGAGCGCGGTGAGTCATCATCAGATGACGCGCTCTTCCGCCGCGGCTGGGTGCTGAAGGACGACGAGCTCCTCGTGTTCGAGGACACGCGCGTGACCGTGCTGCGCGGGTGGCCGGACCCGAGGGCGTGGCTTCGAAGCGTGGGCCAGCCGTGGAGGGGTTGCCGACCGGGAGAGCCCATCCGGTGGCGCATCGGCGCGGCGACCCACCCGCGCTTCGTTGGCCGCCCGCGACTTCCTGGCGCGTTTTCCCGAGAGAGTGCTGTCCCTGGCTGGCGCCCTGCCCGAGCGCCACTGGCACCTGATCACGCTGCTCGCGCGCGTCCCCGGCGCGGACGACTTGGCGGACGACAACCTGGCGCTGGCGCACGCCATGTTCCGATCGCGGCCGGAGGATGGACACGCTCGCGATGGTGAAGATTGTCGAGCGGCTAGGTGTGCGAGCGGGCCACCGCAAACAGTCGCAAACGGCGGTGAAGCGGCGGTGAAGGTTGACGAGAGAATCGCCGGGATCGAGGCTCAGCAGCATGATTGCCACGCTGTTGCGGGCGCACTGACAGGCGGCGCCCGGGGGCTACTTCGCGGTGCGCGGGGGGAGCCGCTTCCTCCGCGGCTTACCCGTGACGGCGTGAACCAGGTGCTCCCACACTTCGCCGGAGGCGATCGCCGCCTCGATGCGCTCGCCGGAGACGCGCACGTACGCGCCCAGGCCACCCCTCGCCTCGCCGGAGGCGATCGCCGTCTCGACGCGCTCCAGGGGCACGAAGTTCCGCGCCAGCTCCTGCGCAGTCGTGCAGCGGCACGATCCTCCGCCCATGTAGCTACCGGCGCTGAGGTGGACCTCTCCGCTGCCGTTGACCGCGACGCTCGTCGTGGTTCGCCCCACCTGATCGCGAAGGATCACGACGTCGCCGAGGCCCGCGAGGGCTCCTGTTGCTGCAAGCTCTCTGGCCCACACCATCACCCGACGGGCGACGAGGAGGGCCTGTTCGTGGCGTTGACGTTCGCGGTCTTGCCGCTGCCGCGCCAGACGTTTCTCCCGTGCGGTCGGGACGGGTTCGCGCTTCAGGCGGGCGAGCTCGCGCAGCGCGCGGCGCGCCTCGGCCGGGATCTGGAAATCTGTCATGCCGGACCTCATCGATTCAGGCGTTGCCACCGTGCCGTTGAAGGTCGGTTGGCCGGGCGTCGCGGGGCCTTGTCCCTCAGCCCGTCTGGATGGGATTCGCAGAAGCTTAGCTCGCGATTGGCATCGAGCCAGCCGGCCACCCACCTCGCGCCGCCGCGGCACCGGCTGTCACACGTGCGCGGTACGAGCGCGGTGCGCGGCGGGCTGGGCCGTCGGCGAGGAGGCTGCGCTCGTCGAGGGTCGGGGCGACGCCGAGCTGGTCGTGAAGGCGAAGGCCGGCGACTACGGTTTCCTCGCTCTTTCACGCACCGCTGCCGAGATCGCCGTCGTCTGCGTGGCACCCGTCGCGAAACTTCTCCCTAAGCACGTTGAAGGTCAGGTGCTCCGGGTCCTCGACGGCGTGTGGAAGGAGAAGCGCACCCAACTCGAACTCAAGGCGTGGACCGAGGTCTTCATGGTGGCCACCTGCGACCGTTGATCACAGTGGCCGCGAATTGCCCCCGTTCGGGATGCCGCGCTGGCCGGTAATGCCAAGGAGCGGAGCGAGAGCGCTTCCTGCGGGGATTCAGGGTGCCGTCCACAGCGCGTCGAGCATCGATTGGTCGTGGACCTGCACGCCCAGCTCGCGCGCGCTGCGCGTTCCAGGCTCCACGCTGAGAAAGTTGAAGCTCGTCACGAGCGCCCAGTCGTCGCAGACGACAACCTTTGCGTGCGTGTCCCGTGCCTCCACGGAAATGCCGGAGCTTGCAAGGCGCTCCAGGCGCAAGCGAGCTGCCGGCTCAAGATCCGCCGCGCCGTGGATCACGCGCACCTCCACGCCCCTGCGCGCAGCGCGCTCGAGAGCATCGACCAGTGGCTCACTTAGGCCGCGCGTCGTCACTCGGTGCGAGTTGATCCGGAGTCGCTTGGTGGCGGCACTGATAGCTTGGACTAGGAGTTCTCGATGCTCGCCATCGTGTATGGGTACAGCTGCGCCGGACGCCGCCGCTGCCAACCCACGAACGTAGCTCGTTCGGCTCTCGCAAGCACGGCGCCAGGTGGCAACGCCAGTCGCTCCAAAGAGGAGGTTTGGCGGTGCTACAGGCTGTACATCGAGCAGGACTGAACCGCGCCGCTCGGAGCGACCGAACAACATGGGATCATCGAGGCAGCGCTCCTGGACCCGATAGTCGGGGATGATGCGGCGAATCCAGGCCAGAATCGCTTGCAGTCCCAGAGGCACTACACCGTCCGGACCCGACCGAAGATGAACGCCCAGTTCGTTGGTCTTTCGGTCGCCGGAGGCGTTCAGGAAGTTGCAGCTCGAAACGACCGCCCATTCCAGATCGCAGACGATCGCCTTCGCATGGGAGCCTGCGCCTCGGCTCGCGAAGATAAGGCTGCCGGAGGACGGGCGGGTATCATCGGCGAGGCGCTGCAAGAATCTCCAGCTTGCATCGACGACCGGCGGGCCCGTGTCGATACCCCAGACGAGCACGACGTTTGTCCCGCGTTCGAGCGCGGAGCGGAAGGCCTCCTGGATGCGGCCAGGATTTCCTAGCTGGCCGATCCATGGGCACGCCAGCACGACCTGCTGCTTCGCAGTGCCGAGGGCACGAATGGCAGCGTCCTGGAATCCGGCGGCTGTTGCGGACACCAGCGTCGGTTCCGCAGAATACGCGGCCAGAAGTTCCACGGCCGGGCGGGCACGTGCTTCGAGCGCGGCGAACTCGGCGTGCACGGTCGTGGGGTCGGGCGCGTCGCTCGCGAGCAGGGCCCCCATACGAGCGATGACCGCAGTGGGAAGCGCCACGATCGCCAGCTCATCTTCCTCGGTCGATGGCCCAGCAACCTTGATCTTCTGGAAGAACTGTCCTGAGCCGCGACCGAATCCACGCATCCAAAGATCGTCGAGCGCACTCGAGATGCGACGACGGACAAGCGTTGGTAGGCCGACCGGCTCCAAGATGGTCACGCGAGGCGGTTCATCTTCGCTGCGCTCGGTGGCATTGATCACGCTCTGGAGCAGAAGCCGCTGCGATCCAACGTGCCCTCCAGAGTTGGTCGGGCCCTTCGCACGGCGAACTCGCACGTTCAGGATGCGCGCGTCTCGGGGCAGAGGGTCACCTTGGAGCTCGGAGCCTGCCGCGTCGCGCGCGCGCCTGGCTCGCATCGCCTGTGTGACCGCGGTCAGCAACACCCCGGCAGGTAGCTCGTCGGGGGCGGGGACCGTGGTGTTCTCGGGCATCAGCGGCAAGCGCTGCCTTTCGAGAGGCGGAATTCGAGGCACTGAGAAGACCTCGCCCGATACCAGGTCCTGCGCCAGACGCACCGTTGAAGGCTCGGGGACCTGGGCCGACTGGAAGCGGACGAACCAATCCTTCTCCGGTCGCTCAGGGTCGCCAATGGCAGTGAGGACGCTTTCATGGACATGGAGCGTACCGTCGGGCTCCGCGTCCACGAGACCACGTCCAAGCAGATCGATGGCAACATCGAGCACCATTCGACTTGGGACCACGAGCGTCGCCGCAATCTGGTCGACTCTCGACGCGCCCAGCGCAACCGCCCGCACGACTGTTTGCTCCACGAGGCTGAGCCCGTCATGCGGGCCTAGCACGACCTCAACTTCGAAGGTCCTGCAGGGAATCAGCACTGATTGCATCTACGCTCTCCCTCGCACGTGGCGGAACCCTGCCGCGGCTGCATCTATCACGAAGCGACGCTCGCTCCGGAAGTAGGTCACCACCGCCTCCCAGAACGTTCCCTTGCCGTGCCCTGCAAAGTGCTCGAGGCAGCCGACGACGATCAGAAGACGTCGAGCACGGCTGAACATGACGTTGACCCGCGAGGGATCATCGAGGAATCCGATTGCCTTGCTCGTCTCCTCGATCGGGTTGCTACGTACGAGGCTGACAACGACCACCTCGGCCTGCCGTCCCTGGTAGGAATCGACTGTCCGGACCGTGCCTTCCTCAAGCCCCAGCTTTTCTTCAAGGAGGCGCCGTTGCCTCTTGTAGGGGGAGAGGACAGCGAGCGAGGGGATCCGCGCGTCGAAGGCTCTGACCGTCCCGACGCGATTGCGAAAGAAGTAGTCGATCGCACGCCACTCACACAGGTTCATGAGCCCACCATCCGAATTCTCGTACGAGTTCTCCTTCAGAGAGCTCGTGTCTATCCACACGAGAGCGGTCCCCGAGTATGGCGCGACCGTGATGCCGTGCTCTCGCTCGTGACGAACTTCGTCGGCCGTTTCGATGCCAAGGTCCGGATAGAACGCCTCCGAGATCAGGCCGGCGATGTCGGGATGCATGCGTCGCTGGACGCGCAGGGCGCCCCTTGGCGGATCACGCCGACCAGTAGCGACCGTCATGAGGTGATCGAAGTGGCGAAGGTAACGACGCCACTCAGGCGTCGGCCTGGCGCCGACGGCTTCAGCCGTGATTTGGTCGTCGATGTCACGTTGGAGCAGACGCTCCAGCTCGTCCTGCCGATGGGCTTTCAGTTGAGCGTGGTCGCCGACGAGGCACCACCGGGCGCCATGAACCATGGGAATGAAGAACTCTGTGATCCACCCGCGCGCCGCTTCCTCGATGATTACCCAGTCGAAAGAACTCGCCCCGCGAGAGCTGCCAAGCGCCTCGTGCGTGGCTTGTCCGGATGTGGCGAACACGAGACTCGACGCGCGCGGCAGGCGTCGCAGGAAATCAGCGCGAAGCTCAACGTCTCCTGAACTTGCCCGATTCCGCCACTCGGAAACCAGAGAACGCATGCGACCGTGGGGAGTCTTCGCCTCGGAGATCTCCCGCAGGAGCATCGCGGCGCGAGACGCGAGGAGGTAGTCCCTCGCGCGGGGGCTCACACTGTCGATCGTCCCTGCGCTTGCGATTCGGAGCGCCGAGAGACCATCGACTCGATCGATGACCCCTTCCAACAGGTTGTCGAGGGCGTGATGGCTCTGCGCGGACACGAGAACGCGAGCGAACGGGTCCTCCGCGACGAGCCGCCTGACCAGTTCAACAGCTGTATATGTCTTGCCGGTACCGGGGGGGCCCTGAAGGGCGAAGATTGGCCAGGTTTCGTGAATCCTTTCGAGCAGCTGCTGAGTGTCGTCGGCGGTGATGGTAGACGGAGCCAACTGCGACGGGATGCGAACCGCCCGCGGCGATCGAACCTGGGCAGCAAGGTGACCATACCGCTGCTCCACCTCGTGTATCGCGTCGGTCTGCCGCGAGAGATTCGAGAGAGTTCCGGTGTCGTCGGGCATTAGCCAGCCCGCGTCCGGGAGGCCAAGCACAGCGCTCTCAACGCGAAAAGCGCAGGCATACGGATCCAGTACGCGCTCAAATTGCAGCCTGGCGATGGGCTCCCGGTCCCCGGGCTGCAACTTCAGCCAGAACTTCAGCGATTCGTCTGCCTCTGCAGCCCTGCGGGCCAGGTCCCCGAACACCTGGCCCATGGGCTCCTGTGGCGAAACCGTCGCCCAGAGCCGATCGAACGCGCCCTGCGCATCGTCGGATGCGGTCGGTGGAGTTTCCACAGCTCGCAGGAAGATGAGGTCCCCTTGCTCATGCTCCCGGGTGACGGAAAACCATCGCCGACGAAGGTCAGCCCGCTGAACATCCACGAGCCAACGCGCGGTGGCAAGGACGGGGTCCTGAACGCTCCGCCCGCCGTCGTACTGGACAGTGGGCACGAGGTCGCTCCAGGCCCCCGTGCCTGCCGGTCTCGCCGGGCGGCGACCCCGTGCGGGCACCGCGGACAAGTACGAGCACATCACCCGCGGCGCGGCCCTTTGGCGCGGAGCGCGCCGGAGTACGCCCGCCCGATCTACCGGCAGCATGTGCTTCACCACGAGCCGAGCGCGGTCCTCCCCGGGCCGGTTGTGGTCGAGGTGCTGGCAGAAGTATGCGTACGCGCGTCCGAGAAGGACCACTTTCGCCGCGGCGGCAATCGCCCGATCGCCGCGCCGCTCCCAGGGCTCGAAGCCGTCGGGGGCCCACGCGAGTACCGCGCGCGCGAGGTCATTCTCGATGAGCTCGTTGTACTCCCTGAAGTCCGGGTCGGAGGGATGCGACTGTGCGCGTCCGTCGGTGTAGAGGCGATCGATCGATTCGGAGAGGTAGAGCAACTCGTAGGCTGGCGCCTCGTCGCCGGCCCGCCACTCGAGGTCCCCCAGGATCGCGCCATACGCCGTCGACAGAAGATCGTGCGCGGCCACGCCGCTCGGTACGCGGTTCCGGCGGTCAGTCGCAGTCATCGCGTCCAGCAGGCGCTCCAGGGTCGTTGGGAGCTGGGCCTGGCGGAGCTGTGTCCGGCGTTCTTCCGCCCATCGGCGATGGGCTTCCGGCGAGTACGTCTCGTGTGGTGGCGCCAGTGGACCAGCGAGCAGGGCGATACCCACCATTCCGAGGCTGAACACATCGGTCGCGTAGGTTTCCACGTCCTGTGCTGGCAGTCCCTCAACCACTGCGAGGCGCTCGGGGGCGAGCATCCACCGAGAGGTTACTTCGGTCGGCGCCAACGCTGGCGTGCGCATGTCAGGCCTTGGTCGAAACCACGCCGAGACAAAGGACGACATTTGAAAGCCATCGACAACCAACGAGCCCTGTTCGTCGGCGACGCGAAGCGCCTGAAGCGAAAGGTTCCGGTGAAGCAGCCCCTCTTCGTGCATCGCGGCGACCGCTTCGACTATCGCAAAATACGCCAAGAACGCGCGCTTTCGATCCGCTCCGAGGGCTTCGAGCAAGTCCTGCTGTTCAGCCAGCTCGACGCCGGAGTCGGCCACGATCAGGTAGCCGAGCTCCAGCCCGTGGATGTACTCGGCTTCCCGGAGTCGCGGCAGCGCCCGATGGCCGCGCGTGCTGAGCCTCAGGAGCGCACGGGTCTCGTTTCGCCAGTGTGCGTGAAGCAATGGTCCCGCGGTCGTGTCGAATCCGTACACGCGCAGCAGGTCGCACGTGGCGGCACCCTCAGGGAAGATCGGCACTTCCCAGATCGCGTTCGGGACTATTTCTGTCGGCGCTTGGTCAGGTTCACCCGACAGGCGGTACCGGCCATGGAAGCGCCCGCCTTCCTCGAAGAGCGGGATGAGTCGCTCGAGCATTTCCCCGGTGTCCATTGCGAAGCGCCTCCCTGGAACGCAGGAAGCTACACCGATCGCGGAGACGGCGAAATCGTGCGACAAGGGCCGTCGCAGGAAGCCGCGAATGCTCGGGAGCGCGGCGCTTCGTGCGCACGACTGCGAGTTGACGCCGATCAAGCGAAGGGGTTGCGCATAGGCGACCCGCGATTGGAACCTACGACTCCCTTGCGGGAGGATGATGGGCAGGCCCATGGCCATGCCACGGGTGCCGGCGGCTTGCGCCGCCTTGGGCAAGCACCACTGCTCGGCGATGAACCCCGCTTGCCCGCGCTGCTTGCCCACACCCGCTTGGACAAGCCTTCGGCTTGCCCACATGCCCAAAGGCCCGACGACTACGATTCAAGAATTTCCCCGAGCAGCTGTCGCGCGCCACCCACATCCCCATCATCGAGCAGCCGCACCACCTCCTCGATCTTGCTGCGCACCCATGCTGCATGTGCAGCAACCGACTTCGCCGCCAAACCGTTGCCCGCCGCGCCCACCAGAGTGACACCCGCGGCCACCACCGGACACCGGCGCTCCACCGCACTTTCTCCACGTGGCACTCGCTGACACTCTTCCGCCCGCTCGTGTCCGCTGAGCGCCACCCTTTCGTAAACCGTAGGTCTCGAGTTCAAGTCTCGAAGCTGGCTCCAGGAGATTGCAGCGGAATCCCGGACCGCTTGCTGCACCGGTGCAGCAATCGCAACGGTCCGGAGGTCGAGCTTGATGCTCTCGACCGCCTTCCGCATGACCTCCAGGTCGGTGTTACCGTTGCGGCCGCTTCCGCGCGGGCGACCAGGTGTCGGGCGAGTCGGAGCCCGTGGAGGATCCGCGCACCGAGATTGCCGGGTTGTACAAGACCGCGAAGCTCGAGGTGAGGAACCGGCCGGCGGCGAACCTTTCATCGCCGCCGCCGTGGCTCGACGTCCCGCCTGCGCTCGAAGTGTACCGAGCACGTGGCCATCGCCGGCTCGATCCGAAAACGTACGAGGGGAAGTGCCGCTCCTGCAGGTGGGGCGCGAAGATGGCCGTCGAGATGATCATCGACCAGTGGAAGCCGACCAACGTGAAGTGGAGAGCCGAAACACCCTGTTACGGGCCGAAGTCGTGCTCGCTCTACCGGGCGGGCGCAACGAGGAAGGTGCCGGGGCGGAAGGGGATGAGCTGGCAGGAGGAGGACTGGGTGGACGAGGAGGCGACGAGGCATCGAGCGGACGACGACTGACCGCGAAAATCAGCCGAGGCGACGAAAGCCTTCGGCCGTATCGAGCGCCCTGTCGAACGAAGCCACGTCCCCGATTGCGCCCTCGCGTTGCAGCACGACCAGGAGCGCATCGTTGAAGTTCAGCGCGCCGGCCGATGCCTCGACGACGTCCATGATCGCACCAAAGCGGCGGCCGACGTCGCCGCTGACAGGAGCAATCTGTCCGGCTTCGTGCCAACGGCGCACGACCGAAGTGGCCATCGACAGATCGGTGGACTTCGAGCGCCGCTATTGAGCCCGCCGGCAGATCACTGAAACGGCCTCGGCCACGAAGACGTCAAAGAGCAAGGCCACGTGACCGTCACGCTTCAGCCCGTCGATGAGCTCCGTGGCGCGAGCGTTGTGGAGGTCCGCCTTGTCGAGCCAACCCACGATGACGTTGGCGTCGAGAACGACTTCAGCCATCGTAGAGCGCCTTGCAGTCCTCCACGGCGTCGCCGCCGAGGCTCACGACGCCTCGGGCCGCTTCGAGAAGCTCCCAGGTGACGGGCCTGTAGCGCGGGCTGGATTCGGCGGCACGCACCACGAGGTCGCGGTCGCTGGGCTGTAGCTTGGCGAGCTGCTCCACCAAGGGTTTGAGCGACTCGGGAACGACGACGGGCTCTGGAGTGGGCCTGGGCTGGGCCATGACGGCCTCATGATACCACCCAGGCGCGCGACCGCATCCCACGTTCAGCCGAGGCTGGCCGTCGCCGCGACGCTCAGCCGCTCGATGAGCCGACCACCCAGGCGCGCGACCGCATCCCACGTTCAGCCGAGGCTGGCCGTCGCCGCGACGCTCAGCCGCTCGATGAGCCGTCGGCTGGGTCCACGAGCGCAAAGACCATGAGGGACGCCGGAGAAAGGGCTGCACGGGCCACACGACTCGGCCGCGGGTGTCAGTTCGCTCGCAACGGAGATCGGTGCTGCGGAGCTTGCTGCACACCCCCGCTGCATCCGCGCCATTCTCCGCCGTCGCGACACCGTCGTTCACGCGGTCGTTTCGTAAACCGTAGGTCTCGAGCTCGAGTCTCGAAGTTGGCTCTAGAGGTTCCCCTCGCCTACGGCTTCCTCAAGAGCTTGAAGACCGGGCCGGAAAAGACGCTCCGCGTGCCGTTCACCTGATTGCCCCAGTCGTAGAGCGAGCAGAACTTCCAGTAGCCGGCGTTCGGCTCCAGGTCGGGGTAGCCGACGTTCTTGTCGGTGATGTTCACGTACTGAGTGCCGTTGGCCCAGAGCCGCACGTAGGCGCCGTCGGTCGCGTACCCGAACTTCACCTCGAAGACCAGCTCGACCACCGTGTCGGCCTGCAGCGGGAAGATGGGAGTGTGCAGGGTGGTCCCGCCGGTCGGGACCTGCCGGAGCGAGAACCGAAGCGCGCCCTGGTTGAGCGAGAGCGAGAAGGGCGGCGAGCCGGTGTTGCCGTTGTGGTGGAACTGAAAGCCGATGATGCTGTCGCCCGTGTTGGCGACGTCTCCGGTCACGTAGAACGGAAACTCCATCCGCCACTCGCTGCCGAAGGGAACGCTGCCCGTGAAGCTGCTGGTGAGCTCGGTGCGCGGGTAGGTCGCGCTCGACTTCCACTGGTCGCCGGCCTGGATCCAGGTGCGGAGCACCGAGCCGGGACCGTGCGCGTTCGGGACGAGCTCGGTCCGGTTCGCGTTCGTGGTCTGGACGTAGACTCCGGCGTTCGACCAGCCTCCGTTCGTGCCCGCGCCGCTCCATGGACCGAAGTCCTGCCAGCCGCCGCCGTTCGCTCGGTACCTGCCGTTCGTCCCCTGTGCGAAGTCCATCTCGAACACGGACTGGGTGTAGAGGCCGGGGCTCCCCACCACCGCTCCCCCGCTTCCGCCACTGCCACTGCCGCCGCCCGCGCCGCCGGTCGCGCCGCCGCTGCCGCCGGCGTCGCCGCCTGCACCGGCCGCGCCGCCCGTCGAGCCGCCGCTGCCGCCGCCGCCTGCTGCGCCGCCCGTCCCCGCGCCGCCGCCCGTCGAGCCCGCGCTGCCCCCGCCGCCGGACTCTCCGCCGCCTCCGTCGTCGCCGCCCGAGCTGCACGCGAGGCCGAGCGCCGCACCGAGCACGAGCGCGATTGTCTGCTCCGACCACGCCACGCCTCGAGGCTACGCCCGCGCCTGGTGCGCGTCGAGCGACCCGTGTCGCCTGGGCATGCGACGTGATCTAGGCTCAGCACGGCATGCGGCGTCTGCTCCTCCTGCTCTGCTCCCTCTCCGTGTCTTGCTCGAGCGACGACGGCGGCAGTGAGGGCACCGGCGGCAGCGGGAGCGGCGGCACCGCGGGGGCGGCGGGCAGCGGCGGGGGCACGAGCGACGCGGGCTGCGTGGACTTCACGGCTTGCGCCAACTGCCTGACCACCGCGTGCGTGCCCGAGCTGAAGGCGTGCGACGCAGTGCCCGCTTGCTTGCAGGGGCAGTTCGACCAGAAGGACTGCTTCGACAAGTGCCTGCCCGCGAGCGGGTGCTGGTCGACCCTCGAGGTCTCGGCGGGCTCGACCGCGAAGGCGCTGCGAGCCTGCGCGAAGTCGGCGTGTCCGGCGTGTCAGCCCTGACTACGGCAACGTCTTCAGGAACCCGTCGATGCGCTTGGTGATCGCGTCGACGTGGAGCGGGAACGTCATGTGTCCGCCCTCGATCCAGAGCACGGGTGGCTCGCCCCACTGCCGCCACTGCGCCTCGGCCAGATCGGCGTCGATGTACACGTCCTCGCGCGCCTGGATCCAGAGCTGGCGCTCCGGCGCGAGCAGCGGCCGGTAGCTCGACAGACCCAGGCGGCGGAACAGATCCTTCCGCTGCTCGGCGTCCACGCCCCAGCGCTCGAGATCTTGCTTCATGCGCCAGAGGATCGGCGCCTCCTCCACCGCGGACTCGAGCTCCAGGTGCGAGATGATCGGCACGATGAAATCCGGTAGCGGCGCGAGACACGCCAGCAACATGGTGATGGCTCCGCCCAGGCTGATTCCGGTCACGCCGATGCGCGAGTAGCCCTGGCCCCGCAGCCAGGTCATCACCGAGCGCACGTCGCACACGGCCTGGCGCACGCCCTCCATCGAGCGCACCAGATCGGCGGTCCAGAAGAACTCGCCGCTGAACAGCGCCTCCTTGGGTTTGCGCGAGCCGTGAAAGGGCAGCGCGACGTGCACGATGTCCGTGTCGAGCTCCTTCGCCCACTTGCGGAACAGCGTGGTCTCCTCCGCCCAGGAGCCCGGCTCCAGCCAGCCGTGCACGTAGATCAGGCAGGTCGTGCGCGGCGCGCCCGCCGGACGGATCCAGCGCGCCTGCGCCTTCAGGTTGGCCGCGTACTCGTGCTCGTGGCGCGAGCGGTAGCGCGGACAGATCACCTCGTGCGTGCTGGTCCAGCTCAGAGTGGAGGTGCGGAGGGCGCGGTCCACGAGCGTCCGGCGCATGCGTAGGTCGCTGATGGGACGCGGCTCCGGGAAGAGCTGAGGCGGCGGCAGATCCAGGTACGGGTGCAGGTAGCCGATGGTGTTCTGCTTGGCCCCGCGCACGTGGAGCAGGCGGGACAGGGCCCCTGCCACGCGATCGGCGCTCTTTCCGTAGCCCATGGGGACGGGGATTATATGGCGCTGCCCAATGAGTGCTAGCGTGCGTCCACCGTGAGCGCGGGGTCTGCCGAGATCTACGAGCTGTTTCTGGCGCTCGCGCCGGCTCGCATCGGCGCCGCGCGCTCCGCGCTCGAGCTCGCCGAGCCCGAGGAGCGGGCGCGGGAGCTGTGCGCGGCGCTCGTCCCCTTCGCGGTCGACGCCGCTCTGCTCGGCGCCGACGGCATCACCGCTCTGGCCCGGGCGCTGGCGTACTCGCCGGGGGCGCCCCGCGCCGAGCAGGAGCGCGGGCTCGACACGCTGGAGGAGAGCATCGAGGCGCTGAGCCACGGCGACGAGTCGGGCGCGCGCGTGGACGAGGCCGCGCTCCTCGCCCGCGCCGCGGAGCTTCGAGCGGCAGTCGGCGAGAGCGAGGAACCGAGCGCCGCGGAGCCGGCGGCGGGCCCCGCCGCCGCCGCTCCGGTGCCCGCGGACGACGAGACGCACTGGGTGCCGGCGCTGGCCGAGGACATGGTGGCCGCTTTCCTCGACGAGTGCGGCGAGCGCCTCGACGGGCTGGCGGAGCGCCTGCTCGTGCTCGAGGAGCAGAGCGACAACAAGGAGCTGGTCAGCGAGGTCTTCCGCGACCTGCACACGCTCAAAGGCGGCAGCGCCTTCGCCGGGCTGAAGAAGCTGAACCGCGTCGCGCACCTGGCCGAAGATCTGATCGGCGAGCTGCGCGACGGCAAGCGGAGCTGCGATCGCGCGCTGGTCGACTTGCTGCTGGAGACGCTCGACGCGCTGCGCGCCATCGTCGAGCGAGCGCGAGCGCGCGCGCCCATCGACGTGGACGTGAGCGATCTGCTCCGCCGCCTGAAGGATCCGAAGGCGCCCAAGGGCGCCGCCGCCCCCAAGCCCGTCGCCGAGGCGGCCCCGAGCGCGGAAAAGCCCCGGGAGGCCGCCGCACCAGCCCCAGCCGCTGCCCCCGCGGCCGCCAGCACGCTGCGCATCGAGTTCGAGAAGGTGGACCAGCTCCTGAACCTGGTCGGCGAGGTCGTGCTCGCCCGCGGCCGGCTCTCCACCGCCGCCGAGGTGCAGGGCGCGCTCTTGCGCGAGGTGAGCCAGCTCCGGAAGAAGCTCGCGCTGGTGCTCCCCGCAGAGAGCGGCCGTCCCGGCACCGCCGGCGCGCTCGACGACTTGCAGCGCACCGAGCGCGTGCTGCGCGAGACCTGGAGCGATCTGGACGCGGGGCTCGGCGGCCTGGGCCTCGCGGTGGGGCAGCTCCGCGACAACGTGATGAAGCTCCGCATGGTGCCCATCGCGCGCCTGTTCACCAAGTACCAGCGCACGGTGCGCGAGCTCGGCAGCAAGCTGGGCAAAGAGGTGCGCGTCGAGCTCGAAGGCGCCGACACCGAGCTCGACAAGGTGCTGGTCGAGCGCCTGGAGGATCCGCTGCTTCACCTGGTGCGGAACGCGGTGGACCACGGAGTGGAGCTGCCGGACGTGCGCGCGGCGCGAGGCAAGCCCCGGGCGGGTCTGGTGCGCCTCGCCGCCCACCAGCGCGGCGGTCAGATCGTGGTGACCATCAGCGACGACGGCGGCGGCATGGATCCCGAGCGCCTGCGCCAGAAGGCCATCGAGAAGGGCATCCTGAGCCCGGAGGAGGCCGCGGCGCTCGACGACCGCGGGAGCTTCGACCTGATCTTCCGCGCCGGTTTCTCCACCGCGAGCCAGGTCTCGGACGTCTCCGGTCGCGGCGTCGGCATGGACGTGGTGCGCGACGCCATCGGCAAGCTCAAGGGCAGCATCGTGATCTCGTCGGAGCTCGGCCGGGGCACGCGGATGGAGCTCCGCCTGCCGCTGACCCTGGCCATCACGCAGGTTCTCGCCGCGCGGGTGGGCGGCGAGCTGGTGGCCATCCCGCTCGACGCCGTGGTCAGCGGGGAGACGCTGCGCGCGGGCGATCTCGAGAACGTGGCCGACGGCGTCTGCCTGCGCGTCAACGAGCAGCTCGTCCCCGTCGTCGATCTGTGCGACGTGCTCGGGCTCACCAACGACGGCTCGCTGGCGGACGCCGGAGAGAGCGCGGTGGTCATCGTGGACGTCGGCTCCGATCGCCTGGGCCTGTCAGTGCAGCAGCTGCTCGGCCGGCACGAGGTCGTGATCAAGTCGCTGGGCCCGCTCCTGGCGGGCGCGACCTGCGCCGCGGGCGCCACCCTGATCGGCGACCGCGTGCTCCTGGTGGTGGACCTGCTCGAGGTCGCCCGCCGTGCCCGCGAGCCCGCCGCCACGCGGGCCGCGCCGCTGCGTCCGGCCGTGCGCTCCAAGTCGCGCGCGAAGGTGCTGGTCGCGGAAGACAGCGACGTCATCCGCGAGGCCATCCGTCGCGAGCTCAGCCGCGCGGGCTTCGACGTGGTGGCCGCCGAGGACGGCGCCGTCGCGCTGGAGCGGGCGCGCGCCGAGCAGTTCGACGCCGTCAGCACCGACGTGATGATGCCCAAGCTCGACGGCTACGAGCTGACGCGCGCGCTGCGCAAGGATCCGCGCTACGAGAAGGTGCCGATCGTGATGGTCACCAGCAAGGACGCGCGCATCGACACGCTGCGCGGCATGGACGCGGGCGCGGACCTCTACCTGACCAAGCCCGCCGACGCCGGCGAGCTGGTGCGGGCGCTGGACTCGCTGCTCGCCAAGCGGAAGTCCGGGTAAATCGACGGGTTCCCCGCCTCGCAGTTTTGCCGCGCCGGCTCCGCCGAGCGGTGCTAGGGTGCGCCGCTTCGCGCGCCCGTGGGCACTACCGGCCACCGGCGAACGCGAGAGACCGAGCACGCTTCACACGAGAGCCAACATGAGCCGTTACCTCTTCACGTCCGAGTCCGTCAGCGAAGGCCACCCCGACAAGATGTGCG
The DNA here is from genome assembly GCA_015075635.1 of Polyangiaceae bacterium. Taxonomy (NCBI): domain Bacteria; kingdom Pseudomonadati; phylum Myxococcota; order Polyangiales; family Polyangiaceae; species Polyangiaceae bacterium. The sequence goes on from JABTUA010000002.1 coordinate 1,824,753, forward strand.
ATCAGATCTCCGACGCCGTCTTGGACGCCTGCTTGAAACGCGACCCCCGGAGCCGCGTGGCCTGCGAGACGCTGTGCAAGACGGGCTTCGTGGTCGTGGCCGGCGAGATCACCACCACCGCCGACCTGGACTTCGGGAAGCTGGCCCGCGGCGTGATCCGCGACATCGGCTACACCAGCTCGGACATGGGCTTCGACGCCGACACCTGCGGTATCTTGGCCGCCATCGAGCCGCAGTCCCCGGACATCAGCCAGGGCGTGACCGAGGGCGAGGGTCTGCACAAGGAGCAGGGCGCCGGCGATCAGGGCCTGATGTTCGGCTACGCCTGTGACGAGACCCCGGAGCTGATGCCTGCCCCGATCATGTACGCGCACCATCTGGTGAAGAAGCTGGCGGACGTGCGCAAGGCCGGCAAGGTGGACTTCCTCCGGCCGGACAGCAAGAGCCAGGTCACCATCGAGTACGAGGACGACCGCCCTAAGCGCATCGACGCCGTCGTGGTCTCCACGCAGCACAGCGCCGACGTGAAGTACAAGACGCTCAAGGAAGCCGTGATGGAGCTCTGCGTGAAGAAGAGCCTGCCGGCGAGCCTGCTCGACAAGAACACCAAGTACTTCATCAACCCGACCGGGCGCTTCGTCATCGGCGGGCCGTTCGGCGACGCGGGCCTCACCGGCCGCAAGATCATCGTGGACACCTACGGCGGGATGGGCCGGCACGGCGGCGGCGCCTTCAGCGGCAAGGATCCGAGCAAGGTCGATCGCTCCGCTTGCTACTACGCGCGTTACGTCGCCAAGAACATCGTCGCCGCGAAGCTCGCCCGCAAGGTCGAGGTGCAGGTCGCCTACGCGATCGGCGTGGCGCGTCCGGTGGGCGTGTACGTGCACACCTTCGGCACCGGCGTCGTCGCCGACGAGGTCTTGCAGAAGTACGTGGCGGAAAAGTTCGACATGCGCCCGAAGGCGCTGATCGAGGAGCTCGACCTCTTGCGCCCCATCTACGGCAAGACCGCCGCCTACGGTCACTTCGGGCGCAAGGAGTTCAGCTGGGAGAGCACCGAGCGCGCGAAGCAGATGGCCGACGACCTCCTGCCCGGCAAGGCGAAGAAGGTCGCGAACGGCTCGAACGGGCACGGCAAGAAGAAGCCCGCCCGGGCCAAGGCCAAGGGCGGCGCCCAAGCCCGCGCGTAGCGTCTCCCGTCCCCGCCCCCGTCCCCGCCCCCGGTGCTGGGACGCCGCACGGAGGCAGGACGTCCACCCAGCTCGGAAAATTCCGTCTGAGCTAGTCTTCTCCCTGTGTGTCCATGTGGGGACCTGCGTGACAGTGGGTCCCCTGCCAGCTACCTTTTCGTGGCGGCGGGCTCCTGTCCCCTGGGTGCCAGCCGTGGCGTGCTCGGCACGCGCTCACGGTTGGTCATGCGGCTCCGACCTCGCACGGCTCTCGCTCTTCCTCTGCTCGCGCCGAGCAGCGGCTTGGCGTCGCGCCGCGCGCAGGCACTTGGCTTCCCCCTCAACCCTCACTTCTTTGGATGAGCAAAATGGCACGTTCGACACTGACTCTGGTTGGGACACTGGGCTTGGCGCTGATCGCCGCGGCCGGCATCGGGTGCTCCGGGGCCGGCGGCAGCAGCGGCGGCAATGGCGCCGCGGCGGGCGTCGGCGGCGGTGGCGGCAACAGCGGTAGCGGCGGCGGCATCAACCTGGGCGGCAACGGCGCCGGCGGCAGCGGCGGCGGCGGCTCGCCGGGCTGGACGTGCACGCCGGGCCAGCCGGAGCCGGGCGCCATCGACATCCCGGGCAACGGCAAGGACGACGACTGCGACGGCACGCCGGACAACGGTCCGCCGGCGAACTGCGACTCCACCATCACGCAGGTCGAGGACAACGACCCGATGCATGCAGCGATGGCCATCGGGCTGTGTCAGATCTCCGATGGTGTGAAGTGGGGCGTCATCGATGCCAAATACGTCAAGGCGGACGGAGCCCCGGTGGACGCCGCGCCCAACGTCTCGTTGCAGCACGGCCTGCTCTCCAAGTTCGGCTCCAGCGTCAACCCGCAGGAGGGCACGCGGATGCTCGGGCTGTCGAGCGGCACGGCCCGCAATCCGACCGATCTCGGCTACCAGCCGGTGAGCGGCTTCGACCCCGGCTCGATGGGCACCACGCCACCCGGCTTCCCCATCGACTCCCCGTCGTGCCCCGGCGTGAACACCGCGAGCGATCCAACGGCCTGGAACCCGGTGGCGCTGGAGGTGAAGATCAAGGCGCCGCTCAACGCCAAGAGCTTCAAGTTCAACTTCAACTTCTACACCTACGAGTTCCCGGTCTACGTCTGCACGCAGTACAACGACTTCTTCGTCGCGCTCCAGAGCCCCGCGCCGCCGAGCGCCCAGCAGGGCAACATCTCGTTCGACAGCCAGGGCAACCCGGTCAGCGTGAACAACGGCTTCCTCGAGGTCTGTTCGCCCCAGACGGCAGGCGGGAAGCAGTTCCCCTGCGCGCAGGGCACCACCGGGCTCCAGGGCACCGGCTTCGAGTCGGGCGCTGCGACGGGCTGGCTCGAGACGGCCTCGCCGGTGTCCGGCGGCAGCGAGTTCACGCTGCGCTTCGCCATCTGGGACATGGGCGACCCGATCCTCGACTCCAGCGTCGTGATCGACAACTTCACCTGGTCCACCGAGGGCGGCGACATTCCCGTGACCAGCCCGGTCCCCGTTCCCAAGTGAGGCGCACGTGCGCTTCGCGATCCGTAGTTGGACCAAATCGACAAGCAGGTTGCATCGGGTAGACTGTGTCGAAGCGATGGCGGAGCCGGGTGCGCTCCGCTCGAGGTGCCAAGACCACCAAGCCCGTCCCCACCAGTGAACGGAGAGGCCCATGAAGACCCAAACCATCGTCGTGATCACCGGGGCGCTCGCGCTCGGCGCAGCCGCGGCAGCCTGCGGGGGAACGGCGGGCGGCACCGCCGACAACCTCTTCACCGGCGGCGCGGGCGGCGCGGGCAATGCGTCCGGCGCCGGAGGCAGCGCGGGCGCCAGCGTGGGCGGCGGCGGCGCCAGCGGCGGCGGGTTGAACATCGGCGGCGCCGCGGGCGGTGGCGGCGGCGGCACGACGTGCACCGCCGGCCCCACCGAGGATCAGGACCAGGACGGCTTCACCATCCAGGACGGCGACTGCAACGACTGCGACGCGAACGCCAACCCCGGCGCCTACGACGTCGCGAACAACCAGGTGGACGAGGACTGCAACGGCACGCCGGACGACACCCCGACCGACTGCGACGGCGCCATCACCGACGTCGCCGACATGGACCCGATGAACGGCGCCCGCGCCATCGGCCTGTGCCAGGTGGCGACGCCGGGCGACAAGAAGTGGGGCGTGCTCGAGGCCAAGTGGGTGGCCGCGGACGGCTCGCCGCTGAACCCCGCCCACGACAACGGGCACGGGCTGCTCACCGCCTTCGGCCCCAACGTGAACTGCCAGGAGGGCAAGCGCATGCTCGGCCTCTCCAGCGGCACGGCGCGCCAGCCCACCGATCCAGGCTACCAGGGGGTGAACGGCTACAGCAGCGGGGTCAAGAGCGCCTGCCCCACCGGCTTCCCCATCGAGTCGCCGTCGTGCAGCGGCGCCGTGTCCGGAAACACAGCCAACGATCCGGCAGGGCTCGAGCTCAAGATCCGCGTACCCACGAACGCCAAGAGCTTCTCGTTCAACTTCAACTTCTACACCTACGAGTGGCCGAACTACGTGTGCACCACCTTCAACGACTTCTTCGTGGCGCTCTTGAACCCCGCGACGAACGCCAACCCGCCGCAGTACGCGAACATCTCGTTCGACACGCAGGGCAACCCGGTCAGCGTGAACAACGCCTTCCTCGAGGCGTGCAACCCCACCATCGGCGCCACCAACCCGGGCGGCAAGAACTTCCCCTGCACGCTGGGCGTCGCCATCTTGCAGGGCACCGGCTTCGACAACGACCACGCCGCCACCGGCTGGCTGGAGACGGTCGCGCCCATCACCCCCGGCAGCGAGATGATCCTGCGCTACGCGGTCTGGGACGCCGGCGATCACATCCTCGACTCCAGCGTGCTGGTCGACAATTTCAAGTTCAGCGCCGACCAGGCCTCCAACACGCCGACCACCAAGCCCGTGCCCACGCCGAAGTGAGCCCGAGGAAGTCATGAACCATCGAGCGATCGGCCTCTTGGCTGGCAGCGCTGCCTTGGCTCTGGCCGCGGCCGCGTGCGGCAGCGCCAGCGGCAGCGGCGGCAACAACACGTTCACCGGAGGCGCCGCGGGGGCCGGCAACGGCAGCGGCACCGGAGCCACCGGCGGCATCAGCCTGGGCGGCAGCGGCGGCGGCCTCGTCATCGACGGCGGCGGCGCCACCGGCGGTGGGACCGTCAACTGCAACTCGGGCCCCACCGAGGACCAGGACAAGGACGGCTTCACCAGCCAGGACGGCGACTGCAACGACTGCGACGCGAACGCCAACCCCGGCGCCTACGACGTCGCCGGCAACAACGTGGACGAGGACTGCAACGGCACGCCCGACGACACGGCCGTGGACTGCGACTCGGCCATCACCAGCGTCGCCGACAACGACCCCATGAACGGCGCGCGCGCCATCGGCCTGTGCGCGCAGGCCACGGCCGGCGACAAGAAGTGGGGCGTGCTCGAGGCCAAGTGGGTCAAGGCCGACGGCTCCGCCGGCATGAACGACCTCGGCCACGGCATGCTGCCGAAGTTCGGCCCCAACGTGAACTGCCAGGAGGGCAAGCGCATGCTCGGCCTCTCCAGCGGCACGGCGCGCGAGCCCACCGACGCCGACTACGCCGACGTGGGCGGCGAGGACATGGGCACGACCAGCCCGCCGCCCGCGGGCTTCCCGGTGGACTCGCCCAGCTGCCCTGGCAACAACACCACCGGCTCGACGGCGAACGACCCGGCGGGGCTCGAGCTCAAGATCCGCGTTCCGACCAACGCCAAGAGCTTCTCCTTCAACTTCAACTTCTACACCTACGAGTGGCCCGACTTCGTGTGCTCCTCGTTCAACGACTCGTTCGTGGCGCTGCAATCACCGGCACCGCCGAACGCGAAGCTCGACAACATCTCGTTCGACAGCCAGGGCAACCCGGTGAGCGTGAACAACAGCTTCGTGGACGCCTGCGGCTGCACCGGCGGCCCGCCGTGTGTGGCCGGTGGCAAGACCTTCCCTTGCGCGCTCGGCACCACCATCCTGCAAGGCACCGGCTTCGGCATGGACACGACCCAATGGGACGACCACGGCGCGACCGGCTGGCTCGAGACCAAGAGCCCGGTGACGCCGGGCAGCGAGGTCATCCTCCGCTTCGCGATCTGGGACGCGGGCGACCACGTGCTGGACTCGACGGTGCTGATCGACAACTTCGAGTTCAGCGCCGACGAGGCGACGGGCACCACGACGAAGCCAGTCCCTACGCCGAAGTGACACTCACCTGACGCAGTTCCGGCCGGCGCTCTTCGCGGCGTAGAGCTGGGTGTCGGCTCGTTCGTAGAGCGCCTCGGGAGTCTGGTCGGTCGCCGCTCGCTCGGCCACGCCGAGGCTGACCGTGACGGGGATGCGCGTTCCCTCCGCGGTGAAGGCCGAGGCCTCGACGGCGCGGCGGATGTGCTCCGCCAGCTGCCAGGCGTGCGCGGCGGGCACGCCGGGGCAGAGCACGGCGAACTCCTCGCCGCCGGTCCGCGCGAAGATGGTACCGGGCGGGACGACCTGGGACACGATCGCCGATGCCTGGCGCAATACGGCGTCGCCCGCGGGGTGGCCGTGGGTGTCGTTGACGCGCTTGAAGTGGTCGAGATCGAAGAGGATCAGGCTGACGGCAGAGCCGTCGAAGCGCGCTCGCCAGAGCACGTTGTGCAGGGTCTCGTCGAAGTGGCTGCGGTTGAAGATGCCGGTGAGACCGTCGTAGCGCATGAGGCGCTGGATCTCCTCGTGGTACGCGGCCTCGACGTTGCCACCGGCGAGGTACTTGAGCAGCACCTTCCCGATGCCGACCCGGTCACCGTCCGCCAGCGGGTGCTCGCCGACCCGGTTCTCGTTCACGTAGGTGCCGTTGGTCGAGCGCAGGTCCTCGATGAAGTGCCGCGTGCCGTCCCAGCGCACCCGGGCGTGGAGCCGGCTCACGCTGTCGAGGTCGAGCTGGAAGCCGCAGCCCACGCCGCGCCCGATGTCCAGGGTCTCCTCCCCCAGAAGGACGCGATGGCCCAGTCGCGGGCCGGCGATGACGACGAGAAACGCCTGACCCGGCGTGCTCTTGCGCCACGAGCGGGTGAAGTCACGCGTGACCGTGACCTCCACGGTGGTCTCGAACAGGTCGTCTCCAGCCACTTCGGGAGAGTGAACCGTATCACACGCCGGGGGAACCCGTGCCAGGGCGATGATGTAGGGGCGTGTGCGGGTAGGCCTCGAAACGGTGCTAGGCTTCGTGCGCGGCCATGATCGCTCCCGCCCCCCGACGGCGCTACAGCTACGAGGAGTACTTGGCGTTCGAGCAGACGGCGAACGTGAAGCACGAGTACTTCGCCGGCGAAATCTACGCCATGGCGGGAGGTACGCCGGAGCACGCCGCGCTGGCAGCGAACGTGACCACGCTGCTCGGCGTCGCGCTCCGCGGGAGGCGCTGCCGCGTCCACAGCGCCGACCTCCGGGTGCGCGTCCGTCAGACCGGCCTCGCGACCTACCCGGACGTGACGGTCGTGTGCGGGGCGGCCGAGTCGGATCCCGCGGACCCGAGCACCATCGTCAATCCGAGCGTCTTGGTCGAAGTGACGAGCAAGAGCACGGAGGACTACGACCGAGGCGAGAAGCTCGAGCATTACCAACACATCCCGAGCGTGAAGGAGATCACGCTCGTCTCCCACCGGGAGCGCCGGCTCGACGTCTTCACCCGAACGGACTCCGGGGAGTGGAGGCACGACAGCTTCGGACCCGGACAGTCGGCGGAGCTCGGTTCGCTCGGCTGCGCGCTCTCCGTCGATGACGTCTGCCACGACGCCTTGACGGGTCAGTCCTTGGTCGGGTGACCCACCAGTCAGTGCACGCCGGCTCCCCTCTCCCGTGAGGGAGAGGGGTTGGCGGTGAGGTGCACCAGGCCCTTCCCCGACGCGAGGTGCACCAGGTTCTCTCCTCACTCAAATGTCGTAGTACAGGAAGTACTCCATCGGCGTCGGGTGCAGCCGCGTGAGCTTCAGGTCGTTCTCGCGCTTGTACTCGAGCCACATGCTGACGACGTCCTTGGTGAAGACGTCGCCCTTCAAGAGGTACTGGTGGTCGCGCTCCAGGGCGTCGAGGCTCTCCTCGAGCGAGGCCGGCATGTGCGGCACGTCCTTCAGCTCCTCCGGCGAGAGCGAGTAGATGTCCTTGTCCAGCGGATCGCCCGGGTCGATCTTGTTCTGGATGCCGTCGAGGCCGGCCATCATCATCGCCGAGAAGATGATGTACGGGTTGCCGGTCGGATCGGGGAAGCGAACCTCGATGCGTCGGGCCTTGGGCGACGGCGAATAGGTCGAGATGCGGATGGCCGCGGAGCGATTGCGGCTCGAGTAGGCCAGGTTCACCGGAGCCTCGTAGCCCGGCACCAAGCGCTTGTAGCTGTTGGTGGTCGGGTTGGTCAGCGCGGCCAGGCTCTTCGCGTGCTTGAGGATCCCGCCGATGTAGAACAAGGCCAGATCCGACATGCCCGCGTAGCCGTCACCGGCGAACAGGGGCTTGCCCTCCGACCAGAGCGACTGGTGGCAGTGCATGCCGTTGCCGTTGTCGCCGAACATCGGCTTCGGCATGAAGGTCGCCGTCTTGCCGTTCTTGTGGGAGACGTTCTTCACGATGTGCTTGAACCACATCAGCTTGTCCGCGCAGCGCAGCAGGCTGTCGTACTTCATGTCGATCTCGCCCTGACCGGCGGTCGCCACCTCGTGGTGGCTGACCTCGACCTCGATGCCGACCTGCTTCATGGTCAGGCAGATGTCGGTGCGGAGATCCATCTGGGAGTCCTGGGGCGAGACCGGGAAGTAGCCCTCCTTGTGGCGGATCTTGTGGCCCAGGTTCGGGCCCTCGTCGCGGCCGGTGTTCCAGTCGGCCTCCACCGAGTCGATGCTGAAGTAGGCCTCGTGCCCGCTGGCGTCGAAGCGCACGTCGTCGAAGATGAAGAACTCCGCCTCCGGGCCGAAGAAGCATGTGTCGGCGATCCCGGTGCTCTTCAGGTACGCCTCGGCCTTCTTCGCGATGTGGCGCGGGTCGCGCGAGTAGTTCTGGCGCGTGATCGTATCCTGCACGGTGCAGAGCAGGCTCAGCGTGGGGTGTTTGGTGAACGGATCCATGACCGCGGTGGCGGGATCCGGGATCAGGAGCATGTCGCTCTGGTTGATGGGCTGGAAGCCGCGGATGGACGAGCCGTCGAAACCGAACCCGTCCTCGAAGCTCTCCATCTCGAGGCGCTCGAAGGGGACCGAGGTGTGCTGCCACTTGCCGGGCAGGTCGATGAACTTGAGATCGACCATGACCGCGCCGTTCTTCTTGCCGAATTCGATGACTTCCTTGGGATTCATTGGCTCTCGTTCTCCTGGTTCCATTTCAGATGGCTTCTTCACCGCGCTCGCCGGTGCGGATCCGCACGGCCTCGTCGATCGGCATGACGAAGATCTTTCCGTCGCCGATGCGTCCGGTCTTGGCGCTCTTCTCGATGGCGTCGATCACTTCCTTCACCATGGCCTCGGGCACGATGATCTCGAGCTTCACCTTGGGCACGAAGTCGACGACGTAGGCCGAGCCTCGATAGACCTCCTTCTTGCCGCCGGTGCGACCGAAGCCCTTCACTTCGGTGACCGTCATGCCTTGGATGCCGACCTCGGACAGGGCGTCCTTCACCTCGTCCAGCTTGAAGGGTTTGATGATTGCTTCGACCTTCTTCATGACGGTGCTCCAGGGCGCCGAGAGCTCCGCTCGGCGCCCGGAGGGAGTAGCCCCTGGCATGTTTCGGAAATGTTTCGGCGCGAGGTCCGAGGGAAACCACAAGTTGTGCACAGGTCCGAGCGCTAGGGATCGCCGAGAAGCGCCGCAAATTCCGGGGAGCTCCGGGGTCGCCCGGCGGCCAGGGTGCGAAAAGTCTTCGTACGTGTCTGCCCGATGGGCGGCACGCGGCAGCTCCTGCCCCCGCCGTACGAGCTGAACATGCCGTAGTCCCAGGCCACGCCGGCGGCGCCGCAGCCGCGCCGCGCCCGTGCCAAGAGCCGCATCCCCACCTCGAAGCAGCGCCCGAGCGCGTCGGGGTCATCGCCGAGCAGCGAGCTGGCGAATGCCTCGCGTCGCGCGGGATCCGCGAGTACGCGCGCGCGCTCGTCGGGCAAGAGCCAGCTGGCCACGCGCGGTCCTTGATCGAGCGCGACCTGGACCAAGCACGCCTCGCGGTTCGGCCCCCGACCGAGCGGCGGATGACCGAACTGAATGTCTTCGCGCAGCCCCGACTCGTGGAGCACGACCGTCAGCGTCGCGAGCGCCAACGTGCGGGCGGTGCCCGGCCAGCCGAGCGGCTCGCAGTCCGGCGCGCCGCAGGCCATCAGGCGCGACGACGTACCTGCCAGCGCCTTGGCGATGCCGGCGAAGCGTGAGAGCGCGCGCGTCCGTGTCTCGACCCGAACCCACCCGCCGCGGACCGCGGAGTACGCTGGCGCCCGGCACGAGGCCGACGGCTCGGCGCACGCCGGCGCGAGCTCGCAGCTCGGGGTCTTCGGGTCCGTGCCACACTCGGGGACGAGCTCGCGCGAGTACGGCGACTGGCCCGGGTGCCCGTGCTGCACCATCAGCGCGAGCAGGAGCTCGGGGAGCGAGAGCTGCGCCACCGCGAGAGGCTCCCCGAGATCGCGCGGCTCGGCGAGCACGTTCGCGATTCCGTCGTGAGTCGCGCGACTTGCGGCGGCGCCGGCCCGGGGGCCCGGGTTCAGGACGTCCGTTTGAGCATGCGGTAGGCGGGCAGCGACGGCGGCGGCGGCAACATCGACGGCTCGAACGACTCGGGCGGCTCGTCGCCGAAGCACACGCCGAGCTGACGCCCGGTCACGAGGACGTCGGAGTCCGGGGGCACGGTGCGGATGCGCTGCGTGCCTTCCGCGAGCGGTACCAGCCGGATGTCGCTGCCTCGCAGGGCGACCAGACCGCTCACGTTGGTCTCGGCGATGAAGCGCGTCGCCGCGCAGCCGAGCCGGAGCGACAGCACGCGATCGGTCATCACTGGGCTGCCGCCGCGCTGAAGGTGGCCGAGCACGATGCTGCGGGTCTCCTTGCCGGTGCGCGCCTGGATCTCCCGCGCCACGCGCTCGGCGATGCCGCCGAGCTGGCCGTGCTCCTTGAACTCGTCGGCCTGCTCCTTGAACAAGGCCTCGCCGCCGACGGGCATCGCGCCCTCCGCGACCACCACGATGGCGAAGCGTCGGTTCATGGCTTCGCGCCAGCGGATCTTGTCGCACACGCGCTCGATGTCGAACGGGATCTCCGGGATCAGGATCACGTCGGCCCCGCCGGCGATGCCGGAGTACAGGGCGATCCAGCCGGCGTTTCGTCCCATCACCTCGACGGTCATCACTCGCTCGTGGGCCTGCGCGGTGGTGTGCAGCTTGTCGATGGCCTCGGTCGCGGTCGCGACCGCGGTGTCGAAGCCGAAGGTCAGATCCGTCCCGGAGAGGTCGTTGTCGATGGTCTTGGGCACCGCGATCACGCGGCGGAGGCCGCGCTCGAGCAGCTTGGCGGCCAGCTTGATCGAACCGTCGCCGCCGATGGCCACCAGGGCGTCCACGCCGAGCTCGTCCAGGCGCTGGATCACCCGGCCCGACACGTCGGTGGGCACCAGCTCGCCGTTCTGCAACACGGGATAGTGGAACGGGTCCCCCCGGTTGGTGCTGCCCAGGATGGTACCGCCCAAGTGGTGGATGCCACGCACGCTGTTGCGGTCGAGCGACACCACCCCGTCCGGCTCGTCGAGCAAGCCGCGATAGCCGTGACGGATCCCGAGCACCTCCCAGCCGCGGCTCATGCCGCTGATGGCGACCGCGCGGATCACCGCGTTGAGGCCCGGCGCGTCACCTCCACCCGTGTTGACGGCAATCCTTCGAATCATGGCGGTCCGCAATGTAGACTCGCTCGCGGCGCGTGTCTCCCATGGCGAACGCGGCAGAAGACCGCGCAGTTTTTACATGAAGCAGCCTCCTTCTCCGTTGAAGCTCGGGCGCTACCCCACCCCGGTGTTTCGCGCCGACGTGCTCTGTTCGGAGCGCGCCGAGCTCTGGATCAAGAACGACGGGCTCTCCGCCGAGCCGTACGGCGGCAACAAAGTGCGGAAGCTCGAGCTGATCCTGGCTGAGGCCGTGCGCCGCGGCGCCAAGCGCATCGTGACCACCGGAGCAGGGGGCAGCCATCACGTGCTCGCCACCGCCACCTACGCCCGGTCCGTCGGCATTCCCGTGTTCGCGGTGCTCTGCCCCCAGCCCTGGACGCCTCACGCCGAGACCACCCTGCGCGCGTCCCTGGGCCTCGGCATCGACGTCGCCGTGGTGGGCTCGATGCGCGCCGTGCCGTTCGGTGTCGCGCGGAACCTCGGTCGCGGCGACTTCTTCGTGCCCGCCGGCGGCTCGAGCACGCTGGGCACGCTGGGCTACGCCCACGCCGTGACGGAGCTCCTGGACCAGATCCGCCGCGGCGACGCTCCGGAGCCGGACGTCATCGTCGCGCCGCTCGGCTCCGGCGGCACGGTGGCGGGGCTCCTCGCCGGCGTGCTGCGTGAGGGACTCCGCTCCCGGGTCGTCGGTGTGTCGGTCGCGGTCCGAGCACCGCTCGGAAGGGCCGTCGTCCTCGCCCTCGGGCGGGCGGCGACCCGCACCGACGGCGGTGACGCCGGCTTGCTTCGCCTCGGGCGGGCGCTGGAAGTGGACGACGCGCACCTGGGAGCCGGCTACGGGCACTCGACCCCGGCTGGAGAGAGCGCGACGCGCGACGCGGCGAGCGTCGGGCTCGAGCTGGATCCGACCTACACCGCGAAGACCTTCGCGCGCGCGCTGGAGGAGCTCCGGGTGCCCGCGCCCTCCCGGCGGACCGTCCTGTACTGGCACACCCTTTCGGCAGCCCCGCTCGCGCCGCTGCTCGAAAACGCGCCTGCGAGCGTCCCGAGCGAGCTCGCGAGCCTTCTGCCTCGAGGGCTGAGCTCCCGGTAATTCCGGCGGATTTTCGCCGCCCGAGGGCCGTGCTTTCTCGCGCTCCTTGGCCTCCCTTGCTAACGTGACGCCGTTAGGCGCCGCGCACACGAATGGCTTCCCCCTCGAACAAATCGCAGGTCCCGGTGGGGACCGTCCTGGAGGGGAAGTTCCGCATCACCAAGGAGATCGGTCGCGGCGGCATGGCCGCGGTCTACGAGGCCGAGAACATCACCCTCGGCAAGCGCGTGGCGGTCAAGATCCTGGCCGCCGAGCTGGTGACCTCGCGCATCGTGCGCGAGCGCTTCCTGCGCGAAGCGCGGGCGGCTGCCGCGATTCGCAGTCCCAACATCTGCGACGTCTACGACTCCGGCATGTACGACGGCCGCCCGTTCCTGGTGATGGAGCTGCTGGAGGGCGAGAGCCTGTACGACATGATGACGCGCGTGCGCCGCATCGACGCGGACACGACCTTGGCCGTCATCACCCAGGCGGCGCGCGGCCTGCAAAAGGCTCACGAGTCGAGCGTCATCCACCGCGATCTGAAGCCCGAGAACATCTTCGTGACCAAGACGCCCGAGGGCGAGATGGTGGTCAAGCTCTTGGATTTCGGCCTGGCGAAGTTTTACGAGCAGACCGGCGACGCGGCCTCACCGCGCCTGACCCGGGAAGGCGCCTTGTTCGGCACGCCGGCCTACATGAGCCCGGAGCAGGCCAAGGGACAGGGCGAGGTCGATCACCGCGCCGATCTCTGGGCGCTGGGCTGCATCGTCTACGAGTGCCTGACGGGGACGACGGTGTGGAACGTCGACCAGGGCGTGGCGATGATCCTGGCGCAGATCGCCGGAGCACCGATCCCGAAGCCGTCCAAGCTGCGCCCCGACCTGCCGCCGCAGTTCGACCAGTGGTTCGTCAAGGCGCTCGAGCGCGATCCGCAGAAGCGCTTCCAGAACGCCAAAGAGCTGGCCCAAACGCTGGCCGAGGCGCTGACGCCGGCTACCAGCGTGGCCCCACCCGCCTGGCGGCAGAGCTCGGCGCCGAGCGCCGAAGAAGGCGCCTTGGTCGACCAGCTGGTCGACGAGAGCAAGGCCGCGCCGTCGGCGGCACCGCGAGCTCCGGCCCCCGCCTCGAGCCCCGCGGAGCAAGTGCTCAGCGTCCCCACGCCGAGCAAGAAGAGCGGGCTCGGGCCCGTCGGCGCGCTGCTCGGGGTCGCGGCGCTCGCCCTCGGCGGGTACGCGGTCTGGTTCTACGTGCTGCACCCGCCAGCTACCGGCGCGGCGCCCACGCCGAGCGCCTCGGTCGCCCCGAGCGCATCCGCCGCCACCGCGCCCACCGCGCCCACCTACGATCGCCCGCTCGAGACCGACGGCTACGCCAAACACGTCTCGGAGGCCCAGGAGCTGCTCCAAAACGGCAAGGGAGAGGCTTCCCTCGCTGCCTTCAAGGAGGCGTTCAACAACGGCGGCTCGGGCGTCGCGCGCGGTCTGCTCAGCCACGCCGCGGTGGCCATCCCTTCCAGCGGCGGCAAGTGCAAGGCCACGGGCCTCGGGCGCCCGCGCCCGTTCGAGCGCACGACGCCGAGCTCGCGGCCGGATCTGGTGGTCACGGCGGCGGGGCCGGTGGTGGTCTGGGTCGACAACCAGCAGGACGCGGCGCGCCGCCAGGCGTTCACCGCGCTGCTCGACAGCGCGCTGCGCCGCGTGTCACCGGCCCGGCTGGTGACCCCGGAGGCCACGTCGGCGCGACACACGCAGCTGCTCGCCGCCGGCGAGAGGCTCGCGCTCTTGTTCTGGGAGGACGGAGGCAACGAGCCCGGCGTGTACGCGCGCCTGCTCGAGAGCGACGGGCGCATGGCGGGGCCGAGCAAGCGCGTGTCGGCGGTCAAGCGCCAGGAGTACTACCCGACGATTTCACGAGCGCTGGACGGCTCGTACTGGGTGGTGTGGGAGGAGACGTTCGAGGACGGAGTGGACCTGGCGGCGCGCCACCTCTCGGCCGAGCTCGAGCCGCTGGGCGAAGCAGTGCGCTTGACGGCCCTGGGCGCCGGCCGCGACGGCCACGGCGGCATCGCCAGCCGGCCCAGCCTCGACATCGCCGAGGGATCGCTGGTGATCGCGTTCGCGCTGGAGCGCGACAAGAAGCGCCGCGTGATGCTGCTCGACGTCGCCATGACCGATCCGGGGCTCGCCGCCGGCGTGAAGGCCACGGGCAAGAAGAAGCTCGAGGACCGCAGCGTCGGCAAGCTCTTCGCGGTCAGCAACACCCAGGGCAAGCAGGGCGAGGCGCGCGTCGCGTGCGAGAAGGCCGACTGCTTCGTGGTCTGGGACGACGGCAAGTCGGGGGCCCTGGCGGCGTTCTTCGACCGCGCCAAAGGTCAGACCATCTGGCACCGGGAGTTCGCCCGGAGCGGCTCGGCGCCCTCCCTGGCGAAGAGCCCGACCGGCGCCATGCTCACCTACTTCGAGGGCAACCGCGTGAGGCTCGCCAACATGACCCGCGACGGTGTCGAGCCGGCGGGGGTGGTGGCCAAGGTCGGCGGCATTCAGCCCTACCCGGCGATCGCGGCGGGGCCCAAGCCCGGTCAATGGTACATTTCCTGGCGAGACTACGAATCCGGGCATCTCGAAGCCTACGTGGTCCGGGCTGAGTGTCAGTGAACCGTCCGAGCTCGTCTCCCCCATCCGCTCGTCTGGTGGCCCCGACGCATCAGATGCTGTCGATCCCCGCGCGCTCCACGCTGCGGCGCTCGCCCATCGAGACCCCCCGCCTCGTGCTCCTGCCCATCGAGCAGAGTGACGGCCGGGAGCTCTGGCACGCGGTGGACGGCTCGCGCTGGCACCTGGAGCGCTGGCTGCCCTGGGTGCCCTTCAACAACACCCCCGATGCCAGTCAGCGCTACGCGGACGCGTGCGCGGCCGACTGGGATGCGGGGCGCGCGGTGCGCTTCGCGATCCGCGACCGCGTCAGCCGCGAGCTGCTCGGCGTCGCGGGGCTCGACTCCTGCATCCACCTGCACCGTTCGTGCGAGCTCGGCTATTGGCTGCGCCGAGACGCGACGGGGCGCGGCCTGATGACCGAGGCCGCGCGTGCCGCGGTCCAATTCGCATTCGAGCGCTTGGCCGTGCACCGAATGCGCTGCGCCGCTGCAACCGACAACCACGCCAGCCTGCGCGTCATCGCCCGCCTCGGCTTCCGTTTCGAGGGCATCGCCCGTCAGGCCGAGTTCGTCGGCTCGCGCTGGCTCGACCACGCCGTGTTCGCTCGGCTGGCGACGGACCCGTGAGCGCTGCGCCCGCCCTCGAGCGACGACGGCGGCTCAGCTTCCTCCCGCTCGCTCCCCTCGCCGTGATCGCGCTCGGCGTCGCGACGGCGGTGGTCGTGGCCTGGGTGGGTCTCGGTCAGCTCGACGAGCAGAGCCACGCGGCGGCGCAGCACCGCGCGCAGCTCCTGTCCGCGGCGCTCGCCGCACGCCTCCAGGCCACCGAGCCCGAGGCGAAGCCCGCTGTGATCGCGCGGGCAGCCGAGCGCTCCGGGCTGAGCGTCGCGCTGCTCGACGAGGGCGGCGCCGTCGTGCACCAGAGCGGAGACGCCCCCTTCGACGCTGCCGAGGACTGGGTGCTCTCCCCGAGCGGAAGCGGCAAGCTGGCCGTGCACGCCGAGCTCGCGAGTGTACGCCCCGACCCGAGCTCGCTCTTCGCGTCGGTGGCGGCGCTGACCTGGATCCTGGTGGGGGCCGCGGCGCTCGTGGCCTTCGCCATCGCGCGCGACGTACGCTCCGACGTCGCCTACGTGGAGCGCCGCATCACCGAGATGGCGCGCGAGGACCGGGAGCCGGCCGGGAAGCTGATCCCGGCTCGCACCATCGACCAAGTCGGCAGGCTGACGGTCGCCTTCAACGGGCTCGTCGAGCGGTTCACGGCCGCCGAGCGCGCCTACCGCCAGGATCTCGCCGGCGCCCTGGCCTACGATCGCGACCGCAGCGCGTTCCTGGCCGCGCTGTCCCACGAGCTCAGGACGCCACTGAACGCCATCTTGGGCTTCGCCGACGTGCTCTTGGCCGAGGTGGACGGGCCCCTGGGAGCCGACGCGCGCGAGAACCTCGAGGTCGTGCGCTCGAGCGGCCAGCACCTGCGCGAGCTGATCGACGACATCCTGGAGCTGTCCGCCCTGGAGAGCGGCGAGCTCGAGCTGTCGCCGCAAACGGTGGACCTCTGGTCGGTCGCCGAGGACGTGGTGCGCGAAGCTCGCATCAACGCCCAGGACAAACCTCTCGAGGTCGTGCTCGACGGCGAGCCGCTCGAGATCTGGGGCGACGCGCGCCGCATCCGGCAGATCCTGGCCAACGTGGTCGGCAACGCGGTGAAGTTCACCCGCGAGGGCAAGGTGACGGTCTCCGTCGAGGCGCAGTCGGAGCGCTGGGCGAAGATCTCGGTCCGCGACACCGGCCCGGGCATCGCGCCGGAGGATCAGGCCAGCATCTTCGACGAATACCGCCAGGCAGGCGACGTGGCCACGCGACGCGCCGGCTCGGGCCTGGGCCTCGCCATCACACGGCGCCTCTTGCAGATGCACGACGGTAGCATCGATCTCGAGAGCAGCTTGGGCGAGGGCTCGGTGTTCCGCATCTTCTTGCCGCGACAGGCCCCGGCCCCGAAGGCCGAGGAGGCCCAGGCGTGATCCCGCGCCTGTCCCCGCTCGAGGTCCGCGTGCTCGGCTGGCAAGCCGCGTTCGCGCTGGGCACTGCGGTGCTGGTGGCCCCGCTGGTACCGCGGCTCCTGCTCTTGTCCGGCGCGGTCCAGGAGGCCATCACTCGGGTGCTGCTCTACGCCGTCGGAACCGGGGGAGCGGTCGCGCTGGTGCACAACGCCATCGTGCTCAGCCGGCATCGCCCGCTGCTCGGCTCGCTGGGCGGCACGCCGGGCGCGGTTTCTCCCGTGGACCTGGCCGCCTTCGGTGAAGACAGCGGTCGCGTCGTGACGGGTTGGGTCGCTCCACCCTTGGCTGGACTGGCGCTGACCGGCACGCTGTTTCGTCCCGCGCTGGTCGACCTGACCACCGGCGTCAGCGTGGCGTTGCTCGGCACGGTGTTCGTCGCTGCAGCGAGCCTGCCGCTCAGCGTGCTCGTGCGTGGGGCCTTCGCCGAGACCCTGGAGCGGGTGCCGCCGGACGCGATGCGCTCGGTGATCGAGGCCGAAGAGAAGCAGGGCACCCTCAAGCGCTACATCCCGCGCCGGCTGCTGTTCGCCGTGGCCCTGCCGGTGGCGCTCGTCTCCATCGGCGCCGCCCTGGTGACCAACGCGGTGGTGCGGCGCGCGGACGAGCGGGACCGCGAGGCGCTGGCGCGCCTGCTGGCCCGCGCCGCGCTGGACGCCAGCGCTGGCACGCTCGAAGCCGCCGGCGTGGAGGAGGCCATCTGGGTGGCCGAGCGAGCGGGCTACGTCGTCACGCTCAACCGTTGGGTCGCACCTGCCCGGACGGAGCATGAGCGAGGCGGCGCCATCGAGGTCTCCACGCCGCTCGAGCAGGGCACCGCCCACGTGCGCTTCGGCGCCTCGAGCGTGGGCGTGTTCGGCCCGGTGTCCATGGTGGTCTCGCTCCTGGCCGTGGCGCTGGCCGCGCTGTTCGGGCTCGGGCTCGGCCGCGCGCTGAACGACGACGTCGCCACCGCCACGCGCGGGGTACGCTTGCTCGGCACCGACAGCGTGATCGGCGGCAGTACCCGCGTGATGCGCCCGGTGCGCTTTCGTGTGGTGGAGGAGCTGGGCCTGGCCATCGAACGCCTGGCCGATCGCTTCCGCGTCTTCGCCCGCGCGCAGGAGCGGGCCATCGCCGCACGAGAGCGCGCGGCGCGCATGCGCGGCCTGTTCTTCGCCAGCGTGAGCCACGATCTGAAGAGCCCGCTGAACGCCATCTTGGGCTTCACCGATCTGGTGCGCGACACCGAGACGCTGAGCGCGGGCCAGCTCGAGAGCCTGGACCTGATCGCCAAGCGCGGCCGCGAGCTCTTGGCGCTGATCGAGACCATCCTGGACGCATCGCGCGTCGAGGCGAGGCAGCTGACGCTGGTGCGCGAGCGCGTGCGGGTGGAGGAGCTGTTCGAGGAGGCGCTGGCCAAGGGCCGAGATCTGGGAGGTGACCCGGAGATCGAGGTGATCGCCGAGATCGTCGGCGGAGTGCCCGACCTTCACGTCGATCGCCTGCGCCTCACGCGGGCCCTGGCGACCATCATCGGTCACGCCCTGCGCTCCAGCGAGCGGGCTCACGTCCGCATGCGCGCCGCGCCCTCGCGCGCCGGCGGCGCTCGCATCGACGTCGAAGTCCCCAGCACACGCGTGCCGGCTCGGGAGCTCGCCGGCATGCTCGACCCGAACCCCGACCCCGGGGAGCGGGAGCACCGCGGCCTGGCGCTCGGGCTTTCCCTGGCGAGAGCCATCATCGAGCTCCACGGCGGCAGCGTCGCGGTGACGGACCGCGGAACGAAGGGCAGTGTCTTCACGGTACGCATCCCGGTCGGCGTGGAAGAGTGACGCGCCCCGGATTTGTTCCGTATGATGCCCGGCCATGACCGATCTGGACCGCCTGGACGCCACCGCGCTCGCGGAGCTCGTGCGAACGAAGCAGGCCACGCCGCTCGAGCTCGTCGAGCACGCCATCGGCCGCATCGAGAAGCTGAACCCCGCGCTGAACGCCGTGGTCACGCCGATGTTCGACTCGGCGCGCGATGCCGCGAGGAAGCCGCTGGGCTCGGGTCCCTTCGCCGGCGTTCCGTTCTTGGTCAAAGACATCCTCGCGGCGGTGGACGGCGTTCGCTACACCAGCGGCTCACGCATGCTGGCCGACTTCGTGGCGCACGAGGACAGCGTGCTGGTCGAGCGCTTGCGGGCGGCCGGCTTCATCTTCGTCGGCAAGACGAACGTGCCGGAGTTCGGCTTTCTGCCGACCACCGAGCCGGTCCTGTTCGGCCCCTGCAAGAACCCCTGGAACCTCGCGCACTCCACTGGCGGCTCGAGCGGTGGTTCTTCGGCGGCGGTCGCCGCGCGAATGGTGCCCGCCGCCCACGCCAACGACGGCGGCGGCTCGATCCGCATCCCGGCAGCGTGCTGCGGGCTGTTCGGGCTCAAGCCCACGCGCGGCCGCAACAGCCTCGGACCCGCCCTGGGCGACGTGATGGGCGGCCTGGTGGCCGAGCACGCCGTGACCTTGTCGGTGCGCGACAGCGCGGCCATCCTCGACGCGACGCACGGTCCCTCGATCGGCGACCCGTATTTCGCCGTGCCGCCCCTGCGCCCCTTCGTCGAGGAGGCGCGCACGCGGCCGGGGAAGCTGCGCATCGGCGTGTCGGCCCGGCCCATCTCCGGGGTGGACGTGCACCCGGACTGCGTGGCTGCGCTGGACGACGCGAAGAAGCTGCTCGCCGAGCTGGGCCACGACGTCGTCGAGCGCGACGTGTTCCTGCCGGCTGACATGTTCATGGAGGCGTTCTCGGTGCTCTGGACCGCCGGAGCCGCGGCGACCCTCGACGGGCTCGCGCTGCTCACGGGACGCAAGGCCAGCCCCGACAACGTCGAGCCGATGAGCTGGGCGCTGGCCGAGGCGGGCCGACAGCGCGGGGCCCACGAGTACTTGATCTCGATCAGCATCCTGCAGCGCCTCTCCCGGGAGTGGGCGAAGCAGCGCGCCGACCTCGACGTGCTCGTCACGCCCACCTTGGCGCGACCACCGGCGCCCCTCGGCAGCTTCGACGTCCCCGACAATCCCCTCGCGGGTCTGTTCCTCGCGGCCGAATACGCGCCCTTCACACCGCTGCAGAACATGACCGGCGAGCCCGCGGCGAACGTCCCCCTCTTCTGGAACGCCGACGGGCTGCCGGTCGGTGTGCAGCTCGTCGGGCGGTACGGTGACGAAGCCACGCTGCTCAGGCTGTCGGCCCAGCTCGAGGAGGCTCGCCCCTGGGCGTCTCGCGTCCCGCCCATCGCGCGCTGACCCGGGCGGCGCTGTGCCTCGGGCTCTGGGCACTCCCGGCGCGGGCGGAGGACCCGCCTGCGGCCGAGCCGCCGGAGATCACCGGCGTCGAACGACAGGAGTCGGAGCCCGGAGATCCGGCTCGGCGTGCGGCCAACGTGCTGCTCTACGTGCCGCGCACCGCCACCGAGCTCGTGTTCATCACGACGGGCACCGCTGCGGGCCTGATCGAAGAAGAGCAGGTCGTCCCCCGCATCGACGACATGTTGCACCCCGGCGAAGGTGAGATCCGCATCTTCCCCACCGCCTTCGTCGAGACGGGGACGGGAGCGAACGTCGGCGTTCGCGTCATCGGCCGGGCCGGCAACGTCGCGACCACGGTCCGCGCCGGCTACGGCGGCGCCCACGACCTGGTGACGGAGTCGCGCCTGAGGCTCGGATTCCGCGAGCCGCTGCCCTTCGCGCTGTCGCTCGAGGCGCTGCACGACGAGCGCTCTTCGGTGGGCTACCGAGGTGTCGGCCAGGAGCCCGAGCGCGACCCTCGCAACCGCTTCCGGCCGACCGCGCCCGAGCTCTCCGCGACCTACCGTGAGCAGCGCGAGCGCTTCATCGCCAGCACCGGGGTGCGCCCCGCGGCGGACACCGAGCTGTTCATCTCGACCAGCTACTCGCGACGCCGCTTGCTCGATCCCCCGGACGCCGCCAACACGCTGGGCGCGGTGTTCGAGCCCGGTAGCGTGCCCGGCGCGTACTCCTCGGTGCAGACCGTCTACAGCGAGCTCGCGCTGCGCCTCGACACCCGCGCCTCGCGCGCCGGCCCGGCGCCGGGCTTCTTGCTCGAGGGCTACGCTGGCCGGGGCGACGGCGTCAGCGAATCGCGTCACAACTTCGTGCGCGCCGGCGGGCGAGTCGCCGGGTTCTTCCAGCTCCTCCAGCCCGGCAACGTCCTGTCGCCGAAGCTGGTGCTCGACGGCCTCCAGGTGACCGAGGGGCCCGTGCCCTTCGTCGAGCTGCCGCGCCAGCCCGACTTCCGCGGCTTCGACGACCGGCGCGACTTCGTCTCGGCGGTCGCGTCCCTGGACTATCGCTGGGCCATCGCGCGCTACCTGGCGGCGCGCGCGTTCGGTGACGTCGCCACGGTGGCGCCGAGCCTCTCGGAGCTCCGGCTCGAAGGGCTGCGCTACGCCGGTGGCTTCGGCTTCGACGTCTACAGCAAGAACGCGCCGCTCGGCTCCATCGCGATCTCCGGCAGCCCGGACGGTGCGCGCTTCTTCTTGTACTTCGGCGTGGCGTCGTCGTTCGGGGACCGGCAGCACAGGAGCTGATGGCATGATCGCGCGCTGGCTGCTCTTCTGCTTCGCCCTCGGCGGCTGCTCCTACCAGCCCGCACGTTTCCGCGATCGCCCCCCCGTCACGGACGCGCGCGACGACCGGCCCATCGCGATCCCGCGCAGCAACGCCTTCATCGAGGCCTTCTACCTGTCCGACGTGTTCCTGCGCCGCCCTGTCGTGGATGCGCTGGACGCCGAGCGCTTCCCCTACGCGCGAGACGTCAACGCGCTCGACGAGGTGCCGCGCTCGAGCTGGTTCTCCCCGATCGCGCTCGACGGCGAAGCGTTCGAGCGCGCCTACGCCGCAGACGGGCCGCCCAAACCGCCGGCGCGAGTCGAGCGCCGAGGCGGCTCGTTCTTGCTCACTGACGCGCGCGGGCGCGCCTACCGCTTGCTCGGCGATCACCCGGGCCTGCCGGCGACCGACACCGCCGCGGCGTTGATCGCGAGCCGGCTGGTGCGCGCGATCGGCTACCTGACACCGGAGACCTGGCTGGTCGAGCCAAGACCGCTGGGCCTTTCGCGGAGCGACGGACCGGACAGCGGGCGCTGGGTCGCCGTGCGCTGGCCTGTCGGCGTGACGCTGGGTCCGACCGACATGACCTACCCGCGGGGCGACGACCCGAACGACCGCATTCCCCACCGCGATCGCCGCACGCTGCGCGCGCTCGGCGTTTTGGCGGCCTGGCTCGACCTGCGCGAGCTCGGGCCGAGCCGGTTGGTCGATGCCTACGTCGGGCGTCCGGGACTTGGTCACGTCAGGCACTACGTCGTCGGCCTGCACGACGCGCTGGGCGCGGCGGGGCTCGCTCCGACCCACCACCGCGTGTCTGCGGTCGGCCCGGTCCAAGGAGCGGCGTGGAAGAACCTCCTGACCTTGGGCCTCGCCCGCCCGCGCCCGAGCAGCAAACCCCTCGAGCGCACGCTGCGGGTGTTCCTTCCCGAGCTCGATCCGCGCTACGAGCTCGGGCACCCCTACGAGCCGGTGGACCGCCTGCTAGCGTCGGACGGCTACTGGATCGCCAAGCGCCTGGCGCGGGTCCCGTCCCGCACGCTCGAAGCGAGCGTGCGGGCGGCTGACCTGTCGGATCCCGAGCTCGAGCGGCACCTGGTGCGCGCGCTCGAGGCCCGGCGGCGCACGCTCATCTCCTACTGGTTCTCTCGGGTCACACCCTGCGAGGTCGAGGCGGTCTCCGCGCGCACGCTCGTGCTCGCCGACGAGGCGCTGCGCGCCGGCGTCGAGAACGCCGACAGCACCCACTACGAGCTGCGGTTCCTCGGGGACGACGGGCGCGAGCTCTCGCCGCCGCGCCGGGTTCCGCCCACCCTCGACGAGGTCGAGATCGCGCTGCCGGAGCTGGAACGCCCGTATTTCGTGGTGAGCGTGACCGTGAGCCGTCGGGGCCGCCCCGCGGCGCGGGCCATGGAGGTCCACTTCTACTCCGACCAAGGTGAGCTTCGCCTGGTGGGCATCCGGCACTGACTTTGACGAAGAGCGCTGACCGCGCCACGTTACGCGCCGATGAAGCCACCCTGGTCCCCGGTTCTGATGATTGCCCTGGTCTCGTGCGCGAAGCGCCCCGCGCCGGTCGAGGCGGAGGACGCCGGCGCGATGCCTTCGTCGAGTGCGCGGGTGCTCGACGAGGTCCCGCGACCCACGCCCGGAGCGAAGGTCACCAGCGTGAGCGGCGTCGTGGTGGAGAGCCTGAGCCTGCCTTCCTACACGTATCTGAACCTCGACACCGGCCAGGAGAAGGTGTGGGCGGCCGTCCCACGCGCGGAAGTTCCCGTCGGCGAGCGGGTCACGGTGACGCGGGCGGTGCTCATGACCGCGTACCGCAGCGCTGCGCTCGGACGCGATTTCGACGAGGTCTACTTCGGCGTCTTGGCGGGTGCTCCGAGCAGCGGGCGCGATCCCCACGCGGGGATGAGCGCCGCGCCGTCCCCGAGCGGGGCCCCGGTGAAGGTCGAGAGAGCGAGCGGCCCCAACGCCAAGACCATCGAAGAGATCGCGCGCGCGCCCAAGGCGCACGACGGCAAGCCCGTGGCGGTGCGTGGCGTGATCGTGAAGCTCAACCGTGGCATCATGGGCAAGACCTGGCTCCACCTGGCCGACGGCACGGGGTCGGCGAGCGACAAGACGAACGACCTCCTGGTGACGACGCTGCTCGACTCGCTTCCCAAGGTTGGCGACACGGTGCTCGTGCGCGGCAAGGTCGCAACCGACAAGGACTTCGGCAGCGGCTACAAGTACGCGGTCCTGGTCGAGGCCGAGGCCATCGAGCCAGCGACGAGATAGCAATCGATCCAGCGGCCAGGCCCCAAAGTACGCAGAATTTTCCGGCTTCGGCCCAAGGAACCCGCATCAGATGCAAGACTTGCGCGATTTCCCGAGAGAACGCTGAAAAACCGCACCCAAATGGCCCACTGGCCATTGACGCAGAACTACGGACTGGGGAAGGATGCCCTTCGTTACCGGAGGTCACTTGTCATGAAGAGAACACCTTACGCGTGGCTGCTGCTGTGCGCGGTTTCCGTGGGAGCGTCCGCTATCGCGTGTGGCTCGGACGGAGAAGATGGCGCCAAGGGCGCGACCGGCCCCGCCGGTGCGGCAGGCCCAACGGGTCCCGCGGGCCCGACGGGCGCGACCGGCCCCGCCGGCCCCGACGGCCCGACCGGCGCGACCGGTCCCGACGGCCCGACCGGCGCGACCGGTCCCGGCGGCAGCGCTGACGGCGGCCTGACCAGCAGCTGCCTCAGCCCGTGCCACGGCTTCAGCGGCATCGTGGAGCAGTGGAAGACCAGCACCCACTTCGCGGTCTACGTCTCGAACTTGGGCGGCGAAGAGGCCGATACCTGGACGGGCGGCGGCACCTGCGGCAACTGCCACGCCATCGACGGCATCCAGCAGCGCATCGCCGGCACCATGAAGTACAGCGGCACGACCGGTCCGGCCGGCGCGGCAGACGGTCAGCTCAACTACAAGAACTCGACCTCCAGCGCCATCGCCGAGGCCACCTACGGCGGAACGGCGAAGGTCGCAGTCGTGCACTGCACCACCTGCCACGACGCCAACCAGAACACCGATCCGCACGTGACCGGCGCACAGTACACCGCTGGCTCGTTCCCGCTACGCTCGAAGACCGGCGCCAACGACGAGGTGCTGATCGAGAAGAGCTCCGCAGCGGCCACTTCGGACGGCACCAAGGCCGGCAAGTACGGCGTCGGCAACGCTTGTGTGTGGTGTCACAAGTCCCGCAAGGACGTGACCAACTACATCAAGGCCACGGGTAACAACGTCACCAGTATCCACTGGGGCCCGCACCTGGGACCGCAGTCAGACGTTTACTCCGGCAAGGGCGGCTATCACTTCCCGTCGGTGACCTACGGCACGTCGACGCACCAGGGCCTCGGCCGCGGCTGCGCCGATTGCCACATGCCGAAGGTGGCTGGGAACCAGAACATCGGCGATCACTCGTTCTACCCGCAGCTCAGCGCTTGCAAGCAGACCGGCTGCCACACCAACGCGACCAGCTTCAACGTCGGCGGCGGCCAGTCCACCGTTTCGGCGCTGATCCAGGAGCTGCGCGTGGCGCTGAACAACGCCAACATGCTGACGCGCTCGGAAGCGGCGCCGTACGCGGCGCTGACCACGGCCGAGCTGGCCGACACGGAGTACAACCACGACGAGCCTCGCCCGATCAGCGGGCTCACCGGCGACCAAGCGGGCGCGCTCTACAACTACCTGCTCGTCGCACGCGGCGGCGCGAAGGGCGTGCACAACCCGCTCTACGTGAAGCAGCTGCTCTGGGACTCGGTCAAGGCCATCACCGGCGGTGCACCCGTCGCGATGCCCACGCGACCCTGAGCACGAACCCCTCCGGGAACCCACGAGCCCCCCGCCACAAACGGCGAGGGGGCTCGCGGTTTTGTGGCTCGCTGTGCTCCCATCCGGCCCACGAGACGAAGCGCCGCTGAACCGCTCAGTGACCAAGACGAGCCGCGGTCGCACGAGGGGATCGCGAGGATGCGAGCGAAATCTGCGGCATCTAGCACCCCGGCTGCACGCCTTGCGCAGACTCTCTCCAGAAGTCCCGACCGGAGCAGCAGGATCCAAATTTCGCGAAAGGCATGTAGCTTGCTTACTCTGCACGGCGAGACCGAGCGAAGGAAGAGAAACGGAGATGGCGGTCCTGGGCGTGCGAGCGTGCTTTGTAGCTCGCGCAGCGTTCGGGAACGTGCGCTCCGCGCACCGAGGGGGTCCTGCGCCTGCCGCCACTGAGGCCCGGCAGGAGGTTCGACCTTGAGCGACGAGAGCCCCGATCCACCGCCCCCGCCCGAAGACTCCAAGGACGACGCACCCCCGCGTCGCCCTTGGTGGTCGCGTCGTGGTCCGTGGATGCTGATCGTCATCGCTGTGCTCGCGCTCACGAGCCTCGCGGGGGCCTGGAAGGTCGATCGCATCGCCAAGGACCCCACCTTCTGCGACTCCTGCCACGTCGGCGCCGTGAAGGAGGCCCACGACAGCGCACACAAGAACCAGCGTTGCACGGACTGTCACGAGAGCCGGTTCGAACAGAACGTGCGGCAGTGGGCCTACGGGCTCAGCTCGAAGACCAAGACCACGCCCCACGGCAAGTTCGACAAGACCTCCTGCAAGAGGTGCCACACCAGCGGCAACACGGAGCCTTGGCAGATGGCGAAGAGCCTGGGGCACGCCAAGCACGTGCTCAAGGCGGAGGAGCCACTGGATTGCTCGCGCTGCCACGTCTGGAAGGAGCACCGCTCGGAGCCCGATCCGGACGCCTGCGGCAAATGCCACGACGACATCAAGGTCTTCGGCAAGCACCGCCTCGAAGGGCGTCCGGAGAAGATCAGCTGCGTGTCGTGCCACAACTACCTGGCCAAGGTCGGCGGCGGCGCGCAGACCCCGTCGCACGACTGCCGGCGCTGCCACGGCGGCGTGGACAAGTCGGAGCGCAGCCAGCGCTACGCGACGGTGATCGAGGCGAAGGGCGTCCCGCCCTCACAGATCCACGGCAACTTGAAGGCGTGCAGCCTGTGCCACAGCCCGCACGAGGAGAAGGCTGACAAGTACTCCAAAGGCGCCGACTGCGGCCGCTGCCACGCCAAGATCACCACCGAGTTTCACGACCAGAAGCAGCCGGAGAAGTTCGACTGCGGCTCGTGCCACGAGGCCCACGGCTCACGCGAGGACCTGAAGACCGGCTGTCACAACTGCCACAAGGAGCAGGCGCAGGCGACGAAGTCCGTGGCCGCCCGCCACGACCGCTGCGCCGAGTGCCACAAGCCCCACGAGTTCAAGGCGACGTTCGCCGGCTGTCGCGACTGTCACCAGGACCAGGTCACGATGCTGGCCGGCTGGAAGAGCAACACCCACGCCGAGTGCACGAACTGCCACAAGCCGCACAGCGTGAAGGAAGAGGACACCACCTGCATCAAGTGCCACAAGAAGCCCGGGCACAAGCACCAATCGTGCACCACCTGCCACGACCCGCATCAGTCGAAGACCGAGACCAAGAGCTGCGGCGGCTGCCACAAACCCCAGCTCGCGGCTACCGAGCGCGGCCCCGGCCGGCACCGCGCCGCGGCGTGCCAGACCTGCCACCAGCCGCACACCGCGACCGGGACCGGCAACGCCTGCAAGGCCTGCCACGCGAAGCAGACGCAGGCCGTGGTCACGGCCAAGATTGACAAGCACACCCGCTGCGCGAGCTGCCACCAGAACCACTCGTTCAGCGCGGACGTGGCCGCCTGCCAGAGCTGCCACAAGAACCCGACTACCGGCGTGCACACGGGCGCCTGCAACGACTGCCACCAGGCGCACGGGCCGCCGGTCGGCAAGGCCGCGCAGTGCAAGAACTGCCACCAGGAGATCGCACAACCCGCTGGAAAGCACGCCAAATGCGACACCTGCCACAAGAGCGCGCACGGCGAGGTGAAGTCGAAGCCGTGCACGGGTTGCCACGCCGTGCAGGAGGCTTCGGTGAAGCTGTGGAAGCCGCGAACGCACGAGGCCTGCTCGCAGTGCCACCAGACCCACACGCCCACCAGCCCCAAGCCCTGCGGCCAGTGCCACAAGACCCAAGAGCTCAAGGTCCAGCGCACCAAGCACAAGTGCACGCAGTGCCACGACGCCCACCAGCAACCGAACCAGCTCTGGGGGACCTGCGTGAAGTGTCACGGCACCGTGGTCGCGGCCGTGAAGACCCGCGGGCCGAAGCACTCCGACTGCAAGTCGTGCCACCAGCAGCACGACGTGACGCCGCCGAGCTGTTCGTCGTGCCACAAGTCGCTGCCCCGCGCGCACACGGCGAAGGGCCACGACAAGTGCAACGCTTGCCACGACACCCACAGGAAGAAGCTCCCGGGTCGGGCCGAATGCCTGAAGTGCCACACCACCCGCGCCAATCACAACCCGGACGCCCAGCAGTGCTACGGGTGCCACATCTTCAACTCCAAGTGAGGAGCCTCGTGAGATGACGACGCCGACCCCGCCCCCCTCCTCCAAGCCCGAGAGCACCGAGCTTCCGGTGTCCGAGTCGCCCAAGTCCAAGAGTCCGGTCTCCAAGGCCCCGGTGCGGCCGCCGCTCTACTTCAACATCGTCAGCCACCTGGGCGGCCTGATCGTCGTCCTGGCGGCGATCCTGATCGCGATCTCGATGGTCATGGAGCTCCGCTCCGGCGCGCCGAACCCGTACGTCGGCATCTTCACGTACATGGTCTTCCCGGGCCTCTTGGGCTTCGGCGTGGTGCTGTTCCTGCTCGGCATGCGCTGGGAGGCGGGCCGCCGGCGCAAGGTCGAGAGCCTCCAGGATCTGCCCTACCCGAAGATCGATCTGAACGACCGCCGTCAGCGGAAGATCTTCGCCTACTCGACCGTGGGTGGCGTGCTGGTGGCGACGCTGGTGGTGTGGGCCAGCTACCAGGGCTTCCACTTCACCGAGAGCGTCTACTTCTGCGGCCAGATGTGCCACGTGCCGATGAAGCCGGAGTTCGTGGCCTACTCCGACTCCGCCCACGCCCGCGTGCCGTGCGTCAGTTGCCACGTCGGCGAGGGCGCCAGCTGGTACGTGCGCTCGAAGCTGTCCGGAGTGCGCCAGGTGCTGGCGGTCGCGAGCGGCAAGTATCAGCGCCCGATCCCCACCCCCATCGCGCACCTCAGACCGGCTCGTGAGACGTGCGAGCGCTGCCACTGGCCCGAGAAGTTCTTCGGGGCGACGCTCCTGCAACTGCCCCACTTCCGCTACAACGAGGCGAACGAGGCGGAGCAGATTTCGCTGACGCTCAAGACCGGCGGCGGCGCCATGGCCCACGGGCAGAGCCAGGGCATCCACTGGCACATGCTCGTGACGAACAAGGTGACCTACGTCGCCGCGGACGACAAGCTCCAGGTCATCCCCTGGACGAAGGTCGTGCACGCCGACGGCTCCGAGACCACCTACACGGCGAAGAAGACGAAGCTGTCGCAGGCGGCCATCGACGCGCTTCCGCACCGAGCCATGGACTGCATGGACTGCCACAACCGGCCGGCTCACGACTTCCCGACCCCGGACTCGGGCGTGGACGAGGCGCTCTTGAAGGGACGCATTCCGGCGGACCTACCTTGGATCAAGAAGGCGTCGGTGGAGGCGCTGTTCCGCGTCTACCCGGACCGACAGTCCGCCCACGACGGCATCCGCAGCTACATCTTGGACTTCTACAAGAAGGAGAAGCCGGAGGTCCTGGAGCAGCGGGCCAAGGACGTGGACACGGCCATCGACGTCTCGCAGAAGTTGTTCGACCGCGGCGTGTTCCCGGAGATGAAGGTGGACTGGCAGACCTACCCGAAGAACCTGGGCCACCGCTACTGGGCGGGGTGCTTCCGCTGCCACGACGGCAAGCACGTGTCCCCCGAAGGCAAGGTGCTGGCCCACGACTGCGAGTCGACCTGCCACACCAAGCCGGTGCGCGGCGCACCCACCGCGCTCGGCCAAGTGGACCCGAAGGCCCACGAGGACTGGCACCCCTGGCAGATGCCCAAGGAGCACTTGGACGTGCAGGGTCACGACACCGTGATGTGCCACCAGTGCCACAACGCCGGCCAACGCCCCAGCAGGGAGTGCAACGACTGCCACGAGAAGTGAGGCGCGAAGATGAAAGCGAAGCTCGTCCTCCTCTTGACCTTGTGCCTGGCGGCGCTGGTCGGAATGCAGGCGCTGGCCGGCTGCGGGCGCGGCGGGCGCGCGCGCAAGCAAGCCCCGCCCAAGCCGTCAGCCCCCGTCGATCCCCGGCCGGCCCTCGAGACCAACCCGGACAAGATCACCGAAGCCATCAAGGCCTCCGTCCACGCCAAGCTCGACTGCTCCGACTGCCACGCGCCGCCCGAGGGTGAGAAGAAGCCGGGCGAGGTCGGCAAGGGCCAGTGCACCTCGTGCCACAAGGAAGCGTCGGCGGCCTACGCCGAGACCATCCACGCCGTGAAGTTCAAGGACGGCAAGGAAGACGCAGCCACCTGCGAGGACTGCCACGGCGTCCACGACGTGCGAAAGTCCAGCGACGAGCGCTCGAGCGTCTCGGCGCGCAACACGCCGAAGACCTGCGGCAAGTGCCATGAGAACCCGGAGCTCGCGAAGAAGCTCGGCATCAAGCAGCCGGAGGCCGTCCGGAGCTACGTCGAGAGCATCCACGGCAAGGGCCTGCTCACCTACGGACTGGTGGTGGCGCCTTCCTGCGCGGACTGTCACGGCAAGGCACACCGGATCTTCGCGGCGTCCGACCCGCGCTCGACCGTGAACAAGCAGAAGGTCGCCGCAACCTGCGGCAGCTGCCACACCGGGCCTCGCGACGAGTTCATGAAGGGCGTCCACGCCAAGGCGCTGGTGAAGGAAGCGAAGGGTGAGAAGCTCGAGGACGACAAGAAGGCCCCCACCTGCCCGACCTGCCACAGCGCGCACTCGATCGTGGAACCGGGCGGACGCTTCAAGCTCGCGGAGGACCGCATCTGCGGCGAGTGCCACGAAGAGCGCACCAAGCGCTACCTCGAGACCTACCACGGTCGCGCACACGACCTCGGGGACACTGCCGTCGCCGCCTGCCACGACTGCCACGGCACCCACGAGATCTGGCCCTCCAAGGAGGCCGCCTCGACGCTCTCCGCCGAGAACCGCCTGGGCACGTGCCAGAAGTGCCACGTCGGCGCGCCCCCCAACTTCGCCGGCTTCTTGGCGCACGCCGATCACGGCGACAAGAAGAACTACCCGAACCTGTACTGGGCCTACGTCAGCATGACCGGGCTCCTGGTCGGCACCTTCGGCTTCTTCGGCATCCACAGCCTACTCTGGCTGATGCGCACGCTGATCGTGCGCTTCCGAGATCCGGTCGCGTTCAAAGAGATGAAGCGGCGCGTGCGGGAAGAGAAAGGCGCCAAGCTCTACCGGCGCTTCCGCCCCATCGATCGCTTCGTGCACGCGCTGGTCATCGTAAGCTTCATGCTGCTGGTCATCACCGGCATGCCGCTCAAGTTCCACACCAAGCCCTGGGCTCACGCCATCTTCGAGCAAATGGGCGGCGCGGCCGTCGCCGCCAGCGTGCACCGCTTCGCGGCCATCATCACCCTCACCTACTTCGTCCTGCACATCGGCAGCCTGATGGTGCTCGTCCGGCGCAACCGACACAAATACGTCGACGACAAGGGGAGCTTCAGCCTCCGGCGCTTCCTCGGCCTGGCCTTCGGTCCGGACTCGCCCTTCCCGCGCTGGCAGGACCTGAAGGACATCACCGCCCACTTCAAGTGGTTCTTCGGCCGCGGTCCCAAGCCCAAGTTCGATCGCTTCACCTACTGGGAGAAGTTCGACTACATGGCCGTGTTCTGGGGCGTGACGGTCATCGGGCTCTCGGGCCTGGTGATGTGGTACCCGGAGGCCTTCTCGCGCTTCTTGCCGGGCTGGTCCATCAACGTCGCGCACATCATCCACAGCGACGAGGCGCTGCTCGCCGCGGGCTTCATCTTCACCTTCCACTTCTTCAACAGCCACTTCCGCCCCGAGAAGTTCCCGTACGACGCGGTGATGTTCTCGGGCCACATCACCGAGGAAGAGCTGAAGCACGAGCGCGCGGCGCAATACGAACGCATGACCGCGGAGGGCACCCTCGACGGGCACAAGCAACTCGGCGAGTGGGCCCAGTGGAAGCTCATCGTGAACATCTTCGGCGCCGCGGCCATCGCCCTCGGGCTGACCCTGGCGGGGACCATTTTCTGGGCGCTGATCAGTCACTGACCCTCCGCGCCCCCGCCCCCGCCCCCGCCCGCGCTCTCGCCCGCGCCCACGCCCTCGCCCTCGCCCGCGCTCTCGCTCTCGCCCGCGCCCGCGCCCTCGCTCACGCCCGCGCCCGCGCCCCCTGCTCGCCCCGCCCCGCCCGCGCCCGCCCCCGCCCGCCCACGCCCGCCCACGCCCGCGCCGCGCCCGCGCCCCCGCCCACGCCCTCGCTCTCGCCCACGCCCTCGCTCTCGCCCACGCCCCCGCCCACGCCCTCGCTCTCGCCCGCGCCCGCGCTCTACACGAGCTTCACCAACGTGCCGATGATGCGGTCCAAGCGCGCCCTGATGTCGGCATCCACGTCGGGGATGTACCCGAACGCCTCCGCGACCTCGAGGCACGCGAGCGTCTCTCGCGCCGACCCGAGCGCAGTGTGATACCTGACCTGCCTGAGCTTGCCCCGCGACCCCATGCCTTCGGACATGTTGAGGACGACGCTGGACGCGGCCTTCCTCATCTGTCGGCACAGGTCGCCATCCTTCCTCTCGATGCGCTCGATGAACGGCCTGAGCTCGCGCATGGTCTCGACGGTGATGGGGTAGATTCGCAACATCTCGCATCTCTCTTTCTGCTCGTGAGAGCGCATGCGCTCCTCCGCCGCGCACAGACCGGGTCCAGGCTCGCCCGTCGCGGAGCGCGACGGGCGACGCGGCAGCGCGGTCGTCAGGTAGAATGGAAGGCAGGCCTGGAGGCGGTCGAGCACGGCGCAGTAGAATGGAAGAGCGAGCGAGCAAACTCCCCGCCGATGCGCCCCAAGCGCCCCCGCTCTCGCCCGCGCCCCCGCTCACGCCCGCGCCCGCGCCCGCGCTCTCGCCCTCGCTCTCGCCCGCGCCCTCGCTCTACACGAGCCTCACCAACGTGCCGATGATGCGGTCCAAGCGCGCCCTGATGTCGGCATCCACTTCGGGATGTGCGCTCCAACCGCTGAACGCCTGCGCGACCTCGAGGCACGCGAGCGTCTCTCGCGCCGACCCGAGCGCAGTGTGATACCTGACCTGCCTGAGCTTGCCCCGCGACCCCATGCCTTCGGACATGTTGAGGACGACGCTGGACGCGGCCTTCCTCATCTGTCGGCACAGGTCGCCATCCTTCCTCTCGATGCGCTCGATGAACGGCCTGAGCTCGCGCATGGTCTCGACGGTGATGGGGTAGATTCGCAACATCTCGCATCTCTCTTTCTGCTCGTGAGAGCGCATGCGCTCCTCCGCCGCGCACAGACCGGGTCCAGGCTCGCCCGTCGCGGAGCGACGGGCGACCGCGGCGTCAGCCGCGGCTTGGCCTGGAGGCGGTCGAGCACGGCGGTAGAATGGAAGAGCGAGCGAGCAAACTCCCCCCGCCCGCGCCCGCGCTCTCGCCCGCGCCCGCGCCCGCGCTCTCGCTCTCGCCCGCGCCCGCGCCCGCGCCCGCCCCCCCCGCCCGCGCTCGCCTCGCTCTCGCTCTCGCCCGCGCTCTCGCCCGCGCCCGCGCCCGCGCTCTCGCTCTCGCCCGCGCCCGCGCCCGCGCCCTCGCTCTACACGAGCTTCACCAACGTGCCGATGACGCGGTCCAAGCGCGCCCTGATGTCGGCATCCACTTCGGGGATGTACCCGAACGCCTCCGCGACCTCGAGGCACGCGAGCGTCTCTCGCGCCGACCCGAGCGCAGTGTGATACCTGACCTGCCTGAGCTTGCCCCGCGACCCCATGCCTTCGGACATGTTGAGGACGACGCTGGACGCGGCCTTCCTCATCTGTCGGCACAGGTCGCCATCCTTCCTCTCGATGCGCTCGATGAACGGCCTGAGCTCGCGCATGGTCTCGACGGTGATGGGGTAGATTCGCAACATCTCGCATCTCTCTTTCTGCTCGTGAGAGCGCATGCGCTCCTCCGCCGCGCGCAGACCGGGTCCAGGCTCGCCCGTCGGGGCGACGGGCGATTGCCTGCGGCGTCAGCCGCGGCTTGGCCTGGAGGCGGTCGAGCACGGCGGTAAATGGTAGAATGAGCAACTCCGAGCGAGCCCCCTCCGCCCGCGCCCCGCTCGCGCTCTCGCCCGCGCCCGCGCCCGCCCGCGCCCGCGCCGCGCTCGCCCGCCGCCCGCGCCCGCCCGCGCGCTCACGCCCGCCCGCGCTCCTCGCGCCCTCGCTCTCACGCCTTCGCGCTTCTGATGACGCGGTCCAAGCGCGCCCTGATGTCGGCATCCACTTCGGGATGTACCGAACGCGCTCCGCGACCTCGAGGCACGCGAGCGTCTCTCGCGCCGACCTGAGCGCAGTGTGATACCTGACCTGCCTGAGCTTGCCCCGCGACCCCATGCCTTCGGACATGTTGAGGACGACGCTGGACGCGGCCTTCCTCATCTGTCGGCACAGGTCGCCATCCTTCCTCTCGATGCGCTCGATGAACGGCCTGAGCTCGCGCATGGTCTCGACGGTGATGGGGTAGATTCGCAACATCTCGCATCTCTCTTTCTGCTCGTGAGAGCGCATGCGCTCCTCCGCCGCGCGCAGACCGGGTCCAGGCTCGCCCGTCGCGGAGCGACGGGCGACCGCGGCGTCAGCCGCGGCTTGGCCTGGAGGCGGTCGAGCACGGCGGTAGAATGGAAGAGCGAGCGAGCAAACTCCCCCCGCCCGCGCCCCCGCTCTCGCCCGCGCCCCCGCTCACGCCCGCGCCCGCGCCCGCGCTCTCGCCCCGCCCCCGCCCCCGCCCACGCCCTCGCTCTCGCTCTCGCTCTCGCTCTCGCCCGCGCCCTCGCCCCCGCCCGCGCCCGCGCTCTCGCCCTCGCTCTCGCCCGCGCCCTCGCTCTACACGAGCCTCACCAACGTGCCGATGATGCGGTCCAAGCGCGCCCTGATGTCGGCATCCACTTCGGGGATGTACCCGAACGCCTCCGCGACCTCGAGGCACGCGAGCGTCTCTCGCGCCGACCCGAGCGCAGTGTGATACCTGACCTGCCTGAGCTTGCCCCGCGACCCCATGCCTTCGGACATGTTGAGGACGACGCTGGACGCGGCCTTCCTCATCTGTCGGCACAGGTCGCCATCCTTCCTCTCGATGCGCTCGATGAACGGCCTGAGCTCGCGCATGGTCTCGACGGTGATGGGGTAGATTCGCAACATCTCGCATCTCTCTTTCTGCTCGTGAGAGCGCATGCGCTCCTCCGCCGCGCGCAGACCGGGTCCAGGCTCGCCCGTCGCGGAGCGACGGGCGACCGCGGCGTCAGCCGCGGCTTGGCCTGGAGGCGGTCGAGCACGGCGGTAGAATGGAAGAGCGAGCGAGCAAACTCCCCCCGCCCGCGCCCCCGCTCTCGCCCGCGCCCTCTCGCGCTCAGGCCCCCTTCCGCTCCAGCTCCCCACTCCCGCGCAGGATGTTCAGCGCACGCATCAGCGTGTGGAACTCCTTCATCACCTCCCGGGAGGCCTCCGTCGCCGCCGCGGGGTCCTCGATGTGGCGCGTGGCGCCGACCATCGCGCCGCGGATGAGGGCGCTGAGCTCCGCGTGGAACGCCTCGACCTCCTCCTTCGAAGAGAACGAGAGCTGGCGGCCGTCCCCGTCGTATCTCACTCGGCCCCGCTCGGCTCCGCCTCGGGAGCAGGCTCCGCGTCCAGGGCCTTCGCGCCCTCTGCCCGCAGGTCGCCGGACTGGATCGCGATGGTCACCTTGGCCATCGCCGTGTAGAGGAACGCGCCCAGCGCGACGATGCCCAGGTTCAGGATGATCTCGCCGGCGTTCGGCGCGTACTCCACGATCTCGCCCAGCGGATTCGGCACGAAGCCCGGGAAGATCAGGCCCATGCCCTTCTCCGTCCAGATGCCGACCACGGTGAGCCCGCAGGCCGCGTACATCAGCTTCGTGTTCTGGCGCAGCTTCGGCACCAGGAAGACGATGGTGGCGCACACGTTGAAGGCGACGGCGGTCCAGATGAAGGCCGGCAGCATGGCGTGGCCGTGCAGGCCGAAGTACAAGTAGTACGCCGACGCCGAGTGGAGCGAGCCGGTGTAGAACTCCTGGAAGATCTCGCAGCCGACCAGGAACAAGTTGATCGGCATGGCGATGCGCAGAACGTACAAGAAATAGTCGAACACGCTCTGCTTCACGTTGAGCTTCGTGAAGTGCTTGATCACCGTGAACAGCATGATCAGGAGCGCCGGTGCGGAAGCGCCCGCGCTGATCAGGAAGCGCGGTGCCAGGATCGGCGTGTTCCAGAACGGGCGACTCCCGAGGCCCGAGAGCAGGAACGCGGTCACGGTGTGGATGCTGATCGCCCAGATCATCGACAGGAAGACGAACGGCAGGTACATCAACGCCGTCGGCTTCTTGCCGCGATAGCGGCTGTAGAGCAGGTAGCCGGGGATGTGCAGGTTCATCAAGAGGTAGCCGGTGAACACGACCACGTCCCAGGACAGGAGCGAGCTCGGCAGGTTCAGGTGACCGATCCCCGGCGTCAGGTGCCAGAGGCGATCCGGACGCCCGACGTCCGTCATGATGAAGAGCAGGCACATCGAGACGGCGACCACGGCGAGCAGCTCGCCGAGCAGCACGAGCTCCTTGATGTCCTCGCGGTGGTAGAGGTAGGCGGGAACCACCAGCACCGCTGCGCCGGCCGCCACACCGACGAAGTAGACGAAATTCGCGATCCCGATGCCCCAGCTCACGTCGTCGGACATGTTCGTGACGATGAGCCCGGCGCGCAGCGTGTGGTTGAACTCGAGCCCCGCCATCACGATGAACAGCAGCAGCGTGCCCATCCAGACGTAATACGCACGACTGCCAACGACCGCGCAGCGGGCCATGCGTATCCAGTATTTGACGAACTGTCCCATGCTGCTCCGTCCTCGGTCAGCCGTAGAAGTAGAAGAACCTCGGCTCCGTCCCCAGCTCCTCCTTGAGGATCCATACGCGCTTGTTCTCGACGATCTTGCGCACCTCGCTCTCGGGGTCGGAGAGGTTGCCGAACTTGCGCGCGCCCGTGGGGCAGGCCTCGTAGCAGGCCGGGTAGCGCCCGTTGCGGGTGCGGTGCAGGCAGAAGGTGCACTTCTCCACCACGCCGACGGGACGGATGCGGTTGGAGAGGTAGCCCTGATCCGGGTTCACGTGGTCGGGCTCGATCGACGGCGCCACCCAGTTGAAGCGCCGGGCGTGGTACGGGCAGGCCGCCTGGCAGTAGCGGCAGCCGATGCACCAGTTGTAGTCGACGACCACGATGCCGTCCGGCTCTTTCCAGGTCGCCTTGGTCGGACACGCCCGGACGCAGGGCGGGTTGTCGCACTGGTGGCACTGCACCGGCAGGTAGAACTTGCCCGGCCGCGGCACGCGCTCGGGGTCGTAGTAGGCGGTGCCCTTTTCCAGGTGCTGCGAGCCGTTGTCGACCTCGATCACGCGGATGTAGCGCATCTGCGGATCGTTCGGCAGGTTGTTCTCACGGGCGCAGGCCTCGACGCAGCGCCGGTTGCCGTTGCAGTGGCTCAGGTTCAGCGCGTAAGCGAAATGGACGCCGTCCATCGGCGCCGGATCGGACACCTTCACCTTCACGCCGGTCAGCGCGCGGGTGCGCGCCTCGAGGCGGGCGAAGATCTTCTTCTTGTCGTCCGCCGAGAGCTCCTTGTAGTGCTTCTGCAGGAGCTCCTCGAACTCCGGCGAGTCCGTCTTGCACGAGGGCGCGCCGGCCAGCAGCACGGCGGCGCTGGCCGCGACGCGCAAGAAGTCGCGGCGCGACGCCTCGTCTTCGAGCGGGTGCCCCTCCGGCGAATCCCCGCATCCTCCCCCGGAGCAGGGGCTCGATTCGCGGTAGACGGGCAGCGACTTCTTCATGGCTAGAGCGCCTTCAGGCCTTTCGGGGGAGCCGGCTTCGCCTCGGGCTTGATGGAGGGGAAGCGCGGGTCGTGCGGATCGTGGCAGGCGGGACACGACTTCTTGGTTCGTGTGCCGTTCCAGTTGCCCACGATCAGACCGTGCGCGCCGTTGCGCCAGTCGTTGATCTTGTCCCCGTGGCACGACGTGCATATCTTGTACGCCTCGTCGAACGACACCATCTCGCCGTTCGAGGTGACGAGCTTGTCCGGATCCTTCGACGAGTGGCACTGGAAGCACCAGAAGGCGTCTTCGCCGTGGGAGAACTCGTGGTTGCGCACCTCGTGGAACTCCTTGAGCTCGTAGCGCTGCGTGCGCGCCTCGCGGCCGGCGTGGCAGCCCGAGCACGGATACGCTGGTAAGAGCTGGGAGCGGGGCTCGACGGCGGCGTGCCGCGCGTCGGGTCCCTGAACCGCCGGCTTCGTCTCGCGTCGCGGCTCCGGACCGTGGCAGGCCACGAGCGCGAGCAACGCGACCAGCACTGGAGCCGTTTGCCGCCTCATGGCCGCGGCTCCTTGGCCGAGGCAGCGCTGGCGCTGGGGGCGGGCGCGGCGCCGGCGCTCGGGGCCGGCGCGGCGCTGGCGCTCGGCGCAGCGAACGGCATGACTTGCTTTGGCCGCTCCATCGCCTCGGTGCCGCGTACTGGCTCGTCGAAGCTGACTCGGCAGAAGCTCGCGGCGAACTCGCCGGCGACGCAGCTCCCAGTGGTATCGCGGAAGCACGCCGACAGGACGCCGGAGAGCTTCAGATCCGGACCGACCTCCTCCGTCACCACCAGCGCGTTGGCGTCACCGTTGCCGATCCAGTAGCCGCTGTCTTGAATCTGGTAGTGCACCTCCCACTTGCCGCCTTCGGCGACCGTGGTGGTGGTCTTCTCGGCGGTCACCTTCGCGGCGCCGACGCGGCGCAACCACACGCTCGGGGGCTTGGGCTCGTCGAGGTCGCCGCAGGGAGTCTTGGAGCCGACTCCGTAGATCTTGACGTCGATCTTCTCGTAGCCCGGTCGGTGGTCCACATAGTAGCGTGCGGACTTCCCGATGAACTCCTTGCCGTCGATCTTGCCGCTGAGCGGGCCGACGTGGATGGAGTCTTCGGAGGTCGGCGCGGGCGGCGGCTCCTTGAAAGGACCGGTCCGCGGCTGCGGCTCGCAGCCCCCGAGCAGCAAGACCGCGCATGTCAACGGCACCAGCGAGCGCACGTGGGGGCACCCTAGCAACGCCCATGCCATGGATGCCGCGCGACCAATTCGCGCTCCAGTCGCTCCACTTCGCGTGACAATTGCGAAACTGGTCCCATCTGGCGCAGCGACTGCGCGAAGTATGCCGAGATCGGCGGCGCGCCCGGGCTTGGACGGCAGGTTTCGCGGCTCCGGCGCGCCCTTCGAGGACATGGCACGGCCGTTGCTCTAGAGTCGGGTGCGATGGGTGAGGACGATCCTGACCAAGGGCAAGGTCGGCGCGATTTCCTGGGCGTCGCCATCTCCAGCACCGCCGCCGCGTTGGGAGTGATGGCGGTCTACCCGGTCGCCAAGTTTCTCACGCCCCGCGACGACGCCGGCCCCCGCAGTACGACGCTGGGTAAGGCCGAGCTGTTCTTGCGCGGCACCGCGAAGACCGCGCTGGTCGGCGACCGACCAGTGCTGGTGATCCGCATGGAGGACGGCACGTTCCGGGCGTTCAGCGCGCTGTGCACGCACCTGCAATGCGTGGTCGCCTACGCGCCCGAGCGCAAGCAGATCGAGTGTCCGTGCCATCGCGGCGTCTACTCGCTAGAGGGTCAGAACGTCTCCGGTCCACCCCCGCGCCCGCTCGACGCTTTGAGCGTGGCCGTGGTGAACGGCATCGTCACGGTGAGCGAGACCTGAGCCATGGCGTCTCTCGCTCGCAAGTGGCTCGCGGATCGCACCGGCTCGTCGGCGATCTTGGAACGCATGCGGGCACGCCGCATCCCGGCGAACACCGTCACCCACTACATCGGCGCGATGCTGGTGTTCCTGTTCCTGATCGAGGTCGCCAGCGGCATCCTGCTGCTCCTGCCCTATCGACCGGATCCGGCCCACGCGCACGCCTCGCTCACCGCCATCGTCGGTAGGCTCCCCTACGGCAGCCTGGTGCGCGGCATCCACGCTTGGGCCAGCCACTTCTTCGTCGCGCTCCTGATCGCACACCTGGCCATCACGCTGCTCTTGCGCAAATTCCGCGAGCCGAACGAGCTCATCTGGTGGTCCGGCCTGCTCCTGCTCGCGACCGGCATCGGCATGGCCTTCACGGGGTCCATCCTGCCCTGGAGCCAGAACGCCTATCTCCAGGCCCGCGTGAGCAGCGAGATGATCGGCCAGGGGCCGCTGTTCGGGCCTTGGCTCAAGCACCTCTTGCGTGGCGGGGAGCACGTGAGCCCCTGGACGCTCAACCACGCCTTCGGCTTCCACACCGGAGTGCTCCCCGCAGCGACCACGCTGGTGATCGCGGTCCACGTAGCCATCGTGCAGCGCCGTCCGACCGAGACCACGGGTCCGACCATCCCCGCGCACCCTGATTTCACGCTCCGGGTCGCGGCGCTCTGCACCGCGCTCCTGGTGGTGCTGGTCTCCTTCGCCACCTTCGCGCCAATTCCCATCGGCACGCCGGCGGATCTGCGCGAGGTCAGCGCCGCCGACGCCCATCCCCCCTGGTACTTCCTGTTCCTCCACGAGCTCTTGCGGGCCGCGCCACCCCGACTGCTCGGTCTCGAGAGCGCGAAGTTCATCCTGGGGGCGCTCTCCATCCTCGCCGCGTTCGTCGTCGCGCTTCCCTTCATCGACCGGCGCGGCTCGCGCATCACGATGGTCGTGGGCGCCGTCTTCATCGTCATCATCGCGCTCCTGACCGGCCATGCAGTCCTTTGAGAAGCTCCGCGCAGCGCTCTTGTGCGCCAGCCTGGCCGCGTTCACCGCGGGGGCGGCGGCCGCGCCGGGTGATCCCCCTGCGGGCGCGCCGGCGGCGCAGAAAAAGGAAGAGGCAGACGCTGGCGCGGCCCCGGACGAGAGCGGCAAGAAGAAGCGCCCGGAGCGCGACGCCAACACCTGCCTCACCTGTCACCGCACCCTCACCGACAAGAAGCTCCGGGTCGTCGCCGAGGAGTACGAGCACAGTGTCCACCGTGACGAGCGCATCGGCTGCGTCGCCTGTCACAAGGGCAACCCGGTGGACCCGACGGTGCAGGCTCACGACAAGACGGCGGGCTTCGTGGTGCGCCCGACGCACCAGCAGATCTCCGCGATCTGCGGCGGCTGCCACGAGGATCCGACCTTCGTCCGACGCTTCAACGCGCGCCTCGCCGTCGATCAGCGCAAGCTCTACGACCTGAGCCGGCACGGCAAGATCGCCGGCGCAGGCGACGAGAATTCTCCGACCTGCACCAACTGCCACGGCAGCCACGCCATCTTGCCGGTGGACTCCCCGAATGCGCTGGTGAACCGGCGCCAGGTCAAGGACCTCTGCGCCAAGTGCCACGCCGACAAGGAGTACATGAAGCCCTACGGGCTTCCGTCCACGCAGACAGAGAAGTGGGACAAGAGCGTGCACGGCAAGGCGTTCGCCGATGGCCACGACAAGGCGCCCACCTGCACCGGCTGCCACAGCCCGCACGCCGGCACGCTGCCCGGCACGGCCACCGTCGCCGCGCTGTGCGATCGCTGCCACCAGGACGAGCGTGACCTGTTCCTGAAGAGCCCCCACTCCCGGGCCTTCCGCCGCCTGGGTCTCGCCGACTGCGTGCCGTGCCACGGCGACCACGACGTGGCGCGCTCGAGCTGGCTCGCCGGCATGACGCCGGACTCTGCTTGCAGCAAGTGCCACTCCAAGGACGAGAAGCCGCGCAAGGTGGCCGAAGAGGTGGCGACCATTCTGCGCGGCGTGGAGGCGGAGGAGAACAGCGTCAGCATCGACGTCGCCGAGGCCCGCAAGGCCGGCCTCTTGGTGCCGGACGCGAGCTACGCCCTCGATCGCCTGCGCACCGCCCGGGTGCGGCTGGTCGCCACGGTTCACACGCTCGACGTCCGCCAGCTGACCGAGGACGCGAATCAGGCCAAGTCGGTCGCGGCCGAGGCGCGCGAGGTCCTCACCCGGGCCCGGCGCGATCGGCAGCTCGAGCGCCGCGGGTATTTCGCCGCCATCGGCGTGGCCTCGCTGTTGTTCCTGCTCTTGGTCCTCAAGTCGGTCCAGCTCGCACGCCGGAGGCGGCGGAGTGAGCCATGAGCGTGGGAGGCGGCCGCTTCGGGTGGCGCGTCTGGGCCATCGCTCTCGGGGCGCTGGCGGTCGTGCTCCTGGGGCTCGCCGCGCTCGGCGGCGCGCGCTCGCAGAAGAGCGCCACGTTCTGCACGCAGGGCTGCCACGTCGACACGCCTGAGCGGACTCACGCCTCCCCCGGTCACGAGCAGATCTCCTGTCAGTCGTGCCATCCGATCGCCGTGGGCGCCGGGATCCGTCTCGCGACCAGCCGACTGCTCGGGCAGAAGGGCAGCGCCAAGCACGGCGCCGTGCGCTCGGTCTCGTGCACCTCTTGCCACAACCCGAAGAGCGGCGAGTGGCTGCGGGTCTCCAGCACCGAGGGTCATCGTACTCACCCCACGGGAGTCGCGGCCCTCGACTGCCTCTCGTGCCACCGCACGACGCATCAGCAGGTGGACCCCGCCAAGAACTGCCTCGAGTGCCACGGCAACGCCCTTCTCCACGACAAGACCAAGCACGACGAGGCCGGCAAGCCCCAGTGCTTGTCCTGCCACAATTTCTCCGTGGTGAGCGCCGAGCGCCCCGAGCGCGCGACGCTCACCACGGCGGCGTGCACGCGCTGCCACAGCGACGGCGCGGTGAAGAGCGAGGACGTCGTGCCGGCGAGCGCCATCCGCCCGAGCGATCTGCACGGCGACGTCGACTGCAAGCAGTGCCACCAGCCCCACGACAAGTCCAGCGGCCAGGGCGCAGCGCGCCCCTGCAAGAGCTGCCACCAGATCCAGATCCTGTCCGGCAGCCCGAACCTGCCGGAAGACCACATCAAGTGCGAGAGCTGCCACAAGCAGCACAAGCCCGTGGCCCAGGCGGGCGCCCGCTGCGTCACCTGCCACGAGCAGGCCCGCGCCAAGAGCAATGGCGCCGCTTCCACCGCGCTCCGCCACGACGAGTGCGCCAGCTGCCATTTGCCGCACACCTGGGTCGCCGCTCCCAACGAGTGCGTCACCTGCCACAAGGAACAGGCCAGCGACATCGTCAACAAGAGCCCACCGAAGCACCAGCGCTGCAACAACTGCCACGAGGTCCATGGCGCCCCACCTTCGGGCGCGACCTGCGGCGGCTGCCACAAGGGCAACGCCGCGAAGCAGCGCAACGCACCGGCCAAGCACCAGGACTGCATCAGCTGCCACAAGCCCCACTCGCCCAACGTGGCTGTGCCGGCCACCTGCGCCGAGTGCCACAAGGGCGCGCTGCACCAGCTGGTCTCACTCGGCCCCGGCGCCCACCTCAAGGCGAGCTGCACGGGTTGCCACATGACCCACGGCAACCCGCGCGCTGACACCAAGACCTGCTCCGCCTGCCACAAGGCGAAGGTCGCGCTGGTCGCCAAGGCCGGCCCCGAGCCGCACACGCGCTGCGTGTCGTGCCACGCGCCGCACCGCTTCTCCGTGGACCAGAACGCGCAGCCTTGCGCCAAGTGCCACGCGGAGATCAACGCCTCGAGCGGCAGCCACGGCGGCAAATGCGTGAACTGCCACGCTCCGCACGGCAGTCCCAAGGTCCCCCGGGAGAAGTGCCTGGGCTGCCACGAGAAGCTCGCCTACAAGGCGCCACCCGGAAACGCCGACCACTCGCGCTGCGGCTCCTGCCACCAGCCGCACCGGGCGGCCAGCGCTGCCGCCACCAAGTGCTCGAGCTGCCACGCGGACAAGAAGAAGATCGCCGAGCTCTGGCCCGCGAGCTCCGCCCACCGCGACGCCTGCGAGAAGTGTCACAAGCCCCACGACGTGCGCGCGGCGGTCGCCTGCGGCGGCTGCCACGAGAAGCAGCAGCAGAGCGCCACCGGCGGACGCCATCAGTGCAAGCAGTGCCACGCGCCGCACCAGGCGCCGGCCCAGGACACCAAGGGTTGGTGGAACCGCTGCGCGAGCTGCCACCAGAAGCAGGTCCAGGCATCCAAGTCCCACAGCCAGTGCCAGAACTGCCATAAGCCGCACTCGTTCAAGCCGCCGGAGTGCAAGTCGTGCCACGCCGACGCCGCTGGCAAAGCCGCGCACAAGGTGAAGGAGCACGCCGAGTGCACCAAGTGCCACGACGCGCACGGCGCCTCGCTCCCGGGCCGCACCGAGTGCCTGGCCTGCCACACGAACATGGCCAACCACCAACCGCAGGCGCAGCGCTGCTTCGGCTGTCACCCCTTCAAGTGACCGCCGCGCGCAGGAATCTCGCCGCAAGTGGCGCCCACCGCAGGGGTTGCGCTAGCGTGTGCCAAAACGGACCAGAAAGCCCCCTTTCGGGGCGGTCTGGTTCTTGCTGAGGTCGTGCGACATGAAGATGGGATACGTACTGGGTGCTGCGGTGTTGGTCGCTGGCGGAGTCGCGCTCTACGGCGGCGGCGGATCGCGCGGGCCGAGCGCCGCGGCGGAGCCTCCGAAGCCGCTGCCGGCGGCTGCCGTCCCGGGCAACCCCGGTGAACCCGAAGAGACCAC
Source organism: Polyangiaceae bacterium (assembly GCA_015075635.1). Classification (NCBI taxonomy): domain Bacteria; kingdom Pseudomonadati; phylum Myxococcota; order Polyangiales; family Polyangiaceae; species Polyangiaceae bacterium. Next base: position 1,869,103 of record JABTUA010000002.1, read on the forward strand.
GCAGCTGATCGAAGGTCAGGTGCTCGAGACGATGGCCGCGTCCGGCTACACCTACGTGCGCATCGGCGCCACCGGCACCGAGGGCACGTGGGCTGCGGTCTCGGAGACGCCGCTCAAGGTCGGAGACCAGGTGCGCGTGCGCTCGCAGACGGTGATGACCGACTTCGAGAGCAAGACGCTGAACCGCAAGTTCCCCAGCATCCACTTCGGCACGCTCGACGACGGCAAGACCGCTGCCGGCGGCGGCGCTCTCCCGCCCGGACACCCGCAGGCCGGCGCCGGGACCGCCGCTGGCGCCGCAGCGCCGCCCGGGCATCCGACGGCCTCCGCCGCGCCCGCCGCGATCGAGGTGGGCAAGGTCGACAAAGCAGGGGGTCCGAACGGCCGCACGGTGGAGGAGATCTTCGCACAGAAGACCGAGCTCGCCGGCAAGAAGGTGCGCGTGCGCGGCGTCGTGGTGAAAGCGATGGGCGGCATCATGAACCGGACCTTCCTGCACCTGCGCGACGGCAGCGGCAGCGATCAGGCCAAGAACAACGACCTGACGGTGACCACGGTGGAGAACCCCCAAAAGGGGCAGACCGTGCTGCTCGAGGGCGTGCTGGTCTTGGACAAGGATCTGGGCGCTGGCTACAAGTACGACGCGTTGCTCGAAGACGCCGTCAGCGTGAAGTGAGCGCAACTGAAGGACGCACCGAGGAAACGGGCGCGCAAGGCGGCGATGCGCGGCGCGCGGCGACCGAGGTGCGGCGAGGTGCGGCGAGAGTAGCGCGCATGCGCGCGCGGAGACGGGCGTAGGCGCGCGGGCGCGGGCGAGCGCGCGGGCGCGGGCGAGCGCGCGCGGGCGCGGGCGAGCGCGCGGGCGCGGGCGAGCGCGCGGGCGAGGGCGACTGCGCGGGCGAGCGCGCGGGCGAGCGCGCGGGCGAGGGCGAGCGCGCGGGCGCGGGCGAGCGCGCGGGCGAGGGCCAGCGTGGGGCGCGGGCCAGCGTGTGGGCGCGGGCCAGCGTGTGGGCGCGGGCGAGCGCGCGGGCGCGGGCGAGTGCGACTGCGAGCGCGCAGGCGCGGCGAGCGCGCGGGCGCGGGCGACTGCGAGCGCGCGGGCGCGGGCGAGCGCGGGCGCGGCGCGGGCGCGGGCGAGCGCGTGGGCGAGCGCGTGGGCGCGGGCGCGGGCGCGGGCGAGCGCGTGGGCGAGCGCGTGGGCGCGGCGCGGGCGCGGGCGAGCGCGTGGGCGAGCGCGTGGGCGCGGGCGCGCGGCGCGGGCGAGCGCGTGGGCGCGGGCCAGCGCGTGGGCGCGGGCGCGGGCGCGGGCGAGCGCGTGGGCGCGGGCGCGGGCGAGCGCGTGGGCGAGCGCGTGGGCGCGGGCCAGCGCGTGGGCGTGGGCGAGCGCGTGGGCGCGGGCCAGCGCGTGGGCGTCAGGCGTGAGCGCGGGTGTGGGCGGCGGCGGCGCGCCAACGGCCTGCGCGCCGCTCAGGCGCGGCCACCCATCGCTTCCAGCAACTCGCGCGCGGTCATGACTTGGACCCCATGGCGCAGGAGGGAGCTGAAATGGCGGACGTTCTCGGTCACCACCGTTCGCGCGCCCGCCGCTCGGGCAATCTCCGCAATGTGAGCATCGTAGACTCGGCCGCCCGCGACACGCTCTTGCACGGCGAGACGGAAGAACGGCAGCCGCGCGTTGTGGGGGAGCTGGTGGATCTCGAACCGGCCGCAGATCTCTCCCTCGACCAGCCTGAGTGCGTCGGCTGGCGACAGCCGCAGCTCCTCGGGCAGCCGGGTCGAGACCGAATAGAACTCCAGGCAGCAATGCCACGCCGTGTGGGGGACAATCCGACGATCGGCCACGGCATCCAGGAGCCGCTGGGCAGGCGCGCCTCGAGCGCCCAGCTCGATCAGTCCGGCCAGGATGGTGCTCGTGTCGAAGAAGACCCTGGCTACCCGGGCCACCTGTTCCGCTCCTCTTCGATCAGTCGTGCGATGTCGACGTCGGGGAGCTTCGCCGCAGTCGGACGAGCAACGAGCCTCTTTCCGCTGCGCACGAGCTTCGGCGGAGAGACTCTGCGCACCAGCCGGATGGAAACGTCGTCTACCAAAACCTCGAGCTCGGTCCCCGGTCGGAGGTGCATCCGCGCCCGGGCCGCTGCCGGAATGACCACTCGGCCTGCCTTGTCGATGGTGGTTCGCATGGCATTCAAATACCAGATCGACGCCGGAACGGCCACCGGTCCGGTCCGAGAGGCACGAGCGTACGTGAGGTGCGCGATCTGGCTGGACCCGGGCGAGCAACGTCCCCCGCCGCGCTGAAGCCCACGCGCAGTCCACGACCGTCCGCGAGCGTTCGCTACCACTCGCGGACGTGCCCTCCGCGACGGAAGTTCCATCAGTTACTCCGTTCAGTGAGGTGGCGCCCACGTTGCACCCGAGCGCCGGAACGTCCAAGTCGGTGCTGATCGGATGGGGTCGGGCGCTACGCCGTGTCGAACTGGAACGTCGACGACCTGAAGCTCGTGAAGAAGAGCTGCAACTGAAGCGAGCGCCTCAGGGAACCGCGCCCGTGACCAGCCCATCCACGTGCGTGTCCGGGAACAGGAAGTTCAGCGACGAGTCCACGTTCTTGTGACACATCGAGCAGGTGTCGATCTTCGCGTGCGGCGGCGGCGGCGGCAGGCCGTGGCAGCCGCCGCAGGGGGCTTGCGTGCCGTCCACCTTGGTCCAGATCGGCGTGGTGACGGTGCCACCGGAGGGATCGCCGAACGGGAAGCTGGCGCCGTGGCAGTAGGTCTTCTCGCAGCCGCCGGTGGTGTAGACCGGTGCGGCCCCGCCCGTGGTCGCGACGCCGCTGAAGGTGAGCTCGGCGGGCGCGAGCGTGTCGGCGTGGCCCTTGTCGTCCCACTTGGCGGGCACGATGTGACACTCCGCGCACTGCACCTTGCGCGCGCGCCCGCTGCCGACCAGGTGCGCCTGGTGCGCGCCGACGCCGGGGAAAGTCGTGGCGGTGTTGCCCGCGACGTCCGTTGGCGGCGCAGCGCTCGTCGTGCTGCCGTGGCAGCCGCCGTTGCACTGCTCCGGGACGAGCACGTCCACCGTGCCGTCCACGTGCCGGGCCTTGTCCTTGATGCTCTTGTCGTCGTCGTTCACCACGGCGCCGTGGCAGCGCGAGCAGTCGGTCATCTGCGGGTGCGGCGCGGGAGGCGGCGCGCCGTGGCAGCCCGTGCAAGGCAGGCGACCGGCGTCGCTGGTCCACTGCGGCGAAGCCGCTGGCGCCGAAGGCGAGTGGCACCAGGCGTCGGCGCAGCGCCGGACCTTGCGATCCCAGACGGGGACTCGGTTGTCGCTGGCCGCGACGCCCTGCATGGCGACCTCCGCCGGCAGATCGGTGTCGCGGTGACCCGGATCGTTCTCGTTCTCCGGTACGGTGTGGCACTCGCTGCACTGGACGGGCCGGCTCGAGTCGCCGCCCGCCAGATGAACGCGGTGCGCGCCGACGCCCAGCGCCGTGACCAGGGTGTTGCCCGAGAGATCCTGCGGCGGCGCGGCCACGCCGTCGCTGCCGTGGCACGAGTCGCACTTGCCCTGCTCGCGCTGCACCGTGCCGTCCACGTGCAGCGCGGGGTTCACGAAGCCGCTCTCGCCGATCACGTCACCGTGACAGGTGTGGCACTTCGAGCTCTGCGGGTGCGGCGCCGGCGGCGGCAGACCGTGGCAGCTGCCGCAGGCCTCGTCCGAGCTGCGCGGCGAAGCCCAGGTCGCGTCCGAGCCGCGGTGACAGTAGGTGTCGCTGCAGCGCCGGTTCGCGGCGTCGTAGGCCGGCGAGCGTCCGCCGGTCTTCGCCAGCGTGCCGAACACCAGATCCTGGTCGCTGGTGCCGTCGGCGTGCCCGACGTCGGCGACCGCCTTGGGGACGACGTGACACTCGGTGCAGGCGATGGCGGCGTGGGTCTTGCCCGCGGTCAGGTGGATCTGGTGCGCGCCGACGCCGGGGAAGCTCGGATCGGTGTTGCCCTGGGTGTCGAGGGGCGGCGCCGCCCGCTCCAGCGCGCTGCCGGCCCGGTTGGGATCGCCGTGGCAGGCCGTGCAAGCGGTGTCCTTGTCGTTCGTCACGCCCTCGCGCTTGTCCTGACAACCCGGGGCCAGCGCCAGGGCCGCGGCCGCCGCGACCGCGAGCCAGAGGGGCAGCGAGCGGATGCGGTCAGTTCTCATGGCAGTACCTGCACATTGCCGCGGACTCGGAGCGCGCGCTCTTCCAGCCCTTGGGGTGAGGATTACCCCCGTAGGCTCCCACTTTATGGCACCGGATGCAGTTCGTGGCCGGACCCTGGTCGTGGCAGCCGGCGCAGGCCAGGATGTCGCGACGCGCGTCGCGGCCGTGGCCTTCGCCGTTCACCCACCCGGTCGGGTGGGGATTGCGCCCGTTCAGGCGTCCGCCGCTGACCCCCCGCTCCAGGTGGCAGGTGTCGCAGAAGCTGGGCTGGTGGCAGCGGGCGCAGCGGGCCGGCTGCGAGCGGACCTCGATGGCGTGGCGCGACAGGAAGTCGCCGCGGTGGACCAGGTTCCGCTCGATGGCCTCGGGCCGCCGCTTCTCGACCGACAGATCCTGCGTCACGTCGTGACAGTCGTCGCAGTGCTGCTGGATGTGGCACTGCTGGCACAGCTTCTGCTGCTGGCGCGCGGCTTGGCCGTGGTTCCGGTGGAAACCCGAGTCGTGGCGGGCGAACGACTGGGGGAGCAGGCGCTCCAGATCCTTGCGCACGTGGCACGGCGTGCACTGCGCGCGATCCCACTGCGCTCGGTGCTCGTGGCACTGGAAGCAGCGCTCCATGGCCGGGAACAGCGCCGACTCGCTCTGGGCCGCGCCGGCGTGGCAGGGGATGCACTGGCCCTTCACCTCGCGCATCTCCAGGTGCTTCTTGTGATCGAAGCGGATGGTGTACGCGATGGGGGCGGGCACATGGGTCGGCGGACGGACCGCCAGCATGTGCTCGTCGCCCGGCTTGTGACAGTTGGTGCAGAGCTTCTTGTCCGGGAAGGCCTGCTTGTTGTCCGTCGCCAACCGGTGGCAGGTGTTGCAAGTCAGGCAGTCCGGCAGCCCCGGCCCGCCGCAGGCGATGCCCGACAGGTGCTGTGAGTGCGGAAAGCGCGTGGGTGCGCGGTCCGCGCAGGCCACGACCAGCGCCACCACGCAGGCCAGCGCCAGCCACAGGGTCGAGGACCGGAGCACCCTCATTGCAGCCCCCCGGAGAAGTAGCGGAGCCGGAGCTGCGTCTGCGCGTCGGAGGCCGCGTATGGAGTGCGCGCGAACGACGAGCCCCAGAGCAGCGACAGGTCCCGAGCGAACTTCCACTCCAGCGTGCCGGCGTAGACGCTGGAGCTGTCGTATCCCCGGATCGGGTCGTCGTAGAGGTAGTGATAGGCCTCGACGGTGGCGAACAGGGGCAACGCGATGCGCTGGCGCCAGGCGTTGCGCAGGGCGCGGTAGCCGTTCTCCGGCGCGATCACGCGCGACACCGTCATGATGAGCACGGTGCGGTCGGTGCGTCCGGGCGTGATGCGCGCGCCGAGCTCGCCGCGCTGGCCCAGCTCGTCGTCGGCGTACAGCTGCACGAAGCCGGACCCAGTGACGCTGAGCTCGCGCCAGAGCTTGACCCGGAAGCTGCCGCCGCCTTCCTGGTAGGCATCCGTCGAGAACACGCTGAGCACGCTCTGGCGCGACAGGAACAGCGCCGGCTCCGCGTGCAGCACCTCGGCTTCCAGCTGGATCTCCGGGATCGGCACGTAGTGGCCCCAGGCCCGCGCGTCAGCGACGCGGGTCGCGTCCAGATCCATCACGCCGGTGCCGCCCAGGCTCACCTTCTTCGAGAGATCCCCGCGGGCATCGAGGCCCAGATTCCGGTGCCCGAGCTCACCGCGGTCGCGCTCTTCGTGCACGGAGGCGCCCACGTCCAGCCGGGGTGAGTCGTAGTAGACGCGGCCGCCGGCGACCCAGTGCTCGGCGCGGTTCGGCTCGGGTAGAGCGTCCACGTCCCGCGCCAGGGTGTCCACGGCGGAGCCGAGCTGGTGGTAGCCGGGGCGCGCCGCCCAGCGCGGCAGCACGGTGAGCCCCGCGTAGGCGTCGGCGCCGAGGCCCATCGGCAGGGTGCCGCCGGCGGAGAGCCCGTCGAAGCGCGAGTAGCGCGCGGCGCCGCCGGCCACGTGCTGGCGCCCGAGCCGCACCCAGCCGGGGCCGGCGCGGTAGCGCACGTTCGCGTTCTGCACGTCGCCGTCCATGCGCCGACCCGCGCCTGCTTCGCCGAAGGTCGCACTGCCCCAGACGTCGAGCTCGAGATCCAGGCTGTTCTTCTGCCCGAACGCATCCAGATCGTGGGCGCTGAGCGAGGCGTACTCCACGACCGGCGCCGCCACCTCTTCGCTGACGACCGCTCCGTAGGGACCCGGAAGCAGCGCGCGCTGGTAGAGCCGGAAGTGCGTCTCGCTGCGCACCAGGATCTCCGGCTCCAGCGCCGCGTCCTCGGGCTTGTCGGCCCGGGCGGGTGACGAGACGAGCACGCCGGCGGTGAGCAGAATGCTCCCCAACGCGCGGCGCGGTTTCATCCCGTCAATCGTGGGCCAAAACGCTCCGAAATTGGAATGAAAGAATTGCGTATTTTGGCCGCGGCGCAGCTTTTTCTGACCCTAGCGCGCGATCACCACATAGGTGCCCACGCCGTGTCGGCCACCGGGCCCGGAGCCGGCCCAGCCCTCGGGCACGACCGGGGTGGTCCAATCGAAGAGCCATTTGCCGTCGAGCGGCGACACGTTGACGCAGCCCGCGCTCATCGGCTCGCCGAAGTCCTCGTGCCAGTACGCCGTGTGCAGCGCGAAGGGCGCGTTGAAGTACTGCGTATAGGGCACGTCCGCGATCCAGAACTTGCGGTTCTCGCCGTACTCGGGGCTCATGGTCGTGGCGCGGTGCTTGAAGGTGACGCGGTACACGCCCAGCGGTGTGGTGCTCATCTTCACCGGGTCCTTGCCCTTCACGGGCACCCCGCCGGCGCCCGGCGAGGCCAAGGTCGCGTAGATCGCCCGCGTGTCTTCGTACGCGATCAGCGTGCCCTGCGTGATGCTGTGCAAGAGCCACTTCGACCCCGGCGCGACGCCGATCGGCAGCTGCTCGCGCTGCTTGATCACGGTCGCGTCGTCCTCCGCGACCCAGATCACGTCGCTGCCGGCGCGCTCGCGAGTCGCCAGGTAGCGCTTGCCCTTCACCAACAGGGGCGGCGCGGCCGCGTCGAGGCCGACGAAGCTCCGGGCCGCAAAGCTCGCGCCGGTGGGCTCGACGCCGTCACCCACGCGCTTGAGCTTGGCCCTGGGTTTCTGCCGGAAGAAGGCGATGGGCAGCTCCGCGTCTTTGCCGAGCTCCACGCCCCGGAACTTGCTCACGCGGAACGGTCGCACGCGATCCGCGGGCACCACCGTGCCGTCGGCGCTGAGCAGATAGGTGCGGCCCTCGTGCTCGAAGCTCGACGTGTACGCCAGCATCGAGCCGTGGGGGATCTGCCGGCGCAAAGCCTCGAGGGGTTTCTCTTCACCGGCGCCGCCGCCGCTGCTCAAGAACCACGGCAGCGCCCCGCCCGCGCCGATCGCGCGCTCTTCGGCCAACTTCTCGTGTCCGCGGTTGCCCCAGGACTGGGGCTTGAAGCTGCCAGCCTTGCCGAAGCTGCTCACCTCGCGCTCGACCTCGGTCCGCGTCGGCAAGCGCCGGTACATCGGCGCGCCGTTGGAAAGCGCGTACTCGAAGGGCATCAGGGTCGCGCGCGGGGCCGCCGCTTCCATCGCCCGGAGCCAGCGGCTGCCGCCGTCCAAGCTGGCGGTGCGGTCCGAGCACACCCAGCCGTAGGGCTCCACCGGGTAGTACTGCCCGCTGCAACCGGGTCCCTTGACCGGTGCCTCGGCGCGCAGCGGCAGCGACTGCCCGAGCCGGATGTAGCCGAGCGGGTTCTTGCTGCGCTGGGCCTCGGCGTAGACCCAGGTGGTCTGGCCTCGGCTCCAGATGCGCTTCGCGGGCTCGGGCTTCGGCGCCTGGGCGAGCGCCGGCGCGCACAGCGCAAGCACGACCAGGAGCGGAGCGACGCGGGTCACGCCCGCATCGTGTCCGAGGTCGGCGCGCTTGAAAAGCCTCGCGCGGCCCGGGCCTTGGCTGGCCGAGCTCCGGGGCCCCGCGGCGTGGCCAGCCCAGGGCCGCCAGAGTAGAGTCGCCCGCCCATGGCCTCCCGCAAGAAGAAGGTCGACGACGCGCCGGCTCCGCCGCCGGAGCGCGTGACGTCCCCGACCGCCGGCGGCGAGGACGAGCGCTTCGACCGCCTGTTCCGCCCCGACTCCCTCGAGGAGTTCATCGGCCAGGACAAGCACAAGAAGAACCTCCAGGTCTTCGTGGAAGCGGCCAAGCGTCGCCGCGAGCCCCTCGATCACATCCTCCTGTGTGGCCCGCCCGGCCTCGGCAAGACCACGCTGGCGCACATCCTGGCCAAGGAGATGGGCGTGAGCCTGTCTTTGACCAGCGGGCCCGCCGTGGAGCACCGCGGCGCACTGACCGGCATCCTGACCAGGCTCGAGCGTGGCGACGTGTTGTTCATCGACGAGATCCACCGGCTGAACGCGGCCGTCGAGGAGGCGCTCTACCCGGCGATCGAGGATTTCCGCATGGACGTCGTGACGGGCGACGGCGCCTTCGCCGACAGCTTTCCGCTCGATCTACGGCCCTTCACCCTGGTCGGCGCCACCACGCGTACGGGCCTCTTGACCAAGCCGCTGCAGGAGCGCTTCGGCGTGACCTTGCGCCTCGACTTCTACCCGGTCGCGGACCTGGAGCGCATCGTGCTGCGCAGCGCACGCCTGTTCGGGGTGCCCTGCACCGAGTCCGGAGCCCGCGCGCTGGCTCAGCGCTCGCGTGGCACGCCCCGCGTGGCCAACCGGCTGCTCCGACGCGCCCGCGACTTCGCGGAGGTGGAGGGCAGCGGGCAGATCGACGACCAGATCGTGAAGCTCACCTGCGAGCGCCTCGAGGTCGACGACGCCGGGCTCGACGAGATGGACCGGCGCCTGCTCAGCATCCTGATCGAGCACTACGAGGGCGGTCCGGTCGGCGTGGAGACCATCGCCGCGGCCCTGGCCGAGCCGCGGGACACCGTCGAGGACGTGTACGAGCCGTACCTCTTGCAGCAGGGTTTCCTCGGTCGCACCCCCCGCGGTCGCGTCGCGACCCGGAAGGCCTACGAGCACTTGGGCAAGGAGCTCGCGCCGCGCCCGGGACAGGGGAAGCTGTTCTGAGCTCGCGCGACGACACCCGCGCCGACGACGCCAGCGAGCATGGCAGCGAGATTGGCGGCGAGCGCGTCATCGAGCTCGAGCTCCGGAGCCTCGGGCAGCTCTTCAACTCCATCGACCCCGCGCCCTTCCCCGAGAAGGACCTCGACGACGACATCGACGCCTTCCTGGTCAGCTGGGCCAAGGAGTTTCCCGACTCCGCGCCGCTGAAGGTGATCATCCACCTGCGCGAGCTCCCCGCCGACACGCAGCCGGACGAGCTGGCCGAAGCCTCGCTCCACCACTACTTCACCTACCGCGCGGAGCTCGCGGACCGCGAGTTCCGCCAACTGCTCCGGCGCGGCCGCACCAGCTTGCTCATCGGCCTGGCCTTCCTGGGCGCGTGCGTCGGCGCGAGCCGTCTGCTCGCCAATTTCTCGACCACCCCGCTCGCGGCCATCGCCCAAGAGAGCCTGCTCATCGGCGGCTGGGTCGCGATGTGGCGCCCGCTCGAAATCCTGCTCTACGACTGGTGGCCGCTCAGGCGAAACCGCCACGTCTACCGGAAGCTCGCGAGGGCCCCGGTGGTGGTGGAGATCGCGCCGGGGTAGCTCCGCGCTCCAAGACTGCCACGCGATCAGAAGGCGTCCGCCCGCGGGGGCTCAGCTGCGCCGGGGCACGACGGCGATCTGTCGCGACAGCGCCACCAGCGTCCCGTGCTCGTCCCAGAGCTCGCCGTCTTCTTCGAGGTGGCCGCCGAACAGGAAGCGCGTGCGGAAGACGGCGCGAAGCCACTCACTCGCCGGGCGCGCGCGCACGTGGACCGTGAGCTCGAGGGTCGGCACCCAGCCGACGTCGATCACGTTGAACACCGGCGGCGGAAAGGCGTCGGCGAAGAGCGGCAGCGAGCGGCAGTCCGGCATGCGACCGTCGGCGAAGCGGATCCAACCGCGGATCTCGGCGTCGCCCGACTTCTCACCGTTCACCCAGCGCATGGTCTCCTCGGCCAGGCTCATCTCGAAGCGCTCGGTGATCGCGGGCCCGGCGGGGCGCGGTGGACGCGGCGCGTCCCGGGGCGGGACCACGGGCGGCTGCGCGCGAATGTGCGTCGGCCCCTCGGCGCGCGACAGATCGGCGAAGGTCGCGAGCATTCGGACGCGCTCGCTGCCGCCCTGCACCAGTCGCGCCGAGGCGGTCGAGTAGCTCTTGCCGACCTTGGCGACCTCGACCAACACGTCGAGGTCGCCCGGCTCGGCGGGTCGGAGGAAGTGCGCGGTCACGGTCACCGGATCGGGGTGCGGCAGGGCGCGCTCGAGGGCCGTCACCCCGAGGGCCATCACGTAACCGCCGTTCGGCACCGCGCCGATGCTCCAGCGATCGGAGACCCGAGCGCGGAACGAGCCGGGGGAGAGCTCGGTCATGCGCGTGTCGTCGTCGAGCTCGTACACGTCGGGCCGTCACGCTACTTGGCACGATTTCTGCGCGAGAACCCGGAAAAAACGCCGGTTGCTCGTTCCTTCCGGCTCGCGCATCCTAGTGGCATGCGGCGCCTCCTACTCGCTCTGTCGAGCGTGCTCGTCGTGGCTTGCAGCAACGTGCTGGGCTACGACGACATCCAGTTCGAGTCCGAGGACGGCGGCGCGGGCGCGCCGGGGGGCGGCGCCGGTGGTGGCTCGAGCGGCGGCGGCGCAGCTGGGGCCCCGCTCGGCGGCGCGGCGGGCGGCGGCGCGGTCGGTGGGGTTGCGGGCTCGAGCAGCGGTGGCAGCGGCGCGGTCGGCGGCGGCAGCGGCGGCGCCACCAGCGGCGGGGGAGGCGGCACGCCGAGCGGCGGCGGCACGACGAGTGGCGGTGGCACCGGCTCCGGCGGCGCGCCGAGCGGCGGGGGCGGCACCAGCAGCGGCGGCAGCGGCGGCGGCGCCACCGGAGTGTGCGCGCGCTGGAAGGCGGATCGGGCGGACATGAGCGAGGGCACCTGGAGCGGCAGCGTCGCGAGCTGCAACGCCGGCGACATCAGCGCGAACGGCCGCGCCAACGCCCTCAAGATCGTGAACCTGTACCGCTTCCTGACCGGCATGCCCGAGGTCACGAACAGCGCGAGCATGGACGCGAGCGCGCAGGCCTGTGCGCTGATGATGGACGCCAACAACTCGCTGTCGCACACGCCGCCGTCGAGCTGGCAGTGCTACACGGCCACCGGCGCCGGCTCCGCGGGCAAGAGCAACATCGCCACCACCCCTGGGGTCGCGGCCGTCGATCTCTACATGGCCGATCCGGGCAACTCGACCACCATCGGCCACCGCCGCTGGATCCTCTCCAACTCGCTCGGGCCCATCGGCCTCGGCACGACGAACACCTACTCGTGCATGCAGGTCATCGGCGGCAGCGGCAGCGCCGGCAAGCCCTTCGTGGCCTTCCCGCCCGGCGGTGAGGTGCCCATCCAGATGTTCACCGCGTCGTACACCTCCCTGGACTCGACGGGCTGGACCATCCAGAGCGACAGCATCAGCCTGAGCGGAGCGCAGGTCACGGTGACCGACGCGGGCGCCGCGAAGCCGGTGACGGTGACGCAGCTCCAGAGTGGCTATGGCTCGACCCACGCCATCCGCTTCAATCCCCAGGGCTGGACGACCCAGGCCGGCCACACCTATTCGGTCAGCGTCAGCGGCACGAGCCAGCCGATCAGCTACGAAGTCAAGGTCGTGAGCTGTAACTAGCCTCGCGAAAGCTGACCAATATCGGTAGGTTCTCGCGGTGGACGGGAGCGGAGATCCGTCGGCTTGCCCGGCCTGGTTGGGGCTGGGATAATCCCGGGACCGTCGGCACGCCGCCTAACGGCTCGAAACCGAGGGGTTTTTCGTCACGAGCACGCAGAGCAAAGCGCTGGGAAAGTATCGGCTGATCGCCCGACTGGGTCAGGGCGGCATGGCCGAGGTGTTTCTCGCGGCCGTGGCCGGACCAGCGGGCTTCAACAAGCTCCTGGTGGTCAAGCTGATGAAGCCGGAGCTGCTCGAGGAGCCCGAGCACAAGGCGATGTTCCTCGACGAGGGCAAGCTCGCCGCCCGCCTGAACCACCCGAACATCGTCCAGACCCACGAGGTCCAGATCGAGGGTGAGCAGTACTTCATGGCGATGGAGTACCTGGACGGGCAGCCCCTCCACCGCATCCTGCGCCGCGCGCACAAGACCCAGAGCTACCTGCCCCTGCACTGGCACTTGCACGTCCTGTGCGAGGTCCTGGGCGGTCTCGAGTACGCCCACGAGCTCAAGGACTACGACGGCACGCCGCTCAAGCTCGTGCACCGCGACGTGACCCCCCACAACGTCTTCGTGACCTACACCGGCCAGGTCAAGCTGTGTGATTTCGGCATCGCGAAGAGCCTGGTCTCGTCGGTCGAGACGCGGGCCGGGATCTTGCGGGGCAAGGTCGCTTACATGGCGCCGGAGCAGGTGCTCGGGGCCAAGATCGATCACCGCGCCGACCTGTTCTCCGTGGGCGTCATGCTCTGGGAGTCGGTCACCGGGGCGCGGATCTGGGACGGCTACGCCGAGATCCAGATCATGCAGGCGCTCAGTCAGGGTGAAGTGCCGCGGATCCGCGACGTCGACCCGAAGGTCGATCCGGAGCTCGAGGGCATCGTGAACCGCGCGCTCGCCGTGCGCCCTGAAGACCGCTACCAGACGGCCCACGATTTCCGCCGCGCGCTCGAGAGCTTCCTGTTCAGCCACACCGCGCGCGTCGATCCGCGGGCCGTGGGCGAGTTCATCGCCAAGCAGTTCGAGAAGGAGCGGGCCGGCCTGCAGTCGGTGATCCAGGAGCAGCTCACCGGTCCCCACCAGGCCCCGACCCCGCTCGACTCGCTGCCGCCGGCGGGCGGCCAGAGCGCCGACTCGAACCCCTCGCGCTCCGCCCGCGGCCAGTACTTGATGGGCTCGCAGCCCTCCGCAGTGGGCACCTCCGGCGGGAACATGCAGCTCGGCGGCAGCCGCACCATTCCCTCGGTGGAGGTTCAGGCGTTTCGGCCGCGGCGCACCTTCGCGGCCGCCGTCGGCGTCGCCGCTGCGCTGTTCGTGTTCTTGATCGTCGCAGGCACCGTGCTCGTGATGAGGACATCTGGCTCGGAGGAAGCACAAACCTCCGACGTGGAGCCGATCCGGGCCATCGGCGCGAGCGAGCCGAGCGAGCCCGGGCCCACCGCGGCCCCCACCGCCGACCAGGTGAAGATCCGGGTCAGCGTCACGCCAGAGTCCGCCAAGCTCACGCTCGACGGCAAGGCGATCAAGGACATCCCCTACGTCGACCTGGTGCCCCGCGACGGCCAGGAGCACACGTTGCGCGCCGAAGCGCCGGGCTACGAGCCCGAGAGCCGAGTGGTGAAGTTCGACCGGGAGCTGAACGAGGCCATCGTGCTCAGGAAGAGCACCGCCGGCAACGTGCGCGGCCCGGTCGCGCCGCCCCCGCCACCCAAGCCCGAGGAGCCGGAGATCAAGATCAAGAAGAAGCCGCCCTCGACCCAGCTCGATCCGGACGATCCATGGAAGTGAGCCGTCGTTTCGCGCAGGCCCTCGCGCTCGCCGCCGCGTGCTTCGTATTGCTCGCCCCCGGCGTCGGGCACGCCGAGACCGCGCCCAAGCCGGAAGAGCAGGCCGAGGCGCGGACCCGCTACAAGAAGGGGCTCGAGCTCTACGAGGAGGGCGCGTTCGACGCGGCGCTGACGGAGCTCCAGCGCGCCTACGACCTGGCTCCCTCCTACAAGATCCTCTACAACGTCGCGCTGGTCTACTTGCAGCTGAACGACTACGCAGGCGCGCTCCGCAACTTCAAGAAGTACCTGGACGACGGCGGCAAGAAGATCGACCAGAAGCGACGCGCGGAGATCGACAAGGAGATCCAGAAGCTCCAGGCCCGCGTCGCCAGCATCGAGCTCAGCGTCAACGTCGAAGGCGCCGAGGTCTCGGTGGACGATCTCGACGTGGGCGAGACCCCGCTGGACGCTCCGCTGATCGTCAACGCGGGGAAGCGCAAGATCTCGGTGCAGAAGAGCGGCTACGCGACGGTGACGAAGGTGGTGGTGGTCGCCGGCGGTGACAAGAAGCAGCTGTCGCTCGAGCTCCGCACGGGCTCGACGCCGGCGCAGCCCGCGGCCAAAGGCGCCGGGACCCCGCCCTCGGGCAAGCCCGACCAGCCCAAGCCCAAAGACGAGCCGCGCCGCAAGATCCCCTGGCTCTGGTGGGGCGTGACCGGTGGGCTCGCTGCCGGCACTACCGTGGCCGGCGTGCTCACGCTCGGCGCTCAGAAGGACCTCGACGACAAGAAGCAGCACCCCTCCGGCAAGGACACGCTCGACGATGCCGCGACCAAGACGCGCACGCTCGCGATCGTGACCGACGTGCTCCTGGTGGGGACGATCGCCGCCGGGGGCTACGCCTCGTACCTCACCTTCATCAAGAAGCCCGAGGACCCGAAGCAGGACAAGGCGGCCGACAAGCGCGAGGTCTGGCTGGGCGTCGGGCCCACCAGCGTGAGCTTCGCCGGCACGTTCTGACGCGGGCTTCGATCGAGTCCGAGCTAGTTGCAGTTCGTTCGCGCGCCGTCGACCTGCTCGGTGATCGAGTTGTAGAACTGGCCGCTCGAGGCGAACTTGCCCGTGCCGTCGATGCACCACACATCCACGTCCGCCGGCGCCTCGCCCTTGGTCACGTCGAAGTCGAGGGGACCCGAGACGCCGTCGTAGTCGATCTTGCCGTCTGGCAGGAGCAGCGCGCCGAACGCCGTGTTGACCTGGTTGGGCCCCGCCTGGATCGGCTCACCGCCGATGCTGCGCGCAAGGCCCTGGTTCATCAGCGCGCCGGTCGGAGCGGCTTCGCTGGTCGCGACCAGCGAGTAAGCTGCCAGGTAGGCGGCGTCGTAGGCGTGCTCCGCGTAGGTGCCCGGATCTTGGTTCTGGTAGAATGCCTTGTAGCGGCTCTTGAACGCCTGGTACTGCGCGGTCGCGCGCCCCGGCGCCGTGCCGAAGACGCGCTGGCGGAGCGCCGCGTTCGGGGCGGTCGAGTCGAGCAGCTGCTGGATCTTCCCGCCGTCGCTGAACACGTAGTAGCGCTTCAGTGCGTTCGCGTCGTCCTTGAGCGTCGCGAATAGGCTCGTCACCGTCTCCGTGGTGCCGACCAGGAGCACGATCTGCGGATTTTCGCTCAGGACCGCGCTCACGGTGCTGGCGAAGTCCGTGGTGTCGGGCTTGTAGTCGATGCGCAGGAAGTTGTCGCCGTTGTCGTTCGCGGGCTTGCCGTTGAACTCGATGAGGCCGCTCGCCGCGTTGGCCAGGCCCGTGCCGTAGGCGTCGCCGAGCACGGTCATCGCGACCTTGATCGGCGTCGTGGCCGGGATGCTCTGCTCGGTGCGAAGCTCCTGCTCGAGCTCCGACACCAGCTTCGCGATGGGGATCGCCTGCAAGGCGTCGCTCGGGCAGGTGCGCCAGACCAGACCTTGGTCGTTCAAGTCGGTGATGGCGGGGCTGGTGGCCGAGAACGACATCAGGAGCGAGCCCGCGGGGATGGTCACCTTGGTGGAAATGTCCAAGGTGACGCTGCTGAAGGCCGGGCCGATGATCAGCGGCGCGCGCACGTCCTTGGCCAGGTGGCTCGCCACCCTCTGGGGATCGTTCGCGTCGTCGCAGGCCACCACGGCGACCCGACGTCGCTGGGTGCTGTCCTTGACCGGCAAGCCCACCGCGCTCTGCTCCAGCTCGTTCAACGCGAGCTTCACGCCCTGCCAGGCGGGGACGCCGCTCGAGACGTCGGCGCCCGAGAGCGGCCCGATGAACCCGAGCACGACGGTCTGATCCTCGGCCAGCGCGTCGAGCGGCACTACCTCCTGACACTCCGGCGTCGTGAGCTGCACGCAGATGCGCCCGGGGCGCCGGCAGATGGCCGGCGCGCCGCCGAAGCGCCCGCTGCACTCCTGGTTCGACGTACAGTCACCAAGCGTGCACACGCCCGCGGAGCACACCGAGTCGGCGAACTCCCCACCCTTGCTCGCGCAGTCGGCGGTGGTCTTGCACTGCACTACGTCGGTGTCGACGATCGCGTTGCAGGAGCTGGTGGCGGTCCCGAAGGCGAGCCCGAGGGTCGCGGCGAGCCCTGCGTAGAGTGTGTGCGTGCGGCGCATCCCCGATTGCGGAGAACGGTAGCACGAGTTCCCCGCCGCCCTAAATCCGGGCCGTCTGCCCGGCGCGGAGAGCGGCCACGTCCAGGCCGAGCAGCCGCGCAGCGTTCTCGTGCAGCACCTTGGGCCGGAGCGCCTCGCGGCCGACCGTGGCGATCAGGAGCTTCGCGAGCGGAATGGCCTGGTGATAGAAGGGCCAGTCGCTTCCGAACAGGACGCGGTCGGTGTCGGCGTTGTCCAGGATTCTTCGGACGTTGGTCAGCGATTGACTCGAGATCTCCAGGTACACGTTCGGGTAGCGGCGGGCGATCTCGAGCGCCTGCTCCATCTGTAGCGCGCCAGAGTGCCCCAGCACGAAGGTGGTGTCGGGGTTCCGTTCGATGGGCTGGAAGTAGTGGCGCACCTGCGAGAGCCTCCGGCCGAGGCGCGTCTCGATGCCCACCGGCCCGCAATGGAAGAGCACCGGCAGCCGGTACCTCGCGCAGAGCGCGTACAGCTTCATGGCGCGCCGATCACCGGGGAGCACGGTCTGCACCGCGGGGTGGACCTTGATGCCGCGGGCGCCGAGCGCGACCTGGCGCCGAAGCTCGCGCTCCATGTTGGGCCGGTAGGGGTGCACCGAGCCGAAGACGACCAAGTCCTCATGACCCTTCGCGGCCTCGAGCCACTCTCCCGCGTTGTCGCTCAGCACGGGAAAGTCGATGGCGAGGAGCACCGAGCGCACCACCCCGAGCCCTCGCATCTCGCGCTCGAGGTTGGGGATGGTGTGGGTCCGGCGCATGCCCCCGGCGCTCAGGCTGCCGAGCGCGAGATCCCGCTCGAGGCGCTTCAGATCTTCGGGCGAGAAATTCCGGTTCGCGTACACGTCGAGGTCGAGCCGGCGCTCGACCGGCAGGTAGTGCTCGGTGACGGCGTGCTCGCGCCGGAGGTCGAGGCGCTGCGGCAAGACGTAGGCGAGCGCCAGGTGCGTGTGGACGTCCACCAGAGGCCCGATGCTCCGATCGGCGAGGAAGAGCCGGTCGCCACGGCGTTCGAACCAGGGCAGCCGGGCGAGGTCGAGGGTGCTCTCGAAGCGAGTCGGGAAATCCGCCATCGGCATGGAAGGCTAGTCTCGATCTTGCCATGATCAGATCACGATCATAGGGAGTGACGAAAACCCACGGAGACTGCCGGCGCGGCCGGCGGATGCCTCGTCGTCCCCGTGGGATGAGTCGCGAATTTCTCGCAGGTGACGCCTCTCGGACAACCTCGACGCAACGCTGCCGCGGCGGGCTTTTCGCGGGCGTGAAAGTGCTCGAGTCGAGGCTAGTCGCTCCCGCGGCGCGGTGCTAACCGAGCCGAATGACCACCGAGATCGAGCGCGGGCGCGAGGCACTGCTCGCGTGGGAAGCGCAGAAGCCGGCCAACTACTTCAGCTGGGACCAGAACCTGTCGCGGGTGCTGGCGTTGCGCCTCGGCAGGGAGCGTCTCCGGGAGGAAGAAGCGCGGCTCTCGCAGGCGGGAGAGGCCGTTGGGACCCGCTTGCGCCACCTGGCCGTCGAGACCAACCACGATCCGAACCTGCCTCGCCTCGAGCGCTTCGACGGGCTCGGCGTGCGGCACGAACGCGTCGTGTTCCACCCGAGCTACCACGAGGCGGGCCGCTTGATCTGGCAGACCGGCGTGCTCAGCGACTACGCGAGGCCCGGCAACGAGACCTTGCAGATGGCCCTCCTCTACCTGTTCGCTCAGGTCGGCGAAGCCGGCCACCTGTGCCCGCTCGCCTGCACCGCGGGCATCATCAAGAGCATCCAGCAGCTCGGCACCGAGGAGCAGAAGAAGAAGTACCTGCCGGGCCTGTTCGAGCGCGACTACGACAAGCGCATCCACGCCTCGCAGTTCTTGACCGAGGTGCAAGGCGGCTCCGACGTCGGATTGAACGCGGTGGTCGCGCGGGCCGAGGACGGCGGTTACCGCCTGTACGGCGAGAAGTGGTTCTGCAGCGTGATCGACGCGCAGCTGTTCCTGATGACGGCGCGCCCAGAAGGTGCACCCGCGGGCACGCGGGGCCTCGGGCTGTTCATCGTGCCGCGAAACGTGGATGGACAGACCAATCGCTTCACGGTGCGGCGACTGAAGCAGAAGCTCGGCACCCGCGCCATGGCCAGCGGCGAGGCGGATTTCGAGGGGGCATGGGCCGAGCCCATCGGCCCGCTGGACCGCGGCTTCAAGAACGTGGTCTCCATCGTGCTGAACACGTCGCGCCTGTACAACGCCGTATGCTGCTCCGGCGCCATCACCGGCGCCTACCGCGAGGCCGCGACCTACGCCCAGCACCGGCGCGCGTTCGGCGAGGCCATCGCCAGCTTCCCGCTGGTGGGCCAGGCCCTGGCGGAGCTCCGCGCCGAGGCCCTGGCGTCGATCTCCGGGTGCCTGCGCATCGCCGCGCAGGCCGACCGCATGCTGGTCCACGGCGCGAGCGACGAGGAGAAGCTCGCCTGGCGGGTGGCGGTGAACGTCAACAAGTACTGGACCGCGGTGCGCAACACGCAGTCGGCGCAGCGCGCCATCGAGGTGCTGGGCGGCAACGGCACCATCGAGACTTTCTCGCCGGTGGTGCAGCTCTACCGCGACGCGATGGTGCTCGAGAGCTGGGAGGGCACGCACAACGTGCTGGTGCAGCAGGTGCTCAAGGACTCGGCCCGCTACGGCGCTCACCTCGCCTTCCAGAAGGAGCTCGGGGAGGCGCTGAAGCAGGTGGCGCTGCCGGCGGAAGACCGCCCGCTCGTGGCGCGCGCCGAGCAAGGCCTCGCCGCGCTCGGCCGCGGCTTCGACCGGCTGGCAGCCGGCGAGGGGGATCAGCGTTTCGGACGCGTGCTGGTGGACCAGGCGGCGGTGCTGCTGCAGGTCGTCGGCATGCTCGAGGAGCTCTCGGCCGAGCCCTCCGACGCCCAGAAGCGAGCGGCAATCGCTGTCACCCAAGAGCGATTCCTGAAGACCGAGCTCCAGCCGGCGGGCGCGCTTCCCGCGGCTCTGCTGGGCCCGCCCGGGCTCTGACTGCTGACCCTCAGCGCACCGGCGGCATTAGCGCGCGGCGCACCACGAACGCGACGTCGTCGTTCATCTGCGTCGGGTAGAGCCGCGTCTCCGGGTGCGCCGAGGCCCAGACGCGGAACACCTCGTCCGCGAAGCTCTGGCTCACCCACTCCACGCCGGAGAAGTCCATGCCCACCTCGCTCAGGCGCTCGAGCCCCGAGAGGACTCGACGCGCTTCCGCCCGCGACGTGAGGCGTGAGCCGACCGAGAACAGGCGCAGCGCGAGCTTGGTGCGTGCGAAGGCGTGATCGAGCGTGACCGCCTCGAGCGCGTCGCGCACCCGCTGCTTGGTGTCCAGGCCCACGCTGGCGCGGGCTCGGGTACCCGGCCGTGCCTTGGCGACGCCGAACCCGCTCTGCCCGCCCTCGTCGAGCCACAGGGAGAGGGAGTTGGCCTCGAGCTCGAAGCGCCTGGCCGTCTTCGCCACGAACCACAGCGACTCGCCGCGGTGTCGCGCGGGATCGCAGGCGACCGGCCCCTTTGCGAGGGCGAGCAACGCCTCCAGGCTCGACGCCAGCCGGAGGGCGCGACGGACGCTCTCGAACACGCCGACCCCGGCGTCCTCCACCTCGACGTCCACGCGCGTCGGACCGAGCTCCACCAGCACCCGCAGCTCCGCGCTCGCCGCGTGGGTGATGGCGTTGTCGGCGAGCTCGATCAGGGCGTGCTCGAGCAGCTCCCTTGCGGGTCCCCGCACGAGCCCGAGGGCGGGCAGCGCCGAGGACAGCGCTCGGTAGACGCCGGGTGCGTCCGCGTCGGCCGTGGAGAAGCGCAGCTCCGCTCGCTGACGCGGCGGCAGGTAGCGCGCGCCACGTCCGCCGCCCTCCCGGACCAGCGCGCCTTCGCCGACCAGGCGCCGGAGCTGTCGATGCGCTGCCTGCCGGCTCACCCGGCCCGCGCGCGCCAGCTCGCCGGAGCTGAGCGACGGGTGCTCGGCGAGCAGCTCGAGCGCGAGCTTGCGCGTGGCCATCCTGCCGATCGTGACCCGGGCCAGGTCGAAGGTAAACTTCCGAACGTAAACCTCGAGCCCAGAACGGCGCCCGAAATGTAAACCCAGAACCCTGAGCATCGGCGTCTTTTTGCGCTGCTTCTCGCTGAGCCTGCTCATCGGTGCAGCGGTCAGCGAGTCGGCCAGGGTTCTCACTCGCGGCTACGATGTGCGTCTCATGAAGGTCCGGGCCACCGCGGTGGCTGCCGAGCGCGCCAACGCCATCGGCAGCGTCGAGCTCGAGTGCACGCCGCACGGGCTCTCGGTCGCCTACCTGGGCGTCGGCGCCTTCAGTGAAGGCTATGCGCCCGGCGCCCTGACCATGGGCACGCGGATCACCGTGCCCTGGGCCAAGGTGCAAGAAGCGCGGGTCGAAGGCGACCAGCTGTTCTTTGCCTTCGACCCGGAGCTGACGCCGCACCATCGCATGGTGCTCACGGCGTTCTCGACCGGCGACTACGCGCACCACCGCGAGGCGTTCAAGCAGCGCCTCGTAGTCTGGATCGGTGCGGGCGCGGCGGCGCTGGTCGTGGCCATGCTCTCGGCGCTCACGCTGCCGCGCTTCGCCCCACGGGCGGGCGCGGGCGCGGCGATGGCGATCGGCGGGCTCGCGGCGCTGGCCATCTTGGGCGTGGGCCTGCTGGCCGATCGGCAGCTCGGCCGCGCCGGCGTGGAGGGCGACGCGGCCCGCGAGGCGTTCGCCATGGAGCTGTCGCGCTACCTGCCCGCGCTGGTGCGCCTGAAACAGAAGCCCGCGCCGGCCGAGAAGCCCTTCACGCTGCCCTCGTTCGAGGGCTGGCTGCCACGCACCACCGCCGCCGTGGTGATCACGCTCACGGCGTGTCTCTTGGGAGCCGTGCTCACCGCGCGCTGGTTGCTGGCGCCGGCGCGTGAGGCCCGCGACTTGGCCGTGCTCGCCACCGGAGAGCCCCAGCGCCCGGAGCCGCAGCTCGAGGAGCCCAAGAACATGGCGCCGCCCTCCCCCGCTCCGGCGCCTCCGCCGAGCGCGGAGCCAGCTCAGCCCTCCGCACCGGGCACCACGCTGGAGGGCCGCTGCAGCTGCACGCGCTCGAGCTCGCTCCTGTGGAGCACGCCGATTCCCAAGCTCGGAGTGCTGGTGCTCGCGCGCAAGCTGGTGAGCGGGCCGGTGCGTAGCCGCCTCGAAATCGACATCGCCGCGGTCAACAACGGCGACCAGGAGCTGCGCGAGATCGCCATGAGCATGACGTTCTACGAGCAAGATCCGCCGCCCTCGAACAAGCGCTACCCGGTCGCGAATCGCGCGGTCTACTTCGAGGGACCGCTCGGCCCGGGGCAGGCCATCAAGTGGAACGTCGAGGCTCGAGGCACGGCCTTCGAGGTGGATCGCCCGCTGCACGGCGAGCTCGGCCCGACGGGTGACGGCGCGGCACCCACCAACATGATCGCGGACCTGTTGAACGCGAACCACCGACCGGTGCGCCTGCACGGCGCCATGCTGCTCGGCTACCTGGGCGACCCGCGCGCCAAGGAGGCCGCCCTGAAGCTCAAGGAGGCGATGCGCGACGACGAGCAGCCCTACCTGGACCGCCTGGTGCGAGCGCTCTCCGAGGTGAGGACGTGTAATCTGCGCGTTACCGGGGACGGCGCGGAGCGCGCGGTCGAAGCCTGCGTCTTCAACGCCGGCAACGAGACCCGGGACAAGCTCGGGCTCCGCGTGCGCGGCCTGGACGCCGCGGTGAACCCGAGCGAGCCCACCGAGCGACCGCCGAACGTGGTGGCCGAGGCGACCTTCGCGCTCGGCGGCGAGCTGCCGGCCCAAGCCGGGGTCACCGCCCGCGCCAAGCTCGACGTGTCGAAGGCCAGCGCTCCGCCGGTGGCGTTCGAGGCGTTCGCGGACCGTGAGGATCTCTTGCCCTGACCTGGGTTGGGGTCAAGGGCGCACCAGCACCACCGTGCCGCGATCCTTGTTCACCACGCCGTGCCACTCCGCCGGCACCGAAGGGTCCGTCCACTCGAACAGCCAGGCGCTGTCGATGGGCGACAGGTTCACGCAGCCATGGCTGCGCACCTTGCCGAATTCGTCGTGCCAGTAGGTGCCGTGCAGCGCGTAGCCCTTGTGGAAGTACTGCACGAAGGGGACGTCGAGGAGCGCGTAGCTGTCGCTCTTGTCCTCTTCACCGTCCATCGTGGCGGTGACGTGCTTCTGGTAGACCATGAAGGTCCCGCGCACCGTGGCGTGGACCTTCTCCGGATCTCCCAGGCCCGCCCGGCCCGTGCTCACCAGCGTCGCGTACACCGGCTTCGTGCCGACGTACGCCACCAGGGTCTGCTCGCGGATGGAGATGTCGATCCACTTGCGGGTGCCGGTGGCGAAGCTCGGGTACGAGTCCCGGGGCTTCACGAGGCGCGCCCCTTCGGCAGCCATCCAGTGGCCGTCGCGCGTCTCCTGGAAGCCCCCGGGCCGGGTCTGACCCGTCAGCTTCACCCCCGCGCGGCGCTGGTAGCTGCCGTCCGCCGCGATCTGGCCTGCGTCGTTCAGCTTGTAGCGCTGGGCGAAGTGCCCCTCGACGAACGCCACCGGTAAGGTCTCCCCTTCGCCCAGCTCGACGCCGTGGAAGGCGCTCGGGCGCACCACCCGGGTACGGTCGAGCGCGATGATGTCGAGCTCGGTGGTCAGCCCCCATACCCGTCCCTCGTGGGAGAAGACCCGGGCGATGGCGAAGCCCGAGTCGACGGCCGCGCGGCCCGCGTGCACCGAGAAGTGCAGCTTGCGCTCCACGCCGTAGGGTTTGTCCAGCGCGCGACTCACGCTCAGGAACTCAGGCGGCGCGCCGGGCTCACCCAGCACCTTGTTCAGGCCGTTCACCGCCAGCGCCTCGCGCCAGCGCGCGGCCCGCGCCAGCATTCCGTCGCCCTCGACCTTCTCGATCTCTCCCTTGCTGGCGAGGCGGAAGTAGAGGAGCGGCGGCACCTCGCCCGCCATCGCGTAGACGTAGGGCAGCCCCTGGCCGCGCACCGGCCGCGTCGCCGAAGCGATCACGACCGGGTGCTGGAGATCTCTGGTGGCGCCCTTGCCCACGCAGACGAAGCCGCGCGGGTTCACTCGATACCACCCGCCCTCGCAGCCGGCGTTGACGATGGGCGGTCCGCGCACGTCCACGACCTGCCCGGCGCGCAGGTAGCCGTAACGGGTGCGGTCTCGGCCCACGTCGGTGTAGACCCAGTTGCGCCAAGCGATGCTGGCGATCTTGGTCCCGTCCGGCGTAAACGGCAGGTTGTCGTCCGGCGTACCCGGCTCCTGCCCGCCCGCCTCCGCCGGCGCCGCCGCACCCGGGGCGCTGCTCTGGCTCTCGTCCGCGCTGACCAGCCCCGCAGAGGGACCTGGCTCGGGCGACGCTCCGGGCGGCTCCTCGCGCCGCACGCACGCCACCGCGGAGAGGGCGAGCGCGGCGAGCGCGAGAGCTTCTTTGGACCGAGCGCGGCGGGGCATGGCGGCAGAGGGGCTCGCCTAGCACGAATCAGGTGGAGGGTCGCTTTGTCTTCGCCCTCCGAACGTGATCTGATTCTCCCGGCGTGCGCATCCCCAGAGGCCTCTGGACCATCGTGAAGGAGGTGGCGCGGCACCTGCTGCGCCGCCCGGTCGTGGGCATCGCCGCGGCCGCGCGTACCCCTGATGGTCGCTGGCTCCTGATCCGCCGCACCGACACCGGCGAGTGGGCCCTGCCCGGCGGCACCCTGGAGTGGGGCGAGCGGCTGAGAGACGCCATCCTGCGCGAGCTCGACGAAGAGGCCGGCGTCGACGCGGCCGAGCTGGGGGAGGTCTCCGGGGTGTATTCGGAGCCGGGCCGCGACCAGCGCTTCCACGCGGTGACGATCGTGGTCCACGCTCGCGTGGCGGAGCCGACGCGGCCGCCGCTGAACCCGATGGAGATCGCCGAGGTTCGCCTGTTCGAGACCGCCGAGCTACCTGCGACCCTCGCCCACGGCATGACGCGCATGCTCGAGGACGCCGTCGCGGGCAAGCCGAGCTGGGAGTGATCCCAGAGCCCCTACCCGCCGCGCCCGGCGCATGGCAGGGTTGTCCCATGGCGCTCTGGCGCGCGGCGATCCTGCTCCTCCTCGTTCCCCTTTGCGTCGGCTGCGGCCTGTTCAAGCAGCTCGACGTCGAGTCACCAGGCCACTCGGTCCAGAAGCCGAGCAACGTCGCGGTGTACCTGTCCGTGAGCGAAGGGGACGCGGCGATCACCGACCTGACCGAGCAGAGCTTCGCGATCTACGAGAACGACCAGCTCATCTCGCCGGACGAGAGCAAGCAGGTGCTGCTCGACCGCGCGCTGGCCGCGCACCACCGCACGCTGCTCCTGGTGGACGTGTCGTCGGCCAAGGACGAGGCCACCCGCACGCGGCTCAGCCGCGCCGTGGCCGGGTTCGTGGCGAACGTACGCAAGAGCCAGGCCGTGACCGTTTACGCGTTCGACGGTGCCGCCGACCTGAAGTCGGTCGGGGAGTTCGCCAAGGGCGAGAGCGGTCCCAGCGAGCTGCCAGAGCTCAGCGGCTACGCGAGCAAGGACCCCTCGCGCAACCTGAACGGCGCGGTGCAGAACGGCCTCAAGGAGCTGGGCGCGCGGCTGATGACCCAGCAAAAGTCCATCCGAGTCGGCACGCTGGTGGTGCTCACCGCCGGCCCCGATCTGGCCGGCCGCGCCAGCGCCGAGCAGCTGCAGCAGACCGTGGACGCCTCGCCCTACCAGATGCTGGTAGTCGCCGTCGGCGCGGAAGCCTCGTTCGACGTCAGCGCGCTCGGCAGGAACGGCACGCTCTGGGCGCCGTCGCTCTCCGGCGTTGGCCCCACGCTGGAAGAGGCGGCGACCAAGGTGGACGCGCTTTTGGAGCGCCAGTACCTCCTTGCGTACTGCTCGCCGGCGCGGGCCGGCGTGCGCCGCGTGCGCGTCGAGGTCACGCACCAGAGCACCGAAGGCGAAGAGCGCCGCGGCAGCATCGAGTTCGAGCTCGACGCCAGCGGGTTCGGCCCCGGCTGCGACCCTTCGAGCACACCGCGCTTCGGCCGGAGCGGGCCCGACCCGGAAGACGACGGCAAGAAGGCCGACGACAAGCAGGGTGAAGCCAAGAAGCCCGACGGCAAGAAGGGCGAAGGCAAGAAGGAGGGCAACGGGAAGAAGAGAGGCGACGACGCCATCGTGCCTCCCCCCAACAAGCCCGGCTACGCGCCGCAGCCGTCGCCGAAGTGACGCCCCCTGCCTGCGTCAAGGTCGAGCTCTTCGAGAGCGAGACCATCGTGGAGCGCGGGCGCAAGAAGGTCAGCTACCTGATCCGACACAACGACGACTGGGTCCTGGCCAGCGCGCACCCGAACGCCGAGAGCGAGCGCCTCTCTGCGGGCCCGGGAACGGTCTGGGAGCATCGTATCGCCGTCGATCTCCCGGTCGGGACGCGCGTGTGCCGCGTCGAGAGCGTGCCGCGCCCCGAGCCGGCGCGCGACGCGCTCGACTACCTCGGCGACCAGCGCAAGAGCCAGCCGCGGCTCACCCGCCGCCGTGAGCTCCTGGTGAACCCGCGCGGCGAGCTGGTGGACGCCCAGGAAAAACCCGGCCGCCCGCGCCGATCCCGTTGACCCGCCTCGCGTCCCTTGCTCTGCTCCTCGGCGGAGGGTCCCCGGTGCGACGTGCGACATCTGTTCTCGCGAGCCTTCTTGCGCTGAGCGCCGTGCCCACGCTCGCGCGCGCATCGACGGCGCTCGAGTACCCCGACAACGGCGTGGCGCAGTTCTCCCGGGGCGGCGCCTGGCTGGCGACCGCAACCGACCCGATCGCGGGCTACTACAACCCCGCGGCGCTCGCGACGCAGGCCACGGGCTTCGGCATCGGGCTCAACCTGGCGTTCCAGACCATCTGCTTCGAGCGCGAGGGAGCCGACGGCGAAGATGTGGGGCCGAGCGCGAGCTTCGCGAACCAAGGCTTGACCTACCGCGAAGTCTGCAACGAAAACGCGGGGCACCCCAACGCGATCCCGAACGTCGCCTTCGTCTGGCGCGCCAGCGAAAAGCTCGGCTTGGGCCTGACCATCGTGCCGCCGTCGTCCTTCGGCCAGCTCGAGTGGCCCGACTTGGTGTCCCCGCCCGAGAACCCGGGCGACCGCACCGCACCGATCCCGGCGCCGCAGCGCTACCTCTCGCTCTACACCAAGGGCACCATCCTGTTTCCGACGCTCTCCGCCGGCTATTCGCTGACGGATCGCCTGCACGTGGGAGCTGGCTTCGTCGCCGGCATCGCCATCCTGGAGGTGCGCTCGATGTCGATGGGCAACGTCGATTCGACGAACCCCAACGACAACTTCACGACGGACTCGCTGAGCCAGGTCAAGGCCAAGGATCTGTTCGTGCCGGGCGTGGTCGCCAGCGTCCTGTACGAAGCGACCAGCCACCTCGATCTGGCGGCCTGGTACCGCTACAGCGACAAGATCCGCGCCAAGGGCGACCTCGAGGTCACGGCGCAGTACTACAACGCCGGCGGCATCAAGAACCCGAACGCCAACGTCACCAAGAGCAAGGACCAGAAGGGCGACGACGCCGCCAAGCTCGTGCTCACCATCCCGATGGAGGCCCGGATCGGGGCGCGCTGGCACATGCCGCGCAAATCCACCGCCCCGCTCGAGGCCGAGCGCTTCCGCAAGGACGCCCACCGGGTGCGCGATCCGCTGCGCGACGACCTGTACGACCTCGAGCTCGACCTGACCTGGGCGAACAACGGCAGCGCCGACGAGACCGAAGTCCGCTTCGCAGACGGCATCTTCGTCGAGAACCTCGGCACCGTCCCCACCAACGCCGATCGCCCGACCGGCTGGCGCGACTCGTTCGGCGCGCGCCTGGGCATGCAATACAACGCCATCCGCAACCTGTTGGGCCTGCGCACCGGGACCTGGGTCGAGACCGGCGCCTTGAAGAAGGAGTACCTGTCCGTGACCGGCGTGCCGGCGTTGCGCGGCGGCCTCGCTGCCGGCGTCGTGCTCCGGGTCCAGAGCGTGGACATCGAGACCGGCTACCAGCACATCTGGAACGCCGGCGCCGACAACGACGGACAGGGAAAGCAGCGGGCCATCGCCGCGACCGGCAACCAGCCCGAGAACCGCTCGTTCCACGCCGTCAACGGCGGCAAGGTGAGCCAACACGCCAACGTGTTCTCGCTGGGCGCCGTCACGCGCTTCTGAGCGTCGTCAAGGCGAGCCCGGCTCCGGCGGCAGCACCACCACGCAGCCTCCGGCGCCGGCGTAGGCGCTGAAGGAATTCACCGCGGGGTAGGCGTAACCGAACAGGATACACATCTCGTTGTCGCCGATGCCCTCGTGGATCGGCTTCGTGAAGGTGTTCTTCCAGTCGCAGCCGAAGCTGACGCCCTCGCCCTGGGACAGATCGACGGCAGGATCGTAGCTCAGGATGTCCGTGTTCTCGTCGTAACCTTGGTGATCCAGCCACAGCTCGCCGTCGCGCGGACCGCCGCGATAGCTGGCGTGGAAGCGCGTGCCGAGCGCGTGCATGTGTGGCATCGCGTCCACGACGCGCATCTCCTTCCAGAACGTGCAGTCGCGGCTCTCCGAGTGCTCGGCCAGCGGCGGGATCTCGAAGTCGGTCAGCACCCAGGCGAAGGGCGCGAGCTCGTCCACCACGTCCGCCTCGGGGATGGTGTACCAGCGGTACTTCGGCTCCACGCTGATGGCCGCGCTGCCGGTATTCAGGTAGTGCATGCGCGCGACGACCTCGTAGCCGTCCTTGACTCGGTAGGCCTTGCCCTCGGGGAAGCGGTGCCACTCGGTCCCGACGAGCTGCGTGGACGAGCCGAACAGCACCGCACCTCCGTCGATGATGTCGCCGGCCTCCCCGCCCACGATGCCGGGGTTGTCGTCCTTCGGGCAGGGACGCACGCCCTCCCCGGTCTTCTTGCGGGTGGTGATGTTGCCGTGGTGCAGCCCGTCGCCCACGCTCAGCGAAGCGGCCGCGACGAAACGGCTCGGCCCCTCGAGCTCGAGCGGGAACAACCAGCACGGCAGCGTCTCGTCCCCCGGCGCGAGAGTCTCTTTCGGGATCGTGATCGAGAAGCCGCCCACGGCGTTCGGCGGTGCGCCCTGCTCCGGAGTGGAGCCGAGGTTCGGCCCGGTCGGCTGGTCCCGCTCGGCGTCCGAGGAACCGCACCCAACCAGGCAGAGCGCCGCGCTCACCCCGAGGACGATGGCCCGCATGGGTACGAATCTACCGGCCAGCGGGTCGAACGGCAAACCCGGCGCGGCGAACCCGGCCGACCGCGAGCTGAGCTCGGCCTCAGCCGCCGGGGCTGAAGCTGGCCTTTTGCTTCGCCAGAGCGCGGCGGCTGTAGAAGTTGTCGAGCCAGAGTCGGCATGGGGCCGCAGCGCGCGCTCGTCTCGGAGCCGAGACGAAGGTCCAAATCGTTCTCTCGCGCCGAGGACAAAAAAAACAAGGGCGATCTGGTCACCCAGATCGCCCTTGGGAAGTCACCTTTTACCGGTGGTGGGCGGGACACGCCCCGAGCATGTTTCAGCTTTTGCTATCACCGGTCTCCACGCCGCCGTTTGCAAACGGATCGGGTGGCATCATCGCCTCAACGTGGGCTCCACTAGCTCAGGCCCGCAGATTTCGCGATCGCTTGGCCTGGTGCGGTGGCAGGGTTGTTAGCCGCTGCCAGCTTTGGCGAAGAGTACCGTCGGCGCACCGCTCAATCGGTCGGCTTTCGCCCACCGGAGCCTCGGCATGACTCGCGTTGTCGCGGTCACGGATGCTGACCCCCCGCGTCTCGTCAACTGGAGGAGCCTTCACCAACGTATACCCAGCCTCTGATGTTCTCTGTCGTCGCCCGGGCACGGTCAGCGAGACCTCAGGCTCTCACTACCCGCTGGCTGACTCCGAACGCCACTCGCTCGCGCGAGCGCTCTCTCGAAGCCGCATTGACCCTTGCGATCAGGACCGCGCTCGAGCCGAACGGTTTAAGAACGGCGCTACACACGATCCAGAACACCTGCCGTCGTATCCGCGACGTGCGAAGTTTTACCCTCACACTCGGCACCACCCGCTCGGTTGTCCACGCGAAGCTGGTGATACCGCGTACCCGTTCGCTCGCCCGCTTTGCCGCGACGCTCCGTCAAGAGCACCTCGGTTCCGTTCGAGCTATGCCGAGCCCGATTCGTGCCTTTCGGCAGACGAACCAGCCCGACCAAAGATACGTCCGATCGACGACTGCAATCCCACATTTCAAAAACGAGCACTCGTTGTTTCGCGCGGCTACCGAGTCGCTTACCAGAGTTGCCCCTGGTGCGCTGCGATGAGCGATGCGGTTCACGCCGCAATCACTCGCTTCGGCCGGCGCTTCCCCCGGTGCAGTGAGCATTCTCCGCTCTCCACTCCGTTGGAGCTCCGTCACCTCTGATGCTCCCGTCACCGCCCGAGCTTCGCCGGCTCTTTAGGCCAGCTCCACCCGTGCGACCGAGACCAGTTCCGCCGCCGCAGTGCGTGAATGGCGACGACTTTCCTGGCCCGAAGCATCTTCCTCTGGAGAGGAGCCCTTCTCGGGCCCTTCGTTGGTCCCCGCGTTCGGTAGTGCCGAGCATCGGGTCCAACTCACGCCGCCGCTTCGCCCACAGTGGGTGTTAGCCACTGTGCGCTAGGCCCCGTCCGCTTGCCTCAGCCACAACCGAGGCTCGCCTCTCGAGCCAGACGCCGCTCACCAGATTCTGCAACCTTGTCAACGCGAAACCCGAGCACACCAACGGGCGACCATTCCTCACACCAAGCGCCACTTTCGCGTGCTTGGTTGCCCGACCCGACCGAAATCGACCCGAGCTGTGAGCAGCACGGCACCGGAACCTCTCCCTTTCGAAAGAAACTCCGGCTGGTACCCCGAAGGTACCTGCCGTACCGGCCGAGGCGCGGTGAGTTGGCTGTGCGTGCTGCGACGCAGAGGCCCACTCGGCCACGTCTCGAACACCCCGTTGTCGCTGACTAGCCGCTGCGTGAACCTGAAGAGACTCGCACAGTCGACTGGCCAGCCGAGGCCTCCGCTCTCACCGCCCGCGCGAACGGGTGAGGTGGTCCTGAAAGCCGGGGTGCCTTCGAATCCCCTAGAAAGCCTAGACAGAGGCGCTACTCCGTCTGGCCGGGATGCCCCAATTTCCGAAGAAAGCTGACACACGAGGTGAAAGCCTGGGGTCACCCTCACGCCTTTTTCACCAGCCGCCTGGGCCGACCTTGACGGGACGACCGGAGACGGGTGGCGGTGACGTCCATCCACCGCGGGGCTTGCGACCCGCACGGCAGACAGCGCGCCACGGCGCTTCTGAGATTCTCTACGAACCGGTCGCTCGCCGGCAGATGTGCCGCGAACTTCCGAGGGCTATTAATGCGTCAGGTCGCCTCTCTAAGCAACAAGAAAATCGGCGTAGATGCGATTTTTTTATCCACACGGTCAGCCACAAGTAATCCACAGGAAGCGCCCCGAGTGGCGCCCGAGGCCCGATTTTCCGGCACAACAACAGGTAATCGTTAACTTTTTCTCTGGAGCCCAGCCGGCCGCCGGCGTGCCGCCGCGGAGAAACATTGGTTGAGTTATACGTTTGAATGCCAATTGATTTATTGTTTGATGTGGCGGCACGCTTCTGTGATTGATGGCCGCAAGGCAGGATTCTGCGACGCCACGCCGGAGCGCCTCCTAGCGCCGTCTCGTGCGGCTGGCTCCAACAGTCGGAGAAGCTCGCCTCGCGCCGGGCACCAACTTTCGTGCCGGCCAGCGCCGGATCGGTGGTAACACCGCGACTCACCCGAGGAGATCCCGTGCCGCTGAACGTCGACACGCTGAAATCCGAGCGAGACAAGCTCAAGGAAGGCCTGCGCGAGATCGAGGCTGATCAGCGCAAGCTGGAGGCCGAGATCAAGGCGCTGCGCCAGCGCGAGATCCAGGCCAAGCGCGAAATCGAGGCCCTGAGCGTGTTGATCGAGATCCACGACGCGCGGGACCCGAACAACAAGAAGCCGGCGCCGAAGAAGCCGGAAGAGTGAGCCGCTGCCTGGCCACTCACTCCGCCTGAGGTGCCTCGCTCTTCGGCCAGTGGCCGTCCGTCACACGCACGCTGCCCAGCCGCGACGCCGCGCCTCCCGACGCGAACCCGTTCACCAGCCGTGCAAGCTCCGCCGCGTCGGCCTCGGAGCGCTTCACCACCGGCGTGGCGCCCGCCAGCGACTCGATGTGCAGCGTTCGCGTCGGGAACGCGAAGCGGACGCCGATTGCCTCCGCGAGCCGCAAGATCTCCAAGAACATGTCGTGGCGGGTGGTGAGCTCCTCGGACCAACTCGTCACCTCCACGTAGCAGTGGAGCATGACGTCGAGCGACGAGCTTCCCAGGTCCTTCAGGTGTACCTCGAACTTGTGCTTGAGGGTCTTGTCGCTCGCCCAGATGATGGCGCGCACGCCTTCGACGAAGGCCTCGACGCGCTCGACGGGCGTGTCGTAGGCCAAGGCGAACGTCGCCGCGATGCGCCGCTGGCGGCGCACGCCCAGGTTGTCGATCTTCGCCTCCGCGAGTCGGGCGTTCGGCAGCGTGACCAGCGAGTCTGCCAGCGTTCGAATGCGGGTCGAGCGGAATCCCACCTCCTCCACCGAGCCCTCCACTTCTTCCACCTTGATCCAGTCGCCGATGCGGAACGGACGATCGACGAAGATCATGACGCTCGCGAAGAAGTTGGCGATGGTGTCCTTGGCCGCCAGCGCCATGGCCAGGCCGCCGATGCCCAGGCCCGCCAGCAGCGAGGCCACGTTCACGTTCAGGTTCTGGAGCACGATCAAGACACCCGCCAGGACCAGGATGAGCTTCAGCGAGGTGCGAACCAGCGGCACCATCTGATCGTCGAGCCGTGACTCGCTGACCTCGGCTCTGAGCGACATGTGGGCGGCCAACACGTCGACGAGCCGGTACAGGGCGAACACGACGGCGACCACGACCAGTCCCCGCGCCAGCGTGGCGAGCGCCACGGCGGCATCCAGCGAGAGCCCGAGCTTCGGATAGGCGAGCCTCAGCATCAGCGCCCCGATCAGCATGGCGCCCGGCGTCGCGACCACCTTGACGATCTCGGCAGCGAGGCGAGCGCCACGGCGCTCGGCGAAGCTCGCCAGGCGGTGCTTCAGTACGACGCGAATCACCTGCCGGAGCCCGAGCCCGACCACGAAGATGATGACGAGCGCCAGCGCCTGCCAGAGCTCGACGCCGAGCGCTCGGGCGCGGAGCCAGTCCGGCATGTACCTGACCAGGCCCCGCTCGCCGAGCAGGAGCGAGTCTTCGTACTGCTCGTCGACGGAATCGAGCGCGCTCCTCGTCCAGCGCCACGCGCCGTCCGCCTGCCTCTCGACCACGACCTCCGGCAAGGCGGCGTGGGGCGCGACCGAGGCCCGACGCGTCTCGGGGTTGACCCAGCCGGGCTCGTCGCTGAAGCGTGTTGGGTCGATCTTCAGCGCGCGCGCCGAGTAGATCGCGTGGATGCGCAGCGCGCTCTCGCGGATCTCGCGGGCGGAGCGCCCGGTGCGTTCGAGGCAGCGGGTGGCCTTGGCCGGGTTGTGGTGCTCGGGCCCGAGCCACCCGAACACCGACTCGACCGCCGCTCGCGGCGACTTGCAGTGGTCAGGCGGCTCGGCGCCGGCACTCCGGCTGAAGAGGACCGCAACGACGAGCACGAGGAAGCTGAGAAGAATCTGGCGCAATGGACCCTCCGAGGCCCCGGAGCTTTCCAGAGCGGCGGGGTCGTTTCAAAGCTTGGTCTTGCCCAGCGCCAGAATCACCCCGAGCTCGGCGTCCGTGACCGGCACCACCGACAGGCGGCTGCGGCGGATCAGCGCGAAGTCGGCCAGCTTCTTCTCGGCCTTGAGCTCTCCCAGTGTCACCGGCTCGGCGAGCGCCCGGCCCGGCGCAATGTCCACCGCCAGCCAGTCGGCGTCGGCCGGATCCGGGTAGGCCTCGCGGGTGATCCTGCCGAGACCGACCACCCGCCTTTCGTCACCGGTGTGGTAGACGAGCACCAGGTCTCCCTTCTTGGCGGCGCGCAGGTTGTTGCGCGCTTCGGGGTTCCGAATGCCGTCCCAGACGGCCTTCTTGTCCCGCACGAGGTCGGCGAACGAGTAGGCGCTCGGCTCGGTCTTGAGGAGCCAGGTCGCCAAGCTAACCCCCGTCGGTGCCGCCGTCGCTGCCGCCGTCGCTGCCGCCGTCGCTCGCGGCCGGGCAGCCGGGCAGCGTCACGGCGTCTTTCACGCCGCCGAAGCTCGCCGGATCGGCCTCGAAGCCGATCCCGACCGAGAGCGCGTCGCAGGTCGCCGACTCGGAGTTGGTGCCGTTCCAGAGCACGTCGGCGTTGAGGCCGACCTGAGACTTCATCAGCACGTACAGGTTGTGCCCTTCGCAGAGCCCGAGATCCTCGAAGGCCGAGATCAGATCCGTCGTCCGCGCTCGACCCACGATGGTGCCGTCCTCGATGCGATGCGCGCCATCCTTCTCGACGAGCTTGGCGACCACCATCGCGCGCTGCAGCTTCAGCGGGTAGGCCCAGGCCGCGCTCTTGCCCGGGAACCAGAACAACGTGTTCTCGGGCAGCTGACCCACGACGTAGCCCTCGCGCACGTAGGCGTTCGGATCGTTGAGCAGGGCGTTGGGCAGGTTGCCCGGCTCGAGCGTCCCGTCGAAGCTGCCCTTCTGGATGGTCCACTTGTCGGTCGGCCCCCAGCAAGCGTTCTTCTTCCACTCGCCGGTGGCCCCGGTCAGCGAGCACTGCCACGCCGGAGGCTTCTCGAGCCCGGGAGAGGGGTAGAAATCGAGGCGCACGCTCTCGTCGTTCGGTGTGCCATTCCAGCCCGAGATGCGGAACACGAAGTTGTAGTCGCCGCGGCAGAGCGCGCAGTTGAATGCGTCGTTGCTGAGCCCGAAGTCCTTGCCCAGGCCCTGCAAGGCGATGGCCTCGGACTCGAGACGCCCGAAGGTGTTGTCCCGGCACTCGCGGCCGTCGCTGGGCATCGCGGCGGTCGGCGTGCACGGCAGCTCGAGCGGCTCCTTCTTGCAGGTCTCCGAGTTGGTGCAGATGCCGTCCAGATCGAGGCCCAGCCCCTTCCAGGCGCCCTCGGTCGCTTCGCCGTTGCGATCGAGGGAGCCGAGCGCCATCGAGCTGATGGCGAAGACCTCGGCGGGGATGGTGTCCGTGGGGGTGTTCTTCGGTCGATCCGCCTGCGTCGGGAGGCCTGCGCTGATGCAGCCGTCCTTGTCCTTCTTGCTCCACCAGCCGATGCCGCTGCCCCACTGCTCGGGCGGCACCGGGCTCGCCGCCTTCCCCCCGAGCAGCGACTCGTCGTAGATCTTGCACGAGTGCAGCGCGACGGCGGCGAGCATCCCCGCTCCGATAAGCCCGGCCACCACTCGCATCACCGTCGAGGATAGCCTCCGAGAGGGGCTCTAGTCCAAGTCCCGATCGGGGATGTCCAGGAACAGCGGGCAGTGGTCGGAAAGCTCGCGCTGGGCCGCCCCCGGACCCGCCGCGGGTCCGACGGCGCAGGAGGTGTCGCCGCAGATACCGGAGACCACCACCCGAGCCTGCTTGGGCAGCTCCGCGAAGGAGCTGGACGCGACGAAATGGTCGAGCAAGGTGCCCCGACCGTCGTGGTATTCCGAGCACGGCTTCTCGGCGGCGACCCGCCGGTACCCCTGCCGGCCGAGCACGCCGTCGGCGCGCCCGAGCTCCTCGTCGGCCGAGACGGGCGGCGAGCAGTCCTTGCAGCCCATGGTGTTGAAGTCGCCAGCGAGGAGCACGTCGCGGTCCTGCACCAGCGCCTGCAACGCCTTGTCAGCCTCGCCCAGGGCGGACAGGCTCTTGTCGCGGAGCTCGAGCGAGCGCCGCTCGGTGCCGCTCTTCGCGTGGACGGACACGAAGTGGAGATCGAGACCGCCGGGCAGCGTCACGTAGAGCGCGAGGCCCGGACGCAGGCTGTTCTTGCACGGCTCACCGTGGGGATTCAGCGCGGCGAGGGTGGTCGGAGCGCGCGCCTTGACCCGCTTGCCGTCGTAGAGCACCCCGACGTGCTGCGAGTCGCGGTTCGGGCAGTCGTCGAAGGCGGCCTCCCAGCTGCCTCCGGTGTGGCGGTCGAGCGCGCGGCGCACCTCGGCCAACGCCTGCATGGCGCGCTCGGTCGTCTTGAACTCCTGCACGGCCAGCGCGTCCACATTGGACCAAGCGATCGCGCAAGCGAGCCAGGCGAGGTCCGTCCCCTTGCCCTCCTGGCCCTTGCCCGGCTTGCCGTCGGGAAACCAGCGCACGTTCCAGGTGCCGAAGCGCGCGACGCCGTCGGGTCGCTCGAGCCGCCGCCCTTCGGACAGCGCCTTTTCGCAGGCGGCGCGCGACGACCAGGGCGAGTCGGTGCTCGGCGACACGCCGGCAGGGGACGCAGGCGCGGGACCAGCGCCGGCCAGGTAGCGGCGCGTGATCCAGCCGCGTGTTCCGTCCTTGCCGCGCACCTCCAGCCACTGGCCGTCGGTGCTCCGTGCGAGGATCTCCACCTCCGCGCCGTCCGGCAGACGGCCCGACACCGCCGCGGCGCGCTCCTCGGGGTGCAGCGGCACGCCCTGGACATTCGTGGCGCGGAGGCGGGCCCTCTCGCCGCTCGGCACCGCGCTCGGGCTCGGCGCTGCGCTCGCCGCTCCGGTGGGCGCCGGACGCGTCAAACCATCGCGACAACCGAGCGCGAGGAGGGCGAGCAGGAGCACGGCCAGGGGGCGCATGTCGAGCCGACGCTACCATGGTAGGACGCCCGCATGACGCATCCGGTGGAGCTCGAGGGCCACGACGGCGTCGCGGTGATCCGCATCGACAGCCCGCCGGTCAACGCGCTCTCGGCGGAGGTGCTGGTCGGGCTCGGCGAGTGCCTTCGGGCGGCGCTCGGCGATCCGGCCGTTGCCGGCATCGTGCTCACGGGCAACGGCAAGAGCTTCGTCGCTGGCGCCGACGTGACGCGTCTGGAGAAGATCGCGCGCGGGGCGCCCTTGGACGTGGCCGGCGTGCCCCGTCTCCCGGAGCTGATCGCGACCCTGGAGAGCAGCGTCAAGCCGACGGTCGCCGCCATCGAGGGCTTCGCGCTCGGCGGCGGGCTCGAGCTCGCGCTGGGCTGCCACGCGCGCGTGGGCTCGCCGCTCTGCCGCGTCGGGTTGCCGGAGCTCCTGCTCGGGCTGATCCCCGGAGCCGGCGGCACGCAGCGGCTCCCGCGTCTGGCGGGGGTGCGCGCCGCGAGTGAGATGATGCTCTCGAGCCGGCAGGTGAAGGCGGAAGAAGCGCTGCGGCTCGGCATCTTGGACGAGGTCGTGCCTTCGGACGAGCTCGTCCCCCGCGCCGCTGCGCTGGCTCGGGAGCTCGGGAAGACGGAGCGTCGATTGGCGCTCGAGCGCAGCGATCGCCTGGAGCCCGAGGCCGAGTGGCGCGAGATCCTCGCTCGCGCGGGTCGCGAGCTCCAAAAGAAGCAGCCCCACGTGACCCACCCGAGCGCTTGCCTCGAGGCCATCGAGCACGGCCTGGTCCACGGCGGCTGCGCCGGGCTCGAGCGCGAGCGCGAGCTGTTCCTCGAGGCGCTCGCCAGCGAGCCCGCCCGCGCGCTGATCCACCTGTTCTTCGCGGAGCGAGCCGCCGCGAAGGTGCCCGGAGTCACGGACGCGGGGCTCAGCCCGCGCCACCCCTCTCGGGTCGTGGTGATCGGCGGCGGGACCATGGGCTCCGGCATCGCGACGGCCTTGCTCGACGCCGGCGTCGGCGTGGGTCTGGTCGAGGCCAGCGCGGCCCTCGGCGACGCGGCGGCCGCGCGCATCCGCAAGAACTTCGCGCGCAGCATCGAGAAGGGACGCCTCAGCGCGGCAGCGGCGGAGCAGCGAGTCGCGGGCCTGTCGCTCCACACCGAGCTCGATGCGCTCGGCGAGGCGGGCTTCGTGATCGAGGCCGCCACCGAGGAGCTCGATCTCAAGCGCCAGCTGTTCGCGGAGCTCGGGCGGCGGACGGGACCGGACACCTGGCTCGCCAGCAACACCTCGACCATCGACCTGGAGCTCCTGGCTGAGGCGAGCGGCGCCCCGGAGCGGGTCCTGGGCCTGCACTTCTTCAGCCCGGCTCACGTGATGAAGCTGGTCGAGGTGGTGCGTACGCCCCGCACCTCGGCCCGCGCTCTGTCCGATGCCCTCGCGCTCTGCAAGCGCATGAAGAAGACCAGCGTCACCGTGGGCAACTGCACCGGCTTCCTGGTCAATCGCATCTTCATGCCGTATTCGCAACTGACCGGGCTGTTGATCGATCGCGGCGTGGATCCGTACCGCATCGACCGCGCGCTCTCCGAGTTCGGCATGCCGATGGGACCGTCGCGCATGAGCGATCTGGCCGGGCTCGACGTCGGTGTCGCCGCCGGCGCGATCCTCGACGCGGCCTACCCCACGCGGGCCTACCGCTCCGCGCTCAGGCGCGTGCTGGTGGAAGCCGGCAGGCTGGGCGAGAAGACCGGCGCTGGCCACTACCGCCACGAGAGCGGACGCGCCGAAGAGGATCCCGAGCTCACCGCGTTCGTCGCCCGCGCACGCGAGCTCGCCGGCTCACCCGCGGAGGTAGCGCTCGCGGACGCAGAGATCCCACGCATCCTCTTGTTCGGCGTGGTGAACGAGGCGTGCCGGGCGTTGGAGGAAGGCATCGTGCTCCGCCCGAGTGACATCGATGTCGCCGCAAATCTGGGCATGGGCTTCCCGGCCTTTCGTGGCGGGCCGATGCGCTGGGCCGACGGCATCGGCGCGGCGGCCGTCCACGCGGCGCTGGTCGAGTGGCGCGATCGCTTCGCTCAGCCGATCTTCGAGCCCGCGCCGTACCTGGCCGACTGCGCGCGCACGGGCGCGTCGCTCCTCACTCGATGCTGATCTTGGCGTCGAAGCGCCGGCCGGCGGCGTGAACGAAATACGCGCGCCCCGGCTGACCCGGCCGCGGTGGCTCGAAGCCCATCGCGACGGTGTGGCGCGGATCCTCGTAGTCCTCCTGGGCTTCGACGCTGGACAGCGTGACCTCGATGCGCAGGGTCTCCGAGCCGGCCTTCGCCTCACCCTTGCTGAGCGCGAAGCGCCCGGCGCGCAGGAGCAGCAACGTGCGATCCACCAGCTTCACCAGGTGCGCCGGCGCCTCGTCGCGCTCTGCCACCAGGCTCCGCTCGATGCGCCCTTCGGCGTCGACGTGGACGGCCACGCGCACCGAGCCGGCCGAGCCGAGCGGCAGCTCGTCCCAGGTCGGGTCCTTGTGCGTGGCCGCCGTCACGGCCTTGGCGAACGCCTTGGCCAGGTTCGCGACGCCGGGATCGGCGCCGGCGGTCCCCGCGCTCGGGCTCGCGGCGGGCTCGCCCCCGCTACTGCCGGGCGGGCTCGCGGTCGCGGCGGCAGCCGACGGTCCTTCCCCTGCGGGCTCGGGTTTGTCCGGTTTGGCGCTGGTCTCCTTGCGCGGCTTTCGGACGACGGGCTTCACCACCGGTACGCTGTCCCCCGCGGGCGCGGGCTCGGCGCGGGGCGCGGGCTCGGCGGCTGGCTCCTGCTTCCTCGCTTGCAGCACCTCGTCCACGTCGAAGGTCTCGCCATGCACGCTCGCGCCACCGTCCGCGACGGCCGCGGGCTGCACCTGGCGAACCGTGAGCAGCATGGCCACACCCAAGACGGCCACGTGCACCAGCACCGAGACAGCCAGGGCGGGACGCAGGGGCTCGGTCATGACGGCAGCCACGGCGGATTGTGACACCGCTTCCCGGCGCCGGTTCCGCGGGCGGGCGCGCGGCGCGGAATCCGCTAGGGTGGGGGCGGCGTTCTGGAGCGAGAATGAGAGCACGCGCGGGCCATCTCTGGGTTCTGGGGGCGCTGCTGTGCGGCTGCCGTGGCGCCGAGGCCGGGGCCACCCCGGGCCCGCCGGAGGCCGCCGCCCCGCCTCCGAGCATCGCGGCCCCTGCCCCACCGGCCAGCGCGGCAGACCCCGCGCCGAGCTCGAGCGCGCTCTCGGACGCCGAGCTGACCCGGCTGTTCCGTGAGCTCTCGGAGCCAGACCGCTACTTCTTCAGCGACAACTACGTCTCCAACGAGACCAGCTATCTCCAGGTGAGCGCCGAGCTCGGGGCGCGCGCGGCCAGGGGCGGCGCCTACATCGGTGTCGGGCCGGAGCAGAACTTCAGCTACATCGCCCTGACCCAGCCGAAGCTGGCGTTCATCGTGGACATCCGCCGCGGGAACGCCCTTCAGCACCTGCTCTACAAGGCCATCTTCGAGGAGGCCACGAGCCGCGCGCACTTCGTGGCCCTGCTCATCGGGCGACGCCACGACGAGACCTCCGATCCCGGCGCGGAGGCGCGCATCGCGGACGTGCTGGCTCACGCCGCGCGCGCGCCGGCTGACGCGAAGGTCTTCGCCGAGACCCACGCACGCCTGCTGAAGAAGATCCGCGCGCGCGGCTTCACGCTCGGCGCGGAGGACGAGAAGACCCTCGAGGCCACCCACCGCGCCTTCTTCGAGCGCGGGCTCGACCTCTCCTTCGAGCTGCACGAGAAGAACGGCCGCAAGTACCCGCGCCTGCGCGAGCTCTTCGCCGCGAAGGACCCAGCGGGCACCCAGAGCGGATTTCTCGGCAGCGAGAGCGCCTTCCGCAGCGTGCAGCGCATGCAGCGCGAGAACCGCTTGATCCCCGTGGTCGGCGATTTCGCCGGCGAGCACGCGCTCAGGCGCGTGGGAGACGAGCTCAGGAAGCGCGACCTGCCGGTCAGCGTCTTCTACACCTCGAACGTCGAGCAGTACCTGATGGAACCGGACAAGTGGAAGGCGTGGGCCAAGAACGTGGACGCGCTGCCTGCGAACGAGCAGAGCCTGTTTTTGCGCTGCTACCTGGATCAAGGGCGCCGCCACCCGCTCCAGCTCGAGGGGCACCGAACCGCGACGCTGCTCGCCTCGTTCGACCACTTCAAGTGGCGGAACAAGAGCCGCGGTTACGGCAGCTTCTTCCAGCTCGTGACCGACGGCGTCGACGCCGGAGCAGCTCACTGAGCGCGGCGAGGAACGGCGGGCAGCGGGTCTTTCGCGAGCGCCGTCTCGGCGAGCTCGGCGGCGACGCGTTGTTCTTCCTCGGCGTCGGCGAAGAAGGCCAGCTGGCGGTCCAGCTTTCGGCGCGAGTGCTCGGTGGCGACGTTGAGCAAAGCGCCGCCGTAGCCGGAGCCGCCATCCGACGCGAGCCGCTTGGCCAGCTCGGCGGCGCCGCCCAGCTTCTGCACCTCCCTGCGGTAGCTCTCGGTGCGCTCGCTGGCGTCCCGGAGCGTGCTCCCCACGCCCGAGCCGGAGGGCAGAATGGAGACCGCGAGCTTCAGGTAGTCGAGGTAGTCGCCGCCGCCGCGCCAGATCCGCATCACCTGCCGGTAGACGTTGGAGGTCGGCAGCCCCGTCATCGAGTCCAGGACCATGAGGAGCTTGCCGAGCGCATCCTCCTCCTCGAGCCGGGCGGCCAGCCATGCGCGGTACTCGGCGCTCTGGGCGATTCCGTGGGAGAGCTGGCGAGCGCGCTGAAGGAGCGGGGCGCGCTCGTCGTCGCGCTCCGGGTAGGCGGCGCCAGGCGGCTCGTCCGCCGCGTCCCGCACCACACCCAGCAGCACCTTCTTCACGTTCGACGAGAGGCTCGCGCACCGCGCGTCGGTGGCCCGCGCGCACAGCCCGACGGCGACGATGGCGGCCTCGGTGTGCCGTAAGCGCTCGCGGTCGGCCTCGATGCGCGCGAGCAGGAGCAGGAGCACGGAGTGGTAGTCGTCCCGACTGACCTGATACGGCAGCTCGAACGGAAGGCTCCCGCCCGAGTCCAGCGTGCCGAGCTGCCGGACCAGACGGAACTGCTCGGCGCGACCTTCGTCCACCGCGTGCCGCACGCGGGACACCTGCGCGAGCAGCGCGCCGAGCGCGAAATCCAAGCGCTGGATCTCCTCGTAGTCGGTATGGATGTGCTCCCGCGCGAGCTTCCAGGCGCGAGTGGCCCGCTCGCGCTCCGCGGGCGTCATCTCTGCACTGAAGGTCAGCCGCTCCGGCAGCTGGCGTTCGACGCGGAAGCCGGACGCGTCGTCCGCGACGCGCACGTAGAACGGTACCTCCCGGCGTTGCAGCGCATCGAGCGCGGTGATGCCCTTCTGCGCCAGGAGCTTGTAGGCGTCGAAGCTCCGCGCACGAGCCCCGCGCTCCACGTTCAGGTACGCCTCGGCGTAGTGCGAGTAGGCGCCGGTGACCCAGGCCCTGCCGTGCAGGTGGGCGAGCGGCGTCTCGGGCGCACGGCGGGCGCAGCCGAACGTGGTCACCACGGCGGTCGCCAAGAGGAAGTCCCGACGCGTGGGCATCAGAGCGGCGTGATCCCCTCGAGGCCCCCGAGCCTTTCCGCGATGGCGCCTGCTCGCGAGGTGGAGGTGCCCGCGGGCCCCGGGCTGCCCGCGCCTCCCGCGGCGCCGTCCGGGCCCGCGCTGCCGTCGGCGGCCGCGCTCGCCGTGCCGTAGCCGCTGCCGCCGCGCCCCGCTCCGCCGCCCCGACCGCCGAGCCCCGCGGTGCCGGCGCTGCCGCCCGCGACGTCGAGCGCGATCAGCTTGGCGAGCTCCGGAAAGCGCTCGTCGAACACGAGCTCGATGCTGCCACCGACGCCGCCGTTGCCGCCGTTGCCACCGTTGCCGCCGGCCGCGCCATTGCCTCCGGCACCCGGCGGGTTGCCGCTGCCACCGCTGCCGCCGTCGCCGCCGCGCCCGCCGCTGCCGCCGTCGCCCCCGGCTCCGCCGCGCGCCGAGAGCACGAGCTTCTGCTCGGGGTGGAACAGCACGAAGTCGCTCGCCCCACCTTCGATGCGCAGCGCGACGAGCTTGTCGTAGAACGCCGTCTTCACGAAGCTGGCGTAGGCGACGAGCTTCGGGCCGCTCTGACCTTGCGCGCCCGCACCACCGGCCGAGCCGGCCGCGCCGTCTCGCCCCGGCGTGCCGGCGCTGGTCGAAGAGCCGCTCTGCCCGGCCTCGCCGTTTGCGCCGGTTGCCCCCGCGCTGCCGGTCGTCCCCGCGCCGCCCACGCCGCCGGCCTCGCGGATGCAGCGGTAGTCCGGCTTGTAGCTGGTCGTGAACGAGAACTTGTCGGGACGCCGCCGGAACACGGTCTTGATGGTGAGCTCGTTCGAGACCGTGGCCGAGAGGTCCGACTTCGGCGTGAACCAACCGCTGTCGTCGAAGCGGCCCTGGTCGCTGTGGAAGGCGAAGTCGGCGAAGTCGAGCTTGCCGTTGCGGTTCGTGTCCGGGCCACCGCTCCAGGTCTCGAGCTTCTTCTGCTGGGACTCCCCCTTCAGCACGACCTCGGCGAACACCGCCATCTGCACGCTCTCACGCGGGCAGATGGTCTTCTCCGACTTGCGGATGTCCACTCCCATCGAGCGCACGTCGGCGCCCTCGAGATCGACGGTGTTCTTCCCGGCCAGGGCCCGGAGCGCCGCGCAGCCCAGACCCGCGGAGGACAGCCCGAGGACCAGCAGCAACGCGAGCCGCGTCATGTTCGGCTGCCCAACAGCTCGTCGAGGCGCTTGCGTTCGATGGTCTCGTCGTCCATGAGCGCGCTGACCAACCGGTCGAGCTCCGCCCGGCGCTCGCGCACCAGCGACTTCGCGACGTCGACGGCGTCACTCAGGAATTTTCGCGTCTCCTGTTCGATCACGTGGACCGTGGCGTCGCTCGTCCCGCCCTCGGTCGCGAGCATCTGGCCCAGGAACGGGTGCTCGGTCCGGTGCTCGTGGAACACGGGGCCGACGCGCTCGCTCATGCCGAAGTGCGCGACCATCTTGAAGGCGATGTCGGTGGCCTTCTGAAGGTCGTTGGCGGCGCCGCTCGACACGTCGCCGAACACCACGCTCTCCGCCGCGTAGCCGCCCATCAGCACCCTGAGCCGCGCCGAGAGCTCGGACTGCGTCATGATGTGGCGATCGGCGCCGGGAGTCTGCTGCGTCACGCCGAGGGCCATGCCGCGCGGGATGATGGTGACGCGCTCGGGTGGCTCGGCGCCGGGGGTGAAGTGGGCGATCACGGCGTGCCCCGCCTCGTGTACGGCGACGCGCTGCTTCTCGTTCGGGTCGAGCTTCGTCTCTCGGGGGTCGCCCAGCACGATCTTGTCGTACGCGGCCAGGAAATCGCTCTGCGCGATGGACTCGGCTCCGCGGCGCGTTGCCCCGAGCGCCGCTTCGTTGACCAGATTGGCCAGGTCGGCGCCGGAGAAGCCGGGCGTGTTCTTGGCCGTGGCGTCCAGATCGACGTCTTCCGCGAGAGGCTTGTCCTTGGTGTGGACGGCGAGGATGGCCCGCCGCGCGGCGCACTCCGGCCGATCCACCATCACGCGTCGATCGAAGCGCCCGGGCCGGAGCAGCGCGGAGTCGAGCACGTCGGGCCGGTTGGTGGCCGCGAGCACGATCGTCAGGTCGTTGCGCGAGAAGCCGTCCATCTCCGACAAGAGCTGGTTCAGGGTCTGCTCGCGCTCGTCGTGCCCGCCGCCCATGCCCGCCCCGCGGGAGCGCCCCACGGCGTCGATCTCGTCGATGAAGACGATGGCGGGGGCGACCTTCTTGGCCTCGTCGAAGAGCTCGCGCACGCGGGCGGCGCCGACCCCGACGAACAGCTCGATGAACTCCGAGCCGTTGATGGAGAAGAACGGGACCTGAGCCTCGCCGGCGACCGCCCGCGCCAAGAGCGTCTTGCCGGTGCCCGGCGGGCCAACCAGCAAGATGCCCCTCGGCACCTTGCCGCCCAGGCGACGAAACTGCTCCGGGTGCCGCAGGAACT
The DNA here is from genome assembly GCA_015075635.1 of Polyangiaceae bacterium. NCBI lineage: Bacteria > Pseudomonadati > Myxococcota > Polyangiales > Polyangiaceae > Polyangiaceae bacterium. The sequence continues at coordinate 1,913,483 of JABTUA010000002.1, forward strand.
CGACCACCTCGCGCAGGTCCTGCTTGGCCGAGGCCAACCCGGCGACGTCGTCGAACTTGACGGCCACCTGGCCCTCGCGCTCGAACCGGTGCGAGCGGCCCTTCAGCACACCGCCGGCGCCGAACGGGCCGCCGGAGCCGAGCATGCGCTGCGCGCGCCGCGAGAACCAGACCCAGAGCCCGATGATCAACGCGAACGGGATCAGGTTGACCAGGAGCTGGAGCGCGAACGGCTGCTCCTCGCTCTTGACGGAGATCTCGACGTTCTTGCTGCGGAAGAGCGGGATGAGATCCTTGTCCTCCTGCGCGGGGACCATCGACTTGAAGGTCTGGAGCGGGCGCCCAGCGACGGTCTCCGGGTGCTTCAGCTTGCCGGTGATGGTCTGCCCGCGCACGGTCACGCTCTCGACCTTGCCCTCGTCCGCGAAGCGGTAGAGCTGCGTGTAGCTGATCTCGGGGTGCGCCTCCTCGGCAGCTCCGAAGTACTGCCAGGCCCAGAAGCCCGCGAGCAGCAGCGCCAAGATGATCCAGCCCTTCCACGACGGGCGCTCTGCCGCCGGCTTGTCGCCTTCGGGCCTCGGCGGCTCCGTCGGCGGCTGTCCGGGCGGCATGCTCTGGGACATCGCGCCCTCGACTCAGCTCTCGGGCCGCTCGGGATCGCGGCGCCGCTCCGGGGCAGCGGAGGCTCCCACCACCCACTCGAGCTCCGGGACGACCTCGTCGAACTCGATGGCCATGCGGTGCGGCCAGAGACCGTGCGGATCCTCCTGGTTCTGCTCGATGCGCACGACTCGCCCGGTGACACGCCGAGGCACCGGCTCGTCCGGGAGCTTGAGGGCGACCTCGACGCTGGCGCCGGGGTCCAGCGTGCTGGCGGTGAGCATCAACACGCCACGGCTGCTGGCGTCGTGGGTCACGGCGATGCCTTCGCGCAGCGCGTCGACTTTGACGGGGATCCAGACCTGGTAGCGCTCGTTCTCTCGGCGGGACATGGCGCGGGAGCTTAGCGCGGTTCCGCCGCCCGCGAAAACGCTGGTATACGGGCAGAAAGACCCCGAGGAGGGACCATGGCACGAGAGATTTCCCAGGCAGTGACCTTCGACGCGACGCCCGCAGTCGTCTACCGCGCGCTCGTCGACCCCAAGCACCACGCGGCCATGACCGGCAGCCGGGCCACCAACGACGGCAAGGTCGGCGGGACCTTCAGCGCCTACGACGGCTACATCGTGGGCTTCAACGTGGAGCTCTCGAAGGGCAACCGCATCGTGCAGGCGTGGCGCGCCAACGACTGGAAGGAGGGCGCGTGGTCCATCGCGTGCTTCGAGCTATCGAGCGCAAGCTGGTCGTGCGCGTCGGCGAGCGCAATCGTCGCATCGACGTGCAATTCTCGCCCAAGCTCGCAGGGGGCTCGGCTCCCCCCGGCGAAGGCAACGGTGACGCCCCGCCGCCGGAGGCCGACCCCGGGCCGTCCAAGGGCGGCGGTGTGCCGGCAGCGACCTGGATCCTCGGCGGTGTCGGCGTGCTCGGCCTGGCCGGCTTCACCTACTTCGCCCTCGACGGCAGCCGGAAGGAAGACGACCTGAAGAAGTGCAAGCCGAGCTGCCCGAGCGACGACGTGCAGTCGGCGCGCACCAGCTACCTGCTCGGCGACGTGTCCCTCGGCGTCGGGGTGCTCGCGCTGGCGGGCGCTGCCTACTTCTACTTCTCGGCCAGCCCGAGCAAGGAGCAGGCAGCCGCGCGCGCCCCGCTCTGGCTCGACGTGCGCCCGACCTCCCGCGGCGCCGCCGGGTTCGTGGGCGGGCAGTTCTGATCAGCGGGAAAATCCCGACGCGAAGCGCCAGAGCTCCTCGTTCGCGTTCACCGCGGTGTTGGCCGGGTCGAGCAGCGCTCGGCCCAGGATACTTGCGGCCCCGGGGGGCCGGTGGCATCGAGCGCCGCCATGGAGAAGGACGAGGGCAGCTCGCCCGAGGCGGGCTCGGGGGACGTGGACGCGAACGCCGAACCGGCCGCGGAGAAGACCCACGTAGACGAGAAACACGCCGGGCTTCCCCAGCTCACCGACGAGGAGATCCGCACCTGGACCCTCGAGCAGAAGGACCGCTGGTGGCTGAAGAACGTGTTCAAGGGCGACATGCCGCAGCTCACGCTGCGCTCCGGCCTCACCGGCATGTTCCTGGGCGGCCTGCTCTCGCTGACCAACCTGTACGTCGGCGCGAAGACGGGCTGGACCCTCGGCGTCGGCATCACCAGCGTCATCCTGGCGTTCGCGATGTTCAAGATCCTGTCGAGCTTCAAGCTCGGCCGTGAGTTCACCCTGCTCGAGAACAACGCGATGCAGTCCATCGCCACGAGCGCGGGCTACATGACCGCGCCGATGATCTCGAGCCTGGCCGCCTACATGATGGTCACCGGCAAGGTCATCCCGATGATGACCACGATGATCTGGATCACCGCGGTCGCCGTCCTGGGCGTGCTGTTCGCCTTTCCGCTCAAGCGTCGCTTCATCAACGACGAGCAGCTACCCTTCCCCGAGGGTCGCGCCGCCGGCGTGGTGATGGACGCGCTGCACTCCGGCGACGCCAAGGCCGGCTTGCTGAAGGCCAAGATCTTGGTCGTGACCGGCGGCCTGGCCGCGTTGCTCAAGGTCGCGCAGAGCGAGCCCATCACCAAGAAGCTCGGCGCGACGTTCCTGCACGTGCCGGAGTACCTGGACGACTGGCTGTACAAGCTGACCACGCTGAAGGTCGGCGGCGTGGACCTGCGCCAGCTCACGGTGCGCCCGGACACCGACTTCGTGATGATGGCCGCCGGCGGCCTGATGGGCATCCGAACCGGCGTTTCCATCATGATCGGCGCCTGCGTCAACTACCTGGTGCTCGCCCCCTGGGCCATCGCCAACGGCGACATCCACGGCAAGCTGAAGGACGGCGTCACGCTCTACGGCTTCCGCGCCATCACCATGTGGGCGCTGTGGGGGGGCGTCGCCATGATGACCACGGCCAGCCTGTTCGCCTTCTTCTCGAAGCCGCAGATCCTGGTCAGCGCCTTCAAGGGCCTGTTCGGCAAGAAGGACCCGACGAAGCAGAGCGACGTCCTCAAGGACATCGAGCTGCCCATGAACGTGTTCGTGATCGGCATTCCGGTGGTCGGCGGCATCGTGGTCGCGTTGGCCGCCCACTTCTTCGACGTGGCAGTGTGGATGGGCATCATCGCCATCCCGCTGATCTTCGTGTTCACGCTGATCGCGGTGAACTCCACGGGCCTGACCTCGATCACGCCGAGCGGCGCCCTGGGCAAGCTCACCCAGCTCACCTACGGCGTGATCGCCCCGGGCAACATCACCACCAACCTGATGACCGCCGGCATCACCGGCGAGGTCGCCGGCAACGCCTCGAACCTGCTCATGGACATCAAGCCGGGCTACATGCTGGGCGGCAAGCCGCGCCACCAGGCCGTGGGCCACGTGCTCGGCATCATCGCCGGCGCGCTGGTCTCGGTGCCGGTCTTCTACCTGGTGTTCATGCGCAACGGACCGGCGAACCTGGTCACCGATCAGTACCCCATGCCCGGCGCCACCATCTGGAAGGCCGTCGCGGAGGTGCTGACCAAGGGCCTCTCGAACCTGGAGGTCAGCGCGCGCTGGATGGCCCTCGTCGGCGCCATCGTCGGCATCGCCCTCGAGGTCGGCAAGCTCGCGAGCAAGGGTCGCTTCTGGATCTCCGGCGTGGGCATCGGCCTGGCCTTCGTGATCCCGTTCAACACCTGCCTGGCCATGTTCATCGGCTCGTTCCTGTTCTGGCTGGCGGAGCGCCTGTTCAAGAAGGAAGAGAGCACCGCGCACCAGGTGTTCGTGAAGAACATGGAGCCCACCTGCGCCGGGCTCATCGCCGGCGGCGCTCTGATGGGCATCGGCGTGATCTTGATCGAGAACTTCGTGCTCTGAGTCAGCGCCGACCCGGCGGCTTCACCGGTTCGCCGAGCTCCGAGTCCCACTCCAGCGTGAAGAAGCTGGGCGTGGGGAAGCGGAGCGGCCCGAGCTCGACGTACATGCAACCGAGCAGGAGGCGCGCGTCGCCATGGTTCAGCGCGACCAGCGGATCGCGCATGAAGCGGATGACGTCGAACCAGCCGTTTTCGCCGACCCCGTAGTCGAGCAAGACCGGCGGCCGTCCCGGCACGGGCATCTTGCGCTGCCCCGGCTCCACGACGTGGAAGTGGCCGAAGCTGATGCTGTCGCCGCGCCGGAGCTTGGGCAGGCACGGCCCGTCGAGCTCGTTCTGCTCGAGCCGGACGTTCCAGCCCCGGAGCACGCCGGTCTTCGGATCGCGATGGAAGACCTTCTTGAATTTCTTCCACGTCAGCTTCTCCACGAAGCGAGGCATGTTCAGGCTCACGCCCTTGTATTCGGTGTCGTCGAGCGCGGCCGCGTCGAAGCGGTGTCCCGCCGCGAACGCTTCGCGGAGCTCACGCGAGCTCGCGTGGAGCAGATCGGCGGCCTTCATGCCCTCAAACGCACTGGCCGTTGCTGCAGCTCTTGCCCGCGCCGCACTTCCGCCCACAGCCGCCGCAGTTGTCCAGGTTGGTCAGCGGATTGACGCAGCCCGCTCCCGGGCAGCAGAGGGAGCCCGTCGAGCAGGCCGCGCCGCCGTTGCAGCTACAGACGGCGTCGGGACCGGACTTGATGCAAGCCTCGCCGAGCTTGCACGTCGTGCCGGCGCACACGCAGAGGTGCGAGGTCGTGTTGCAGCTCACGCCTGAGAGGCCGTTCGAGGCCTCGCACTGCGCCGTCGTGCTGCACCCGCAGGCGCCGCTGAAGCAGGAGAACTTCGAGACCAGGCCGCCCTGCGAGCTGCACACGTTCCCGCAAGCGCCGCAGTCACTCGAGTCGGTGTTCAGGTTCGACTCGCAGCCGTCGTCGGGCACGAGCTTGCTGCTCTCGTTGCAGTTGCCCCAGCCGGCGTTGCAGGTCGGGGCGCAGCTGCTCCCCGAGCACGCGGTCGAGCTGGCGTTGGCCATCGAGCACGTGCGGCTGCACTTGCCGCAGTGAGCCGGATCGCTGGTGTTCAGCGCCTTCTCGCAGCCGTTTCCGAACTCACCGTCGCAGTTGCCGAAGTTGGTGGACGTGCAGCTGAGCCCGCAGACCGGCCCCGTACCAGTGCACGACGCCTGCGAGTTGGTGCCGCTCGGCGGGGCCGGGCAAGGACTGCACGAGGTCGTCGAGCTGCAGCCATAGGTGGTGCTGTACTTCGAGACGCACGCTCCGGAGCAGAGCTTCTGCGTGCTCAGGCAACCCCCGGTGCCGCCGGTGCCGCCGGTGCCGCCGGTGCCGCCGGTGCCGCCGGTGCCGCCGGTGCCGCCGGTGCCGCCGGTCGCCCCGCTGCCACCACCGCCCGCTGCGCCTCCCGCGCCCGCGACGCCGCCGCTCCCTGCGGCGCCCCCGCTCCCCGCGACGCCCCCGCTGCCGCCGGTCCCGCCCGTACCGCCGCCGTCCGTACCGCCGGTGCCGCCGCTCGGCTTGTCACCGGCGACGCACTTTCCGCTCGTCGAGTCACAATAGTAGCCGTCGGCGCAGGGGCACTTCTTGCCCTCGAGATCCACGGCCTCGACGGTGCAGCCCGCGCCGAGAACCCAGGCGACCGCCGCCCCAAAACCTGCCACCAACCAACGGCCCAAACGAACCTCCAAGATGCCATCGAACCATAGCGGGTCTGGCCAGGGGCTCAACCCAAGCGCCCGCATCTCGGCGAAATTGGGGCGTTTGCGCGATCGCCGCGGTCGGGGGAAGGTTCCGTCCCTCCGCGCATAGAACCCGAAAGGTCGCTCCTTCATGCTCCTCCGCCTTCGCCTTCCGTTCTTCTCCACCTGCTTCGCGCTCTGGGCGCTCGGCTGCTCCTCGGCGGGCACGAGCGGCGGCGCCGCGCCCTGTGACGACGCCGGTCTCTGCGGACCCGGCCTCACCTGCGTGCAGGGCTACTGCATCGCTCCCGAAGGCGGCGCCGGCTTCGGCGGCAGCAGCTCCGGCGGCAGCACGTCGGGCGGCAGCAGCTCCGGCGGCTTCGGCGGCTTCGGCGGCGCCAGCGGCTTCGGCGGCGCCAGCGGCAGCGGCGGCAGCAACTTCGGTGGCTCGAGCGCGACCGGCGGCGTGAGCGGCGGTGGTGGCACGAGCGCCAGCGGCGGCAGCGGGGCAACCGGTGGCTTCGGTGGCAGCGGCGGCGTTCCACCAGGCGGCGGCGGAAGCGGAGGGAGCGGCGGCTCGAGCGCCAGCGGCGGCAGCGGTGGTAGCGGCGGCGTGCCCCCGAGCGGCGGCGGCGGCAGCGGCGGCTCTTCAGGATCCGCCGGCACCTGCTGCACGGTGCACTCGACGCCGGGCTGCACGAACGCGAGCATCCAGGCGTGCGTGTGCGCGCAGGACAGCTACTGCTGCTCCACCGACTGGGACAGCACCTGCGTGAGCGAGGTCACCTCCTTCGGCTGCGGCAGCTGCTCCGGCGGCAGCGGCGGCAGCGGCGGCTCGAGCGGCTCCGGCGGCAGCGGCGGCGGCACGGGTCAAGTCTGCGGCACGGTCACCTGCGGGTCCGCGGCCAGTTGCTGCACCTGCTCGGGCCAGAAGATCTGCATCTCGCTCCCGAGCGGCTACACCTGCTCGTCCTGGTCCTCGACCTGTAGCTGAGCTAAAGAGTCGGCTTTCCCGAGCCCCCGTAGCTCAGGGGATCCGTCTGGGCAGTAGAGGTGCCCGCGATCACAGTCGCGGCACAGGCAGAACACGGCCCGGCAATCGTCCTGAACGCACTGGGCTTGCCAAGATCGTCCACTCGCGAGAGCGACCACCGGAAATTCGGCTACCTCGTGAGACTCGTGCGACAACCCGATTGTCGAACGCGTCCACTCGCGGCGACCCGGGGCTCGGAGCTAGTGACTCCGGGCCCTTCTCTTTGGTGGCGGTGGTGCGGATCGTCCGGCGGCTCACGCGGAAGGGCCAACTACGTCGCCGGGGCGGGACGCCCAGAATTCCGCGCTTTCAGGTGCCCGCTAACACGCAGTCTCCCCGGAGCAACCGGCGATGGTGTGACAACCAAGCAGAACGAGGATCGCAAGGCAGGCTCGGCGCGGTTCACAAAGAGGCATCGCCCACAGCTCCTCCGCCGCCGTTAGCCCAGTTGAAGCCGAATGCGACATCCAGAGCTGGACACGACGCACTCGTGGGAGGCGGCGCTCCCCCGTTGTACTGATCAGAGTAAACCACGGCTCCCGTATCGTCCATTACCGACAGAGTGACAACCGTATAGAAGCTCTTGACGGAAAGAGTCACACGGATGCCGTCGGAGCAAATAGAGCTAACAACCCCTCCCTCCAGAACGTTGCACGTCCGGTCCACAACCACGCATTCATCGGCACAAATGCGCGCGTGATCGAAGGCGATGTTCGGGCCTCCCCCGCCGTCATAGACGTACACGCGAACATGCTTCGGGCACACCGGCTCCGAGGGCTCCTGCCCGCAGGCCACGGCTACAGATGCCACAGCGGCCCTACTGAGCGACCGCCGCAGATGCCAACGGAGCATTTTGCCATCCACAGATTGGCGAGTTTACCGCTGTGAGCCAGCTGTTTCCACGTTTGCCCTCGCCGACGAAGCCCATCGGGCCTGAGCCGCGCGGATGGAGGATGTCGTGGGTTTCTTCCGCTGATTCCAGGTTCGGTCCGCCCCAGAATTCATCCCGCACGGGGAAACAGGAGGGCGCAGCGAAGCCGGGCGCAACGAGACCGACGCCAAACGACTGAGCTAGATCGAGCAACTCGCCCCAGAACACCGCGGTTGCCTGCGTTAGGTCCGCCCCCGGCACGTTGGTCACGCGACATGGCGGTGTTGTGCCGTTCGGACAGGGGAAAGCTTCGGCCATCACAAGATTCATGCGGTCGGGCTCGACCTCAATTCTTGAAAAAGGCAGGCGCAGCCCGCAGCGCATTGGCGTGGTAGTATCCGGAGCACGGACCCCGTTCTTGAGGAACGGATCGCGTGACGCGATATTCGCGGCGTGACCCAGCAGGCGAAGTCGGTTCGGAGGCGCCTACTCGGCCGCGTCAGCCAGTGCGGGCGGGACGGTGATCGTGCCGAGCTCAGCGTCGAGCTCGCCGGGGACGAGGCGCGCCCGCGTTGCCGCCCAGTAGGCGGGAGCGAGCTCGAGGTAGCGGTCGCGAGGCCAGTACGGCATGACGCGGATGATCTCGGTCAGATAGCGCTCGGGATCGAGGTCGTGGAGCTTGCAGCTGGCGATCAAGGAATAGAGGTTGGCGGCGGCGTGGGCGTGATCGTCGGAGCCGAAGAAGAGCCAAGCCTTTCTGCCGGTGGCGACGATCCTGAGCGCGCCCTCGCTGTGGTTGTTGTCCATGCGCAGCCTGCCGTCTTCGAGGAAGCGGCGCAGCGCGAGCTCCTGGCGCAGGACGTAGCCGAGGGCCTTGTTGACGAGGCCCCGCTCCTCGGTCGCGGGCCCGGCTCGAGCGCGTGCCCACTCGAAGAACTCGGCGACGAGCGGCTCGAGGACGGTCTTGCGTCTCTGCCGGCGCGTCGCTGGCGGCAATGTGTTCCAGCTTTCGTCGAGCTTGTAGAGCGCACGGATCCGGAGCAAGCCCTCCCGGCCGATGGCGAAGCCGCTGACAGCAGCGTCCCAGAAACGCCTGCGCGCGTGGCTCCAGCAAGCGACCTCGCTGGGCGCATCATTCGGGTCTTCGACGGCGTCTCCGCGGAACAGCGCGTCGTAGACGGCGTGCGCGTCCGCTTGAATGTAGCCGGAGAACCCGCGAAACATGTCGCAGACGGCAGCGCTCGTGTGCTTGGGCTGGTACTCGAAGAAGACGTGCTTCTTGTCGGCCAAGACGACGAAGAAGTGACCTTTCCTACAGGACTGCCGCCGCCCATCCGCAAGTGGCTCCGGGCGGATCGCGACTCCGGTGGCGTCGGTGGACAGACAGAACGCGTTCTTGCGGGCATCTTCCGCGCACGCGAGCACGATGGCGCCGAGGCAAGCCCCGACTTCCTCGATCGAGCGCGCCATGGTGGCGCGATCGAGGTCGATACCGTCCGCGGCGAGCTGCTCTTCTTGACGGAAGTACGGCATGCCGAAGCGGAACTTCTGGACGATGATGTGCGCGAGCATGGTCGGCGCGAGCAGGCCCCGCCGCACGAGCAGCGGAGGCAGCGGGGCCGTGATGATGGTGAAACGAGGCCCGTCCTGCTCGATGACCGTGGTGTCTTCGGGCGAAGGCGCGGGCACGGGCTGCGGGACCGCGACCTTGTACTTGGCCCGCGCGAGTACGACCCGCACGGACCCTGGGCGCTGGTAGCCGAGCTTGTAGCTCAACTCCCAGTCGATCGGAGCGGCGCCGCTGGCCTCGAGCTCGAGGTCACGGATCTCGATGCGCCGCTCGGGAAGATCGGCTTCGGCTAGGTTTCTTCGGCCTTTGGGCTTGGGCCGCGGCTGGGCCGCCGGCTTGCCCGCCGGACGCGAGCCGACGGGCTCCGGAGTTGTCGATGGCGCATTCTCGGTGTCCGTGGCCGGCGTCCCTGCGTCCGCAGCAGTATCGTTTCCGAGCTTCGCCGCGAGCTCGTCGAGCTTCTGTTTGGTCTTCTCGAACTCCATCTCGAGCTGGGTCGAGTCGACGCGCTCGGCTTTGGCGATGAAGATTCGTCGGCGCAAGAGCTCGAACTGCTCCATGAGCTGGCGGTAGGCGCGCTTCAGGTTGTCGCGCTCCGCGATGACGCCGGTGAGTTGCTCGCTCGTGGCGGCAAGCTGGTCGCTCGTGACGGCGAGCTCGAGACGCATGCGATTCACCAGCGCCTCGAGCTCCTGCACGCGCTTCGACGGCGTCGATGACGACTCTGCTTGAACAGCGCTCACGCAGAATCAGCTCCTACCGAAGTAGGAGTGATCTGTCGAGTGCGAACGCAAAGAAAATGCGAGCGACGCGCACCCCGACGCGTCGCTCGCGACGAGTCAGTGGATGCGCATGCGCGAACGCGGCGCCCGCTTCGGCGTCTCTGCCAGGTCCACGCCGTCGAGCAACGCGTCGAGCAGCGCCTCGTCGAGCTCGACGTGCCGCGCATCCGGAGAGCAGGACTCTGGAAGGCGAAACACTCCACGGTCCAAACGTTTGTAGAACAAGCACATCCCGGAGCCGTCGAAGAACAGCACCTTCACCGCGTCGCGCCGCTTGCCGAAGTAGATGAACATTGCACCGCAGCGCGCCTCGTACCCGATGCGCTCCAGCGCTGCTCCGGCCAGCCGATCGAACGACCAGCGCATGTCCACCGGCTCGAGGGCCACGAAGACCTGCACGCCGCGCGGGATCATCGTGCACCTCCGAGCGCCCGAACCACGTCCGCGAGCAACTCGGCGTCGAAGCCCCGCGCGACCGAGATTCGGGCGCCCGAGACCTCCACGACCATCGCCTGGCCCGCGGCCGGTGCTCGCGTCCGCCGAACGACCCGAGCCAAGCGAATCGCCTTGGCCGCTCGCGGCTTGGTCGCACGCTGGCGACCATCGGCCCGGCGCCGCAGCTCCGTCGCCCACCACTTCAGCGTCGAGGGCTTGTAGGCTCGCCCCGAGGCGAACTCCTCCGCCCCCTTGCCGCTGCTCTTCCACTCCCTGATCCGCTCAGCCCACTTCGATTCCGTCTCTGTCATGCCTCCCACTCTGCCGACTCGCGCGACCTGTCGGAAGAACGGGGTCCGTGCTCCGGATACGCGTGGTAATTCGGACTACCCTGACGAGGACGCCAAGCTCTCGGCGTGCACCGACATATCGATCCTTGATCGGCTCGCGTTTGGAATTCTTGGGCGTGAGGGCCTCCGCGCTTCAGAGCTGCGCGAGCTTGCCTGGCGCGAGGTCGATCTTGACCGCGGCACCATCGCGTTGGACGTCAACAAGACCGATGACCCTCGCTCCTGGGTGCTCGACCCCGGCGTGCTACGAGCTTTGCGGCTCTGGCAGAAGCTCTTTCACGAGGACGCGCAGCCGGACGAATTCATCCTCGTGCACGATGGCTGCCGTTTTGATCTGAACAAGCTCGCCAAGCGTCTTCGCGATGCGCTGAAACGAGCCAGAGTCCAGCGCGAGGCGCTCTTCAGCCAATCCGAGCAGCGCATGCATCTTCGCGCCCACGATCTCCGAGGCACGTTCGTCACGCTGGCCCTGGCCGACGGCAAGACCGAGACGTGGGTCGCCGACCGCACCGGCCACAAGTCGAGCGCCATGATCAACCGCTACCGTCGCGCTGCTCGCTCCGCCGCGGAGCTTCATCTCGGGTGGCTGCGGCCCCTCGATCGACTCATCCCCGAACTTCGAAAAGGCACCGAAAAGGCACGGCGCTTGACCATCGCGAGGTGACGTGGAAGAAGACGCGCCGTGCTTCGTCCAAACTTTCGGTAGCTTGCGAAGCAATCCCTGCCCCCGTAGCTCAGGGGATAGAGCAACGGTTTCCTAAACCGTGGGTCGTACGTTCGAATCGTATCGGGGGCGCTGATATCGCTGAGGAATCCGCCTGACCTTGTGCAAGCTGCACAAGATTCTGCACAAGAAGCTGCACAAGATCGGGATCGAACGCGGACCGAAGGTCATGACGACTGCGCAGAATCAGAAGCTCAAAGTTCCGTGCCCCGCATGCCGACAGCCCACGAACCATGAGGTGCTGTTTGGGCATGCGACGGACGAAGGCTCCGAGGAGCACGACATCCACGCCAGCCGCGACCACCAGGTGATCCGGTGCCTCGGGTGTGAGCGGGTTTCGTTCCGCGAGGCGTCCTGGTGCAGCGAGAGTCTCGACCCCGAGACGGGTCTACCGGAAACCTACGAAACCCTATTTCCGAGTCGCGTGGAGATCCGCGCACCCATAGACGCTGAGCGGTACCTGCCGGCCGATGTCGCCAGGATGTACGGAGAAACAATTCGAGTGTTCAACGCAGGCGCCAGGGTTCTGACCGCTGCTGGAATCCGGGCCACGGTCGAGGCTGTGTGCATTGAGCGAGGTTGTACGGGACGCGATTTGAAGCAGCGGATCGACGCGCTTGTTTCATCGGGCGCGGTATCCACTACCCAGGAGCAGGTACTAACGGCGCACCGGTTCATGGGCAACGACGCCGTCCACGAAATGCTCGCCCCCGATGAGGACGAGTTGCCCAAGGCTCTGGACGCTCTGGAAGCTGTCCTGGCCTCGGTCTACCAACTCCCCGCTGTTGCCGCCGAGTTGAACCACCGACGGGCGCGGCGGAAGAAGTAGCTATCGCCTCCAGACGAGCCCGATCTTCTTCTGCGCCTCGCCGAGTGCCGCCAACAAGTCCCCCTTGAAATATCTCAGCTCGGCCGCGCCAACCGGAGCGTGCCCAAGGAACCGCCGGACAAGAGCACTTTCGACGTTGGCGTTCACCAGCCAGGTCGCCCCACATCCCCTGGCGTCGTGGAAGCACAGGTTGGTTCCGGCCCGCTTGTCCGAAAGGCCAACCGAGACAAGATCAGCCCGGAAGAAGGCAGCGCTTGGGGGTCGAGCGAAACCACCATCGTCACGGGGGAAGAGCGGATCGTCCGGC